>NZ_BAAFZH010000043.1:0-44509 GCF_054684315.1 Scytonema sp. NUACC21 | reverse complement strand
CTCCACCACCAAACCATGCTAGAGTTGCATTCCATGCTGCTGCTCCACTAAGGCTAAATAAAAATTCTAAAGGTGTTGAAGTTGACCTTTGTAATACTTTGTATAAATATGTTAAAAACTTAGTGGATAAATGCGAGCAAAAAGTAGAGAACTGGAGAAATATTGCTGAGTGGCTAGAAGATGCAGGATATAAAACTCCATCATCTAATCAATTCAAATTAAGTGATGATGTACCAGTCGAATTATTAGTAAAGAAAGCTAATATTAGTTTTGAAAGCAATAAAATTATAGTTGATATTAACTTGAGAATAGTAACAGCTTCACCTTCAGAAGTGCTAACTATAGAAAATTTTGATATTAATAATGGCAAGGGTTGATGCTCCAAAAAATTTAAATTATATTTGTATTTAGTTGTAATAAAGTTATTCTATTCTTAAAATTTATAAGAAATCCGGGTATTTTTATCCGGTTGGTCAGGAGCTCGACAACTTTTGCGAAGTCGGGAATCTTGCAGTATGTAAAAACATCAGTCTTGGCAATTGGTAAGAGGTTAAAGAAGCCTAAATTCTTTAAGAAGAATGCGGTAAAGATCCTTTTGCCCGCCCAGCGGATAGGACGGGCGAGACGCCCATCTCACTTACAGGAAATTGAATATTTTTTTATTTAAAAGTCTTCTAGGCTGAGGGAATATTAAGTTTCAGTTTACAGAGAATGATTCGTATTACCTTCATGGTAGGCTTTTCAAAGCTACTCCCTTGCCGCTAGAAGATTACCTAAAGACGTAGGTAGGGCTATGCAGCACAACACTGAACGGTGGGCAGTGCCCACCCTACAAGAATTGGTAATTTTAGAGGGGGAAAGGGGTAATTATCCCACCTTTCTAAAACTTTCATTATGGATCTAGCATTAATAAAGCTAGGAGGGTCTCTCATTACAGATAAGGACAAACCTTACACTGCCCGACCAGAAGTGATGCAACGATTGGCTGGAGAAATACATTACATACGGAATCAAAATCCAAATTTAAAATTAATTATTGGCAACGGAGCAGGTTCTTTTGGTCACCAATCAGCTAAGAAGTATAACACTATTGAAGGCTTTGTCTCTAATTCTGAAAAATTAGGATTTTGCTTAGTCCATCAGGACGCTGTAGATCTAAATCTGCTACTAGCCAAGATTTTTTTGCAAGCTGGTTTGCCAGTGGTTAGCCTATCGCCTCTAGCAATGGCAGTAACTCAGAACAAAAAGCTTATTGAAAGCAACTTTTCACCTATAGAAAATATTCTTTCTGCCGATTTGATTCCTTTAGTTTTTGGTGATGTTGTTCTGGACAAGGCAATCGGTGGCACTATCCTCTCTACAGACACTTTGTTAGCAGAATTAGCCAAATATTTTTCCGCTCAAGAAAAGTTTAAAATATTACTAATAAATGCTGGAGACTATTCAGGTGTACATGACCAAAATGGAGAAGTCATTCCTATTATTACTAAAGGAAACTATTCTCATATTGAAGCTGCCTTAGGTTCTAGCCGCTCGGTGGATGTAACTGGTGGAATGAAAAAGAAAGTAGAGGAGTTTTTAGCTATTTCTAGTCTGGGAATCGATTGTTGGATTATTGATGGAAATCTTCCAGAAAATTTAGCCCAGACCGTTTTAGGAAAGCCGTCTTTCGGTACCCTCATTCGAGCATCGTAATTGAGCCCTGAAAGTCTCTGCTCTTTCTTTCCTCTGTACCCTCTGTGTCTTCTGCTCTTAAATAGATATTTAAGTGAAAAAAGAGTATCCTCATAGAGCAGCGTCGTTGTCTATTGCCATAGTAAAGCAAATAATCAACATTTTAATTTTAGGTAAAATATGACGACAAAAAGTTTTATTCAACCGGAAGAAATTATTCATTTATCAGGTATTAGTTGGCAAACCTATGAAACTTTACTTGATGAATTGAGTAAAAATCGCCGTCTTCGACTAACTTATAACCGGGGAAATTTAGAAATTCTGGCTCCTTCTCCCGAACACGAACGTTACAAGACTTTAATGGGGCGCTTTGTTGAAACCATAGCTGAAGAATTAGAAATCAGAATTGAACCATTTGGTTCTACCACTTATAAGTATCCACAGTTGAGTGGAGCAGAACCAGATGAAAGTTTTTATCTGAAAAATATTGATATTATTCGCGGCAAAAAGAGGAGCGATTTACAACAAGATCCTCCGCCAGATTTAGCAGTGGAAATTGATATCACTAGTAGTTCTGAAAATCGCTTACAAATTTATTCAGATATTGGTATAGCAGAAATTTGGCGTTACGATGGTGAAGATTTTAGTATTTATATTCTTCAAGACCAAGAATATGTCAAAACAGAGCAAAGTTCGGCATTCCCAAATTTACCGCTACTAGAAATTGTACAGTTTTTAGAACAAGTTGGGGAAAAAGATTATTTGGAGTTAGTGAAGGAATTCCGTCAATGGCTGCGGAATCGCAAGTAATTTTGTTAAAAGATAAGAGGGCGGGCGAGGAAGCGAATGGCACTAAGAAGTGCTATTCGGTCTCTAGCCCGTCCCTTAGAGCCGAGGAAAACTTCCGTTCCATAAGGCAATTGGAAGATTAGCATCCACCTTAATACGATGTAAACGCGTGACCGTAGCCCTCCTACCCTTAACTAAAGCTTGGTTACATTCCCGACTCGTTCAACAAGTTGGGAACCTAGCAGTTCATCAGTATACTTCTAGACTGAGAATATTTTCTACATATAGAAGATATTTCATCTAAAGGTATTCAATAAAACACACATAAAACTTGTATGATTATAAACCTTTAAAAATATTGGAATACAAGCTACTATATTCATAAATATGAGTAATTTATGTTACACTATACTAGACAAGACATAAATTCTATCCCCTAGTAGCTTAAATCATCTTTTTGATTTAGCAACAACATAAAATTAAGAATTGCACTGATTGTTTGGTCAGTTAAAAATGAAGTTGGCGATGCACGCGGGGAAAGTAAAGTGAGTCAAGGGTTTGATTACGATTTAGTAATTTTAGGCGCTGGAGTAGGCGGACACGGCGCTGCTTTACACGCCGTTAGCTGCGGTTTAAAAACAGCTATTGTCGAAGCGGCTGACATGGGAGGCACCTGTGTTAACCGAGGCTGTATTCCATCTAAAGCACTGTTGGCAGCATCTGGACGTGTGCGGGAATTACGCAATGCCCATCATCTCAAGTCGCTGGGAATCCAACTAGGAGGAAGCGTTGAGTTTGATAGACAAGGAATTGCCGACCATGCCAACAATCTTGTCGCTAAAATTCAAGGTGACCTGACCAATAGCCTTAAGCGTTTGGGGGTCGATATCATTCGAGGTTGGGGTAAGGTAGCGGGGATACAAAAAGTAATAGTCACAACTGACAGCGGTGAAAAAACGATCGCAGCCAAAGATGTTATTCTTTCCCCCGGATCGGTACCCTTTGTTCCTCCCGGTATTCAAGTAGATGGCAAAACAGTTTTCACGAGTGACCAAGCCGTGAAATTAGAATCGCTACCAAACTGGGTAGCAATCATTGGCAGTGGTTACATTGGCTTGGAGTTTTCTGATATTTACTCGGCGCTGGGCTGTGAAATCACTATGATAGAAGCCCTAGATCAGCTTATGCCGGGATTTGACCGGGATATTGCCAAACTTGCGGAACGGGTTCTGATTACTCCCCGTGATATTGAAACCTACGTGGGAATATATGCTAAGAAAGTGATTCCCGGTTCACCTGTAGTTATTGAGTTGGCCAACTTCAAAACCAAAGAAGACGTAGACGTGTTGGAGGTAGATGCTTGCTTGGTTGCTACGGGGCGCATTCCGGCTACGCAAAACTTGGGTTTAGAGTCTGTAGGAGTGGAACTTGACCGTCGGAATTTTATTCCGGTGAACGACAGTATGGCTGTGCTGTCAGCAGGTGAACCAGTACCACATTTGTGGGCAATTGGCGATGCGAATGGCAAGATGATGCTGGCACACGCTGCCTCTGCTCAAGGTATCGTAGCGGTAGAAAATATTTGCGAGCGTCGTAAAACAGTAGATTATCGGAGCATTCCAGCAGCAGCGTTTACCCACCCAGAAATTAGCTATGTGGGGATGACTGAAACCGCAGCTAAGGAACAGGGTAGCGCAGAGGGATTTGAAGTAGGAACAACCAAGAGTTACTTCAAAGGCAATTCCAAAGCATTGGCAGAAGGTGAAGCGGACGGCATAGCAAAGGTGATCTATCGCAAAGATACGGGCGAAGTTTTAGGCGTTCATATTTTTGGAATGCATGCTTCGGATATCATTCATGAAGCCTCAGCCGCAATTGCCAACCGTCAATCTGTCCATACCCTCGCTCATTTGGTTCACGCCCACCCAACACTTTCGGAAGTGTTAGATGAAGCATACAAACGTGCAGTAACAGTTTAGTCGTTTTTACGAGTGTCATTTGTTTTTCGTCTTTTGTACGAGACAAATGACCAATAAAATGACTAATGACTAATGACTAATGACTAATGACTAATTTCCATTCCCTCCCCTACAAGGAGAGAGGCTTTGATTTCTCCCCCTTCCCTTGTAGGGAAGGGGGTTGGGGGGTTAGGTTTTCTACATGACGTGAAAAGTCAGCTTTAAGGTAGACGCACAAACAACAGAAAAAGTGATGCTCGTCAACCCCTAGGGCACAATCAGCACGGGACAAGGGGAAAGATTAATGACGCGAGATGTCACGCTATCTTGCGATCCCTCGTCCGTTAATCCCAATCCGCGACAGCCCATGATGATTAAATCAGCTTCTATTTCATCTGCCACATCGCAGATGGTAAAAGCTGGTTTTCCTTGCCGTTCAATGGTTTCGGCTGGAATTCCTTGCTGAGAAAACAGTGATTTGGCGCTTTCTAGCAGTTGGGCGACTGTCTCTGGTGAAGTCATCACATCTCCAGCGGAATCTGCAACTTCTTCAACGACACTCAGCAGCACCAACCGACTGCCGTACTTTTGCACGATGTTGACAACCATGTCGGCTGCTTCGCGTGCTTCCCGGCTTTGGTCAATTGGAAATAAAACAGTTTTGAACATTATGATTCACCTCCGCCCCCCTGAGTCGGTAAAATCTGGATGGCACTATTTATCAAAACATATCAAAAAGGCAATCAGGAGGTTCGTGTCGTGTCAAAGAAATCTTTGGCAAATTTGTCTTCAGCAGACTTGTCTGGTAAACGCGCCCTAGTGCGTGTTGACTTTAACGTACCTCTGGATGATGCCGGGAACATCACAGATGATACTCGCATCCGGGCTGCTCTACAAACCATTCAAGATTTGACGCAGAAGGGAGCTAAGGTAATTCTAGCAAGCCATTTTGGTCGTCCCAAGGGTGTAGATGATAAACTTCGCCTGACTCCGGTTGCCAAGCGTCTGTCTGAGTTATTGGGGCAAGAAGTCGTTAAGACTGATGACTGTATTGGCGATGATGTTGCTGCTAAGGTGGCGGAATTACAAAACGGTCAGGTTCTCTTACTGGAAAACGTTCGTTTTTACAAGGAAGAGGAGCAAAATGACCCTGAATTCGCTAAGAAACTGGCTGCCAATGCGGATTTGTATGTCAATGATGCTTTTGGCACAGCACACCGTGCCCATGCTTCTACTGAGGGTGTCACAAAATACTTGAAACCCTCTGTTGCTGGGTATTTGATTGAAAAAGAATTGCAGTACCTGCAAAATGCCATTGAAAATCCCCAACGTCCTTTGGCGGCTATTATTGGCGGTTCTAAGGTTTCTAGCAAAATTGGTGTGATTGAAGCCCTTCTGGAGAAGTGCGACAAACTTCTCTTAGGTGGTGGTATGATTTTCACCTTCTTTAAAGCTCGTGGTTTGAATGTCGGTAAGTCTTTGGTGGAAGAGGACAAGCTGGATTTGGCACGGTCTTTGGAAGCTAAGGCAAAAGAAAAGGGCGTGACTTTCCTGCTTCCTACAGATGTGGTGGTTGCAGATAAATTCGCTGCTGATGCCAATTCGCAAACCGTCAGCGTAGAAAACATCCCTGAAGGTTGGATGGGCTTGGATATCGGTCCTGAGTCTGTAAAGGTTTTCCAAGAAGCCCTTGCTGATTGTAAGTCGGTTATTTGGAACGGACCAATGGGTGTGTTTGAGTTTGATAAGTTTGCTGTTGGTACTGAGGCGATCGCTCATACTCTTGCTGAAATTGGTAAAACAGGTGCAACCACCATCATCGGTGGCGGTGATTCTGTTGCTGCGGTGGAAAAGGTTGGTTTGGCCGACCAAATGAGCCACATCTCCACTGGTGGGGGCGCTAGTTTGGAGTTGCTCGAAGGTAAGGTATTACCCGGTATCGCTGCACTAGATGAAGCGTAAACACGGATAATTGATAGTGGTTAGTAGTTGGTGGTTAGTGGAAATACTACTAACCAATAACTACTAACTACTTACAAGCACTTATGAAATGGCTGGCATGGGCACAAAAACTGCAAGCGATCGCTCAAACAGGTCTTACCTATTCTGAGAATCCTTATGATATCGAACGGTTTAAATCAATACGGGCGATCGCAGCTGAAATCCTAGCAACTCACTCAAATGTCGAACCCAGCTACATTCTGGATTTATTCTCTCGTGAAGTGGGATACGCAACCCCCAAAGTTGACGTGCGGGGTGTCGTGTTTCGCGATGATACCATATTGCTGGTGAAAGAAAGAGAAGACGGTTGTTGGACGCTTCCCGGTGGATGGGCTGATGTTGGAGAATCGCCCAGTGAAGCTGCTGTGAAAGAAATTTTTGAAGAATCAGGCTATCTCACTCGTGCTGTCAAGTTACTTGCTGTTTATGACAGAAACAGACACGGACACCCACCCCATCCAAATTACGTCTACAAGCTGTTTTTTCTTTGCGAACTTGTTGGTGGTACTCCATCAGCCAGTATTGAAACGGAAGAAGTAGGATTTTTTCCTGAGGATGGCATTCCAGAATTATCTCTTGGACGTGTGACCCCCGCTCAGATTACCCGTCTTTATGAGCATTATCGCAATCCAGATTTGCCTACAGATTTTGATTAATTGATGTAGGTTGGGTTGAGCGCCAGCGAAACCCAACACAAGCCGTGATAATTTTGGGTTTGTTTCTTCAACGCAACCCATGTGATTTCGATTTTGAGTGTTGGGTTTGGTTCTTCAACGCAACCCACGTGATTTCGATTTTGAGGCTGGCTTGTGTTGGGTTTCGTTCCTCAACCCAACCTACGTATGGAATTTTTCATCTCAATCCAAGCTCACAACTTCCTCACATTTTCCTATTAATTTAAAAACTGAACAGCACTAATTGAGCAATATTACCTAATAGAGTGCAATTGTCAAACGGATGCAAGACATCTGTAGGAATGGACTGTCATACCTTTTTATAAAAAAACTCAGGAGACAGGATTATGAAAATATTCCACCTTAAAAGATTTCAAGACTATGAAATGCATATATCTAATAATCTAAGGCAAAAAGGATTTCTCTTTATTGCTGATTCCGAAACTGGAGACGATAAAATTATTAGACCCCAACCATCGGCGGTAGAAACACAAGATCGTTTAGGTTCCTGGTTTTCTCAAGCTATTACAACATTGCATTGTCCTAAAGAAACAGTCAGTTTAGATGAAGTTTTTCCAGTGAAGGGCAACACGTGCCCCGTTTTATCTGAAGCAGAAATTGTGTGTTTTTTCAAACAACTGCAAGCTGATTTCTCACTAAGTGCAATTAAGTTTAGCAACACTTGGATTAGCTACATATCCTGGTTAAACTGCGATATGTTGACTGAAGAGCAGTTAATTCAGAAAGTGCAAGAATTTGTAGCAGCAGCACAAACATTAAAGTATATCGCAGAACGAAAAAGGGCTCCTTTTTTAGGGTTTGACCAACTCACTGAAGAATATTTAATCTTCAATAGCTTATGTCTTGTCTTTAACGATCCGGGGCACCATAAGTCAATGATACCTGTTCTTGAGTCTATTAAATTTGGAAACAATTCTATTCCAGAGTTTCTATTTTCTGGATTGAAATTTATGTTTAGCAACGTATATAAAGGCTCTCTTTTCTTTGACAAAATAGTCTATCGTTCCTTTGACAATAAAATCTCAAGCTCTCAATTAATTCGCAACCCTCTCCATTTTGGATGTTCTCTTGATGAACTGGTTCTGAAATAGAAAAGGAAAACCCGGATTTCTCACCGAACCTCCTTGTGGCGGAAGCCCCTGTTTTCTAAACATGGGGAGGAAGCCACGGGCGAATTTATTCGCCGTCTTAATATCCTAAAACCCATAGGAGTAACCGTCCTTAAGATGAATTGATGTACAAAACTTGTAACTAATTCCTGCAACACGTCCACTTTTAGTTGCAATATCAAAACTGCCAGTTTTACGACACAACACGCGACCAACATACTGACCTACCTTTTTCCCGGAAAGTACAACAGCTTTGACAATGTCGCCAGTTTTGAAACCAAAATGAACTTGTTTGTGCTCTCGATGTCGAGTTGGGAATCCATAGCGGTCAGTACCACACATTTGGCGTGTTCCCCAACCAGCACACTTGATGTGTAATGGTTGTTGGGTTAGTAACTGAATTGTTTCGACATCTCCAACACAAGCCGCATCAATCCAGTGTTGCTTGGGTAATTCAAGTCTTGTTCGGTTGTATTTGGTTTGTCCACCCGTTCCCATTGTGGTGGGTAAGATGTTTTTTAAGGTGCGAAATAATTCCCAACGAGTTGCATTGACTGCGGCTGCATCTTTTAATGGCTGCTTGGCTTGTCGTTGAATTTTTCCTAACCTAGAACCATCCTTTTTGAGAAACTCGTCTATAAACTTAGTTCCTTTCTTAGTGTTACATCGTTCGCAAGATAAGGTTAGGTTACTGACTCTGTTGCTACCTCCTTTTGCCTTGGGGTGGATATGCTCAATCTGAAGTGGTACTCCTTGTTTGTCGCAGTAAGCGCACTTCCTGCCCCACTTTTCAAGCAAGTATTCTCGCACCTCATAACCAGCGAGTTCCCCGAGTTAAGTTGTTCTGCCGTCGCAAGACGCTTTGCAAGTAACCATGTACAATAGTCAAGGGTGTACGTAGTTCGTGAGAAACATTACTCACAAATTCTCGCTCTTGTTCCCTGGATTGGGAAAGGCGAGATAACAGCATATTTAAGGTTTGAGCTAATTCTTTGACTTCACTGGGTGCATTATTAAGATAGAGTTGTGCTTCTCCTAAATCTTCTGGACAAATAACGGCAGTCATTTGATTGAGCTGGCGTAGAGGTTGCAGAGAATTCTTGATATAAAATGCGATCGCGACTGTGAGGGCAATAATTGCCAAAACACTAGTAATACCCAGGTTTTGTACCATGACCACAAACATTGACTGTTCGCGGGTAATATTCTTCACCACAAATAAATTACCGAGTACCTGACCTTCGACCTGTACAGAATTCTCAGATAAAATAAAGTAGTTTTTACCAATTTTGTAGACTTGCGCTTTCAGCGGCATCTGAGTTAAAGACATTAACTCAGCGACCACAGACTTAGATAACAAATTTAAATTAGTAGATTGTGCCAAGATTTTCCGATCTGGGCTTTTAATCCATAAAAATGTATTGGTGCTTTCTAAATTTTTAACAGCCTTGTGCAACCCGGTTTCAGGTTGCATCATTTCACTATAAAGTTGCACATCCTGCGGCAAACGCTGGGCTATTTGTTCTATGTTTTGTTTGTGACTATCAATCAAAATTTGCTGCATTTTCCAACTCGTCCATATAAAGACGCTACCTAATATCAAAGTAGAAAATGCAGCCATGCCAATTTTTAGGCGGAATTGTAATGAGAAGGGATCTATATTTCTCCAAAATTTTCTAATATTTTTCACTGTTTTGATTATAGTTTTAATTTTAATTTAATTGTTCTTTCCAGTCACAAAGCTCCTTTAATAAGGATGTTTGAGGAGTTTTGGGTAAATAGAATGCGATCTGGTGAGCCAGGAATAAGATGTTTATAATGAGAAACAGGAGGTAATTGTTCAATGGCTGTAGAACAATATCGTCAAATCATTCAACAATTAATTTTAGAACGAGCTTCTCGACGATTGGCGCAAGAGGAAATCGAGACACAAGCCGTTTTGGATACTGAACGTGACCACTACCTTTTACTTCATACGGGCTGGCGCGGTAATAGTCGGACACATGGATGCAGTATACACCTGGATATCAAAAACGGCAAAATCTGGATTCAGCATGATGGTACTGAGGTCGGTATTGCTACACTACTGCTCGAACAAGGTGTGCCTAAAGAAGATATAGTTTTGGCGTTTCACTCCCCTTATATGCGCCAATTTACTGAGTTCGCCACCCATTAAGCTTGTCCCTATCAAGGTGTAATATTTATACTGACATCTTGCACCCTTAAGTGGGCGAGGTAGGTGGGCAGTCCTTCTCTATCTCTGGTTCCTGATGTTGTACTTCATACTCACCAAATTGCTGAATGAGTTTGGCAACTAAACCCGTCCAACCGGTTTGATGACTTGCGCCAATTCCTGCACCGTTATCGCCGTGGAAGTATTCAGAGAACAGAATTAAATCTCGCCAATAAGGGTCTGTTTGAAATTTTTCAGTTCCACCATAAGCAGGTCGTTGGCCAGAGGAATTTCTTAAGAAAATCCGGATAAGCCGTTGCGATAATTCAGACGCAATTTCCCAAAGAGTCATCATTTGACCGGAACCCATTGGGCATTCTACTTTAAAATCGTCTCCTAAGTAGTAATGAAACTTTTGTAGGGATTCAACGAGGAGAAAATTTACCGGAAACCAAACGGGACCGCGCCAGTTAGAATTCCCACCAAACAAACCAGTACTGGATTCAGCAGGTTCGTAATCGACTCGAAATTGCGAACCGTTGACATCAAACCTATAGGGATGTTCGGCATGGTATTTAGAAAGCGCCCGGATACCGTAAGGTCCAAAAAACTCGTTTTCATCTAACATCTTTTGTAGAACCTTCCGCAACTTATCTTTGGAAACAATTGCCAGTAATCTTCTAGCACCTATACCTTTTGTTTCCATACAAGCTACATTCCGCCGCAGATCGGGACGGTTCTCTATAAACCATTCCAGTCTCTGTTTAAAAGCAGGAAGTACTTTTAAGGTATCTGGTTCAATGGTTTCAATAGCAAATAGGGGAATGAGCCCTACTATTGACCTGACTTTTAACGTAATTTCGTCTTCAGGTAAATGCAGCACATCATAGAAAAAACCATCCTCTTCATTCCACAAACTGGTTTTTTCCTCGCCAATATGATTCATGGCATCGGCAATGTAAAGGAAATGCTCAAAGAATTTGGTGGCAATGTCTTCATAAACGGGGTTAGTTTTTGCCAGTTCTAAAGCTATTGTTAGCATATTCAAGCAATACATCCCCATCCAACTTGTACCATCAGATTGGTTGATGTGTCCACCTGTAGGTAGTGTTGCGCTGCGGTCAAAGACACCGATATTATCTAATCCTAAGAATCCTCCTTGAAAAACGTTATTTCCTTCAACATCCTTGCGATTTACCCACCACGTGAAATTTAGCAACAGCTTCTGAAATACCCGTTCTAAAAACTGTCGATCGCTGCGTCCGTATATCTTCTGTTCAATTTTGTAGACACGCCAAGTTGCCCAGGCATGAACGGGAGGATTCACATCGCTAAAGTTCCATTCATAAGCGGGAATTTGCCCATTAGGATGCATATACCACTCCCGCGTTAAAATATCTAATTGATTCTTGGCAAAATCAGGGTCAATCATTGCCAAAGGAATACAGTGAAATGCCAAATCCCAAGCAGCAAACCAGGGATACTCCCATTTATCAGGCATAGACAGAATATCTTGATTGTTGAGGTGAAACCATTCGCGATTTCTGCCATATTTACGTTCTTGTGGCGGAGTAGCGGAATCACCTTTCAACCATTTTTCCACATCATAGTAATAAAATTGTTTAGTCCACAACATTCCGGCAAAGGCTTGTCGCTGTACATTTCGCATATCTTCGCTCAGTGAGAAGGGAGTTAGATTTTGATAAAATTTATCCGCTTCTTGTTTGCGAAGAGCAAAGATTGCCTCGAAGTCTTTGGCAAAAGGTTCAACTAAATTGGATGCATCAGTTAATCGCAATCGTACAGTTTTAGTTTCACCAGCATTAATATTTAATGCATAGTTTATCGCTACTTTTGTCCCTATTTTCTCTGGATTAATTGCTTCTTGTCTACCATGTATGATATATTCGTTAATGCCATCTTTTACATGGGCAGAAGTATTGGGAAAGTCATACAGTTTTTCGGTGTTTGTTTCGTTTTCCGTAAATAACAACTCTGTTTCGCCTTCAAAGTACATCCACTTTTTCCCTAAAGATGGATGGGCAACTTCTATGATATTCTGGCAACACTCGGACTTGGTTTCTTGAAGTATAGGTTTAATTGCCTCTCTATCCCAAGACCAAGTATTTCTAAACCAAAGAGTAGGCAATAAATGCAGGGTCTTTGATTCCGGTCCCCGATTTACAACTTGAATTTGAATCAGAATATCTTCAGCAGAATTTTTAGCATATTCCACGAATACGTCAAAGTAACGGTTTTCATCGAAGATGCCTGTATCTAGTAGTTCAAATTCTGGTTCTTGGCGGCTGCGGCGTTGATTTTCTGCAACTAGTTGAGAGTAAGGAAATGCTTTTTGTGGATATTTATAAAGCATTTTCATATAGGAATGGGTGGGCGTATTGTCAAGGTAAAAGTAATATTCCTTAACATCTTCCCCATGATTTCCTTCACTTCCAGTCAGACCAAAGAATCTTTCTTTGAGAATTGGGTCTTCGCCATTCCAGAGAGCGATCGCAAAACACAACTGTTGTTGTTCGTCAGAAATTCCTGCTATGCCATCTTCACCCCAGCGATAGGCACGGGAACGAGCATGGTCATGGGTGAAGTAGTCCCAAGCCGAGCCGTTGGGGCTGTAGTCTTCTCGCACCGTTCCCCATTGGCGATCGCTTAAATAAGGTCCCCACTTACGCCATTTTGCTTGATTATTCCGGGCTGCTTCTAATCTGATTTCTTCTTGGGTTGGATTTGTCATAATCAGTCCTGTTTTGTGCATTACAGCAGAATCTATGTGTTCAATATTGTCTTTTTTTTACACCTTGACTTCTTGCCGCCCATACCTAAGTATCGTTGACATCCAAACCAACTCATGCATGAACCGTTCCAGACGGCGAACATAAGTCTCTTTGTCAATCAAATGACCAGATTCATCAAATAAAGTTTGAACATCGCTAAAATTCAGGTCATAGAAAATCGTCATTAGCCCCAACTCACGCATCACGGGCAAAAGGTTTTGGATAACCCGCGTACCGCCAAAGGATCCTGCCGAAACACCACAAAGCCCGACAGCTTTATGAATATATTCTTTAAGGCAAGTGTCGAGTACATGCTTGAGCAAACCCGGATAACCGTGGTTATACGGGCTGTTGGTAGTCCAGGAACTGTGGGTGGTGCTGTTGTTATGAATGCAGGAGCACACAACAACTGTATCGCAGACATCTTAACTAGTGTTGAAGTACTTCTGCCTGATGGGTCTTTGGAAACTCTTACTCGCGAACAATTGGGTTACGCTTATCGTACCTCAATACTACAAGGAAACAATAAAATAGTTACTCAAGCGACTTTTCAATTACAGCCCGGAGCCGATCCAGCATATGTTGTGGCAACAACTAAACAACACAAGCAGCATCGGTTAAATACCCAACCCTATCACTTACCAAGCTGTGGCAGTGTATTCCGCAATCCCAAACCTCATGCTGCTGGTTGGTTAATTGAACAAACTGGTCTTAAAGGCTACCAAATTGGTAAGGCGCAAGTTGCACAACGCCATGCTAATTTTATCGTTAATTGCGGCGGAGCAAGTGCTTGGGATATTTTTAATCTTATCCGTCACGTTCAGCAGCGGGTACAAGATCGCTGGTCTATCCTCCTAGAACCAGAAGTCAAAATGATCGGTGAATTTCAAGCTGCTGGTTAAACCAAGCTCATTCAATGCACTCTAAGTTATTAATCCCCCTTCTTTGATTAAGAAAGGGGGAATTCATTCTTAACAGCTATCGGTTAACTGATAACTGTTTACTGACCACTCGTGACTGATTCGCTCACGTGTTTTAGCAAACCTTCACAAGCATCAACAAGCAAATCAATCACTTGATTAAATCCCTCTACACCACCATAGTAGGGATCTGGAACTTCTTTAAGAGTATGCCTAGAGCAGAAGTCACATATCAAGTGAACTTTTTGGTGATATTTTCCAGTTCTATCAAGAGAAAGGATATCCTCATAATTCTCTCGATCCATCGCCAGTATTAAGTCAAAATTGTCAAAGTCTGACTTTTGAAACTGTCGGGCTCTACCACGTAGTTTAATTTGTAACTTTTGAAAAGCCGCAGCACTCATCCGAGAATCGGGTGGACTCCCAATGTGATAACTAGATGTACCAGCAGAGTCGCAGATAATGCGAGCGCTCAATCCTCGCTTCTCAATCAGATGATTCATGATATTTTCTGCCGATGGTGAGCGACAAATGTTTCCCAGGCAGACAAACAGCAGCTTGTAGGGCATAAATGTCATAGTCACTAGTCATTAGTCCTTTGTCATTAGCATAAAACTTATGACAAACGACAAATGACAAATGACGATTTATTGAAATCCAGGAAGCTCCAACCCACTGGTTAATTCTTCCATGCGATCGCGCATTGTTGCCGTAGATTTGTAATACGCGTCCTTCATTGCCGCAGTTACCAGATCGGAAAGTACCTCTGCTCCTTCACCGATAGCGTCTGGAGAAATTTCCACTCGCTTGGGTTCTTGGTTCCCACTGACAATGACCTTAACCAGACCTCCGCCAGATTCTCCTTGAATCTCCATTTGCTCTAATTCTTCTTGAAGTCGCTTTGCCCCTTCTTGAACCTGTTGAGCTTTTTTAAAGGCTTCAGCCAGTTCTTTCATTTTGCCCAAGCCGAAACCGAATCCCTGTCCTTTTCCTGTCATAATTGGTTATCCAAGTGTGCTTTGAAAAACAAATCAAATTCAATTATAGATGTGGTAGGTGAAATCCTATTGTTGAGTTACAAGTAATCCGTGTCCTACTACTCAACATACATTGTACGCTCAACCACTCATCCTGATTGGGGTTAAGGAGCAAATTGCTTCAACTTCAAGAGCCGACTTGGTTTGTTGATCTGCTAAAATAGCTACACTGCTAGGTTTTGTAGTTAGCTAAACAATTTGTCTTTAAAGATTGTTTGTTAAATAAAAATCCCGTGTTGCATAATTGTGTTGACCAAATACCCTCAAAAGTGAATCTACCTTTATAAGTAAAAACGGGTATCCCAGAGGTTAGTATAACTACATATGCAGGGGGACGGGCTTCCGTTGCCAACTCGTTGAATTTTAAGAGGCTAAGAGATATCCTGATAATATCAAGCAGTTTTGACTGTTGATTTTCATAGATGTCATGACTTATACAGAAAAAGAGGCTGCAAAGTGTAGTTGGCTGGTAGTGCTTACAACGGTGTGAACCTACCTTGAGGATTTAAGTTGAACCCAGTAAATCCACTATTGGGAAGTTATTAACTACAATCCTGTCATAGTATGAAACATAGGAGTACTATTTTTACCTGAGTTTATTGATAGTGCTTGAGCGAGCAAATTTCTTGGTAAAAAATGCTAGGGGTGTACTGTCCATGCCCTTGACGATCCTTGTAGTGGATGACGATCTGGGCACTCGTCTGTCTATCAGTGATTATCTTGAACTGTCTGGCTACTCTGTAATTACGGCAAATGACGGTCAAGAGGCTTTGGGGATGGTAGAAGAATACCATCCTGATTTGATAGTCACTGATATTGTCATGCCACGAATGAACGGTTATGAACTCGTGCGGCGGGTTCGTCAGCAACCCGCTTTCCGATTGCTTCCTGTAATTTTACTGACAGCACGAACAAAGACTCAAGAAAGAATCTTGGGTTACCAGTCGGGATGCGATCTCTACTTGCCCAAGCCTTTTGAGCTAGAAGAGCTAGCAGCAGCGATTCGCAATCTCTTGGAGCGATCGCAAATCATTCAATCTGAGTATCGTTTTTCTCATCAAGAAAATTTGGGCAGTTCCGTGCCAACAAAATCCCTTGACATTCATTATCCACAAACTACAGACCTTCAAAAATCGCAAATATTTTCCGATTTAACCTCAAGAGAACAGGAAGTGTTAGAGCTTCTAACTCACGGTCTTTCTAATGCTGAAATGGGTCAACAGTTGCACCTTAGCCCTAGAACTGTGGAAAAGTACGTTAGCAGTTTATTGAGAAAAACAGCAACTAGCAACCGAGCTGAATTGGTACGTTACGCCATTAAGCACGGTTTGGTGGAATAGCATGATTTTTTATTTAACGGGTGCTGATATCAAGCCCTCTGTCTCCAAGACCGAAGCAACCCGTAAAATGAGCGCTTCATTATAAGGTGCGGCTACCAACTGTACACCTAAAGGTAAAGCATTTGAACTCTGGATAGGAACAGATAAAGCAGGTAAGCCAATAAAAGATAGTGGTTGAGTAAATAAACCTAGATGGGGACGGACAAGAATTTCTTCTCCATCTACAATCATACTTTGTTGACCAATCAAAGGTGCAGAAATTGGCGTAGATGGTGCAAGAATAATATCTACGTTTTGAAAGATTTCTCGCACTTTGTCTCTATACCATCTCCTAAATCGCTGCGCTTGTATGTACCAACTACTAGGTATTAAGGCACCAGCAAGAAAGCGATCGCGTGTGGCCAGATCGAAATCTTGTGGGCGGGATCGCAATTTCTCCAAGTGTAAGTTCGCTCCCTCACAAGCTGTAATCACAAATGCTGCCGCCCTAGCACGATGAACTTCAGGTATTGAAATATACTCATTACTATGCAAAGCATTGGCAATCTTTTGTACTGCTGCCAACGCTTCCGGGCTAGCCCCTTTGACAAAATAATCACCCGCAATGGCGATTCGCAAACCCTCAATACCTCGGTTTATTTGTGACAAACATAACTCAGGCGGGCGATTCGTACAGACCGGGTCTCGATTGTCTTCTCCCTGCAATACGTCAAATACCGTAGCAATATCCCTTACGGAACGAGCAAACGAACCAATGTGGTCTAAACTGCTGGAAAATAAAGCAACACCAGTACGAGATAAGCGTCCGTAAGTTGGTTTTAACCCAAAAACGCCACACAATGCCGCAGGTACGCGGATAGAACCGTTAGTATCAGAACCTAAAGTCAGGGGAACTAACCCAGCCGCTACCGCTGCTGCCGAACCACCCGAGGAACCACCTGCAACCCGTGTTACATCGTGAGGGTTGTGAGTAATACCATAGTGTGAGTTTTCCGTGACAAACCCATAGGCGTACTCATCCATATTCAAAGCACCCACCAAGACAGCACCCGCTTGTTTCAACCTCGCCACTGCTGTTGCATCTTGGGTTGCTGTTGGATTTTCGGAGTTAATTTTCGCACCTGCAAGAGTTGTCAAACCAGCGATATCAAACAAGTTTTTGACAGCAAAAGGAACTCCAGCCAAAGAACCAGGGTAACGACCTTGAGACACTTCAGAGTCAATTCGTTCTGCATCATCCAAAGCAGTTTCAGCAGTGACAGCTGTAAAACAGTTGAGTTCCCCATCTCGGGCTGAAATTCTTTCTAGAGATGCTTTGACCACTTCCACTGCGCTAACTTTAGTGTCTCGCACAGCAGTTGCGATCGCCACAGCATCATTTTGTTCTAAATTCATGGTTCAAATACGGGGGCTGCTTCGATATTATCCGGCAAAGGGAACTCATTAACAACTTGGGCGATCGCTTTAATTCTCTCAAAATTTGCTACCACCCCATCTCGATACTTCTTTGAGGTTGTGAGTGCTGTCAATCAGTGGATCGAAAATACAACGACACAGGCGATCGATGTTGAAACGCCCAAAAGGTTTCAATTGTGAGTTATTTGATTCACGATCGGATTCCCTCACAACTCCCAATCCAACGTAAAACCTTCCTCTTTACTTATCTAATCCTGCATTTTTTGAAAATACATTGAAATCGTATACTACCTAATTCTTCTATGCGATCGACATAACAAACTATATCTGCTTATAGAAAATTTGTACTATTTTTTAGCGTTCGTTTGCACTCGTGCTTCGATGCACGCCTAACTGTAAAGGTGTGTAATCAAGTGATTTCAAATGGTCCATCTTTACCACGTAGTCCCCACCGTAATGCCCGCATGAAACGGACACCCATCCGTATCGCTTGCATAAAAAAAGATGCAAAGTATTCTCTGTAGAAAAGACGCTATATCGATCGCACGTTGCGAGCCACCCAACCAAACTTGCTTTGAACTAACTCAAATTTGACAGTCGTACCAGCTGATATGGTGCGGTAACCTTCTCCTGGAATAGCAGTGAAGTTGAAGAAGACATCCTCACCATCATTTCTAGTAATCATGCCATTGCCCGTTTTGATATCGAACCAACGTACAACACCTTGCACCACTCTTCGTCCATTGGCTCCCAATGGTGGGACACCATTCAACCATTCTTGTTGGGGGATGCGAACTTGTTTGACTTGGTCGGTATCGTAAGCTTCGTAGCGGTAATCCGAACGCGTCTCCATAATTGCCCGCAAATCATGCCGCAATTCTTCAACAGTAGGTCGCCCCACAAAGAACCAGCCGTTGTAAATTTTGTAGATGGTTAAATCGGGACGCAAAATAAAGGTATACGGTTGAGGGCGATAGGCATACTCGCCTTCCGTGCTATCCAAAATATTAATTCGCTTAATCAGTTCTCGTTTCTCGTCACATAGAAACGACCATTGCGCTCCCAATCCTGCCCGGAAAGCAGCTTGTACTAGAGGTGGATCGACACTAATTGTGACTAAGGAGCCGTAATTGACTGCCAATTCGTTTTGAAACTGTACCAACTGAGAAAGTTGTTCTCGATCTCTAGGACAAAAGAAGCCTCGATAGAAGACAACAATCAAGGGGTAGCCGTCAGTAAAACCCATGTGGCGATCCATTAGGCTGGGTTGAGTGAAATCGGAAAGCTTCACCAGTTCATTTTTGTGATTTGGCAGTTCGGCGTCTATAAAGCGATTTCCTGGTTGTAAATTTACGGTCATATAGCCTTTTAATTGAGCTGCTGATAAAAATGTTTAAGTTATTTTACAAAACTCTTAACAGCGGAAATATGTGTGCTTGGCTCAACTTGCAGAGACAAGAGTTTTGCTATCGGGGCTGAAAATCTCATCAAGAATCCACGGATCTTTGGAATGGTGTGTAAGAAACAAAACTATGTTTGATGCCTTTAGCCTTCATACTTCTCCTCCTCAGACGCTACGCGAACAGCCTTTTTGTACCAGTCATGCCCACCCCTCAATGATGCGTCAGCAATTATTTCCCTAGTTAGAAATTTGGCACCTATCAACTCTGACCTATGAGCCAGGTTAAAGTTCCGTAACTACATTAACATATAATTAAATCATGATAAGGCTAAAAGTCTGAATTTGATGATTTGACATATCAGATTCGCATAAATTTGTGGTGTTTGGTTACCATTTATCAAAATAAAAGAGGAAGTTACCTTTTATAGCTTCAAATAAATAGTCGTTCACTATGTGTAGCAAACATATATTGATAGCTTCTGTATAACTCACTTGAAGCTAGGCGACTATTTTGTTTGTATTTGCAGGAGCAGTTTATGAACATGAAGAAGATTAAATCTATCCGGTCAGGCTTGTTATCAGTTGGTGTTTTCTCAGCACTTTCATTTGCTGCTTTACCCTTTGCAAGTCAACCCGCAGTGACTCAAGCCCCTTTAACTGTATCTGCTGATGGTAATCTCAATGAATACTCACCCGAAACCGCACCATTACTAGTACGCGGTTTTGCAATTCCAGCAGTAAAAGATGTTCAACTTTTTCTTAAGGATTTAGGATTCTACTACGGTCCTATTGATAGTGTATATGGTTCGAGGACATCTTCAGCTGTCGCTAGTTTTCAGCGCTCGAAAAACTTGCCTGTAAGCGGCGCTGTTAATCAACGGACGTGGACAGCACTCATTCATGCCGACCGGAGTAGAGCATTGGTACCTATCAGCGATATCAGCCAATATTCAGCAGAATCAGCCCCAAAATTGCAAATTGGTAGTAAGGGACCTGCAGTTAGAGATGTTCAAGCGTTTTTGAAACAGCAAGGCTACTACACTGGTGCGATCGATGGTGTTTATGGTTCTTCTACTGCAGTAGCAGTCGCGACTTTTCAGAAGAAGCACAATGACTTGAACAATGATGGAATTGTTGGGTACACCACTTGGTTAACTATGATTGATACTGCTCGCCATCCTTCAGTAAGTAGCTAGTACAGAAAGGCTGAAGTATCAAGGATAAAGGATGAAAGTCACACACTTATATTAGGTGATGTAGAATTGGTTGCCCAAGTTTTAATTAATTTAGGCAATAATTTTCGTTTACTGAAACAATATGAAGAAGCAATTGAGTTCTGTCAGCAGGGACTCGATGTCTCTAAAGCGAGCGGCAACCTGTCTAAGCTAGCATCTGCTCTTTGATAGTTTGGGTAATATTTACTTCGAGCAAGAACAATATGCGATCGCACTTGATTATTATCAGCAGTCCATGCAAACTAGGCAACAAACAGTTAATCGAGTCGGTGAAGCTTATTGTCTTGGACGGATGGGCAATGGAATCAATTAAGTCCAATTACCGCAGTTTTAGCAGGTAGTGATGGTTTCAGTCAGGATTGAAACGATCGGTCAAGGTAAGCGTTATGTCAAGCAAAATTAAGAAATTAATGTATTCTCAAAAATGGTCGTTTGGGTAATTTTATAATAAAGATACACATTGTGTATCTGGCAGTTCCATGCTAAGGTACAAGACAAAGGAGAACATTATGCAGCCCCAGCGCAACCCTGATATTCCTACTTGCGCCGTCAATCTGCGTATCCGTAAGGATGTGCGGACGCTTATTGACCGAGCAGCAAAAGCGCAAAGCAAATCACGTTCGGACTTTATGATTGATGCTGCGCGGCGAGCGGCGGAAGATACGCTGCTTGACCAGACCTTTGTGCGAGTGGACGAAGAAACCTATCAGCATTTTCTGAATGTTCTGGATAGCCCGCCCTGCAATGAAGGGTTTGAACGCTTGATGAATGTTAACAAGCCGTGGGGATAGATGACCCTTCAAGCCCCTGTACCTCTTGCGGATACTCACGTATTGGATGACTTTGATTGCGGAGTAGCCAGCCTGAATGACTGGTTAAAACGCCGCGCTGTTGCCAATCAGAAGAACAATGCATCACGTACCTATGTTGTAACGGATGGGGAAAAAGTGATTGCTTACTATTGCCTTTCCTCTGGCGCATTGGCGCTCTCACACGCGCCATCGCCTATAAGACGGAATATGCCCGACCCCATACCCGTAGCCGTTCTTGGAAGGCTTGGAGTAGATACCTCATGGAAAGGACAGGGGTTAGGCGCGGCGTTACTACAGGATGCGGTACTTCGTACAATGCAGGCGGCAGAGATACTAGGCATTCGTGGAATAGTCGTACATGCCATATCGGAAGAAGCTAAGCAATTCTACCAGCATTACGGGTTTTCTCCTTCGCCCACGCAACCCATGACGCTTATTCTGTCTATCAAGAAAGTCATAATATAATCTCAAAATCAGCGCTTGTAAAAAATGTATTTTTACGCTTCATAATGCGCTGATGTTATTTTCAGCTTACTACCTGCCCCTTTCCTTATCCCCAACTCAGGTTATAAAAGTAAACGTATTAATTAAAAAAACTATGGCAATCAGCGAACGAGATATTGAGCATATCTTTGAGCGTCTTCGCTCCGGTGTTGTTCCAGAACGAGGGTTGGAGGCTTTTGCTGTCGGTATTGATAGACAGCGAACGGAAATTCACCGTCAATTCCAATTAGCAGCGAATGGTGAAGGTGTTTTTAAGTTTTTACGCGGTGGCTACGGCTGTGGTAAAACTTTTATGTCCCGTCTCGCTATCCTTGATGCTCAAGCTCAAGGCTTTGCTACCAGTTTTGTTGTGGTTTCTGATAACGATTTGCACTTTTACAAGTTTGATGATGTTTACCGCAAAGTGGTTCAGGAGTTGGGTACGAGTTCCTGTCCTAGAGGTGCTTTAAGTTTACCCTGTTAGGACGGGGTTCTGTAGCTAAATCATCAATTTTAAATTGTATGCGTTCTTGAATTTCTGGCGATAATTTTTTAAGTTGTTTTAACGCTCCTTTTAAGATTTCAATTTTATAACGCTCGCAAATATTGGTAAAGTTGATATTGCGGTTAATAACGTAGGTAACAATGTCCCCTGCTTGCTGTTGACGCAATTTATCAGATGTAGCGCGAATGGCAGCAATTGCAATCGGATCGGTTTGTTTCAACAATACCAGTCCTTCTTCAGGAGACAAGTCATACCCCATTAGGGTACGGTCAAGGATAGCATCAACAGTTACAGTAGTCACAGGTCAATAACAGCAAACGACATCTAACATTTTTGCTTTCAAAGCATGGCATATTTTTAAGAAAATACTTTCTGCCTATATAAAGATATCCGTAAAGGTTGGTCAGCAGTCTTATGTTTTCTAGATGTTCAAATTCTTTCTTCCAAAGATTGTATAAACAAACACTAGAGTCACAAAAATTTCGGCAGATAGAATTTTTTGAAGAAATTATAAGAGAATAACTCTTAAGAAAACAGTTCCGGCGCACATCACCACAGATCGAGAAAACTAGTTGCCCCCATAACCATTTTTCAATGAGTATTATCCAACCTAATTCACTTTTATTAGAACCTACAGGTCCGTTAAGGATTTCTGAGTTGCCACCTCAAAGCTTGGGCATAGGAGAACCAATTCTCTTTTCCCTAGTTATTCCAACTTACAATGAGGCGGCAAATATCAAAAAAATAATCGGGATACTTAATAATTTACTAGATGAGTTCATTCCAGGAAACTACGAACTCATTGTAGTGGATGATAATAGCCCAGATGGTACATGGGACATAGCACAATCTCTGATGAGAGAATATTCTCAACTACGGGTGATGCGACGCCAGCACGAAAAAGGGCTTTCCACTGCCGTCATTCGTGGTTGGCAAGTAGCACGGGGAGAAATTTTAGGGGTTATTGATGGCGATTTGCAGCATCCGCCCCATGTGCTGTCACAACTAATAGATGCTATTGAACGGGGGTCTGATTTAGCAGTTGCTAGCCGTCATGTGGATGGTGGTGGGGTGAGTAAGTGGAGTTTTATCAGACGTTTTTTATCCCGTGGTGCTCAAGTGTTGGGATTGATTATTTTACCGGGAGTACTGGGTAGGGTTTCCGACCCCATGAGTGGTTATTTTATAGTACGTAGAAACTGCTTAGCCGGTCAAACTCTGAATCCAGTTGGGTATAAAATTTTACTAGAAGTTATTGGTCGAGGCAGTGTGGGTCAAATTGCTGAAGTTGGTTATATATTCCGCGAACGCAAAGAAGGTGAAAGTAAGGTAGGATGGAAGCATTATCTAGATTACTTGCATCATTTGATACGCCTGCGGCTTTCAACAGGGAGGTTGGGGAGGTTCAGCCAACACTTGGGTTTTCCCATTGGTCGTTTCATCCGCTTCGGTTTAGTAGGGTTTAGTGGGGTATTTGTGGATATGACCTTGCTTTATTTACTCAGCGACCCGACTACCTTAGATTTACCCCTCACTCTCAGCAAAATGATTGCAGGTGAGATTGCAATTTTCAATAATTTCCTGTGGAATGATATTTGGACGTTTGCTGATGTCTCAAGTCAGCAAAATCAATGGCGACAACGTGTTTTGCGGTTTTTGAAATTCAATATTATCTGCCTTGCCGGTCTCACGTTAAATGTGTTGGTCTTAAAATTGGTATTTACTTTTATTATTCCCAACCGCTACATTGCCAATTTGATTGCCATTGCGGTTGCCACAATTTGGAACTTTTGGGTCAATCTCAAACTTAGTTGGCGGGTAACACAGGTGAAATAACGGGAACAAAAGCTGTGAGTTGTGAGTACTCTAAAATTATTGATGGTGTTGATTTACTTTCTATGGATTTAGGTTTATCTCAGACTCAAAGGGTTTTTCGAGAACAGCATGATATATTTACTGATTTAGAAAAACAAAAAGATTCTTAAGCGGACAGGCACAACCACACCGAACCGCATTCTAGGGACTGATAGCAGTTGGGTCATCCGTGACTCTGTTGACTGAGGACATCTATATGGTAATGCGGTCTATACCAGTGATTGAGGACTTGAGACAGCTGTGCCACTACCGCTTACTACATTAACTCCAGTAGTTATTAGTTAGTAGCTAGTTGTAAAAAACTACTGCTAACCACTAACCACTAACTACTAACCACCAACTACTCCTGACTGATTCCTTTGGGAACTCCCACAGGTGACAAACCAGCCATAACTCGTAAATTTTGGCAGCGGATCAACTCCGTAAAATCCAGCCCCAAACGCCCTTCAATCTTGGCTACCGCCTCAATTGCCGATAACAAATGCTCTGCTGCTTCGGCTTCTGAGTACCCCCGCCGCAGCGCTACACGAATGGCAGCTTCATCAGCAGTTACCTCTGATTGTTGAGAACGGTTCATGCGCCATATCCGAAGCATGGCTAGTCCAGTTAATCCACAGGCTATAACCACACCTACTGCATCTGCTTGGGCTGATTCTACAAATCCGCCCATAAGGCCAGCTATAACTATGCCTTGATAGATGTCAGGCTTAAACCATTTGACACCAATCAACCAACTTACAGTTCGCAGTAATAGCAAGTCGCGTTGCGGCTTGGACAAGCGTCTCCACAGATCGAAGTTAATATATATAG
Source organism: Scytonema sp. NUACC21 (assembly GCF_054684315.1). Taxonomy (NCBI): domain Bacteria; kingdom Bacillati; phylum Cyanobacteriota; class Cyanophyceae; order Nostocales; family Scytonemataceae; genus Scytonema; species Scytonema sp. NUACC21. The sequence goes on along the minus strand of NZ_BAAFZH010000043.1, from coordinate 19,483 downwards.
GTCTGTCTTGATTCCAAGGTAGTGGCAAGGAAGCATCAATCACCTTTGGCTGTTCTGGTTTGCTGACAATTTTTGTCAGCATTCGACCAGTCGCAGGCATCATATCTATCAAACGACGTATTTCAGCATTTGGTTCCATCTTAAGGGTCTGCTAGCAGCTATTAGCTATCAGCTTTATCAAAACTTTTGATATATGCTTAAGGATACCTGGTTTGCTCAGTAAAAAAACAAGCACTAGTCAAAACAACTTTTACAGTCATTATTGCTTAAAAACCAATAACTAATGACCAATGACCAACGACCAATGACTAATACTATTATGGACGCTTTTGTTCCCATCCCGCCTGAATGGACAAAACAGGCGATTCATGCTTACGAATTTTGCTGTCCTAAGTGTCACTCAAGTAGTCGAGAGGCTGTACAAGTCTGGATCAATCGTAGATCTCCGGTTCTCACCGAATACAATCGTCGCAAATGGCAGGAGTTTTACCAGTGCCATTGTGGTTGTGCGTGGTGGGCTTGGAGTAACGATCGCCCTCCAAGTGACTTATCATCCTCACGCAACAGCGATAATCCTCACCCAGATATGTAAAAAAAAGCCTGCACAAGCAGGCTTTGATTAAGCCCTACCAAAAAAGGGTAAGGACTGCTGAGGGACTCATTTTAGAAAGTGAAGGTAGTACGCAGTGTACCTACATAAATGGTGTCATTATCGTTATTGTGTTCTGGGTTGAAAATAACTAACACACCAGGGGTAACAGCAATGTTGTCAGTGATCTGCAGTTTGTACAGAGCCTCTAAATGATAGGATGTATCGTCGTCTTCACGACGAACACCATTCTGAATAAAATCGTTATCCGTGGCTTTAGGTGGTTGACCAAAGATAAGGCCGAGTACACTACCTTCTTTACCAAAATCTTTGAGAGCCAGAGTTGCAGCCCAGTAATTAAAGTCCGCATCATCACCTTCGCGAGGACCGCTCTGAGCTTCTGCTTCACTGTAGCCGTACCACCCACCGATAGTTATGTTCCTACCCAGTCTGAAGGCAGCTTCTACGCCGTAGTGATTGGCTGTCAGTGCAGCACCGCCGAAGGGGTTATTTGCGTAGCTACTTCCTGTTGAGGAGAACAGGTTAATATTTCTATTTCCGTTCGTATTTTGATAGGTACGCACGTAGGTCAAACCAATACTAAATGCTTGGCTGGGTTGGAAAGATAACTGACCGACAGCTGAATATGAGCCATTGAAAATACCATTACCCAACCCCGGATCGTTTGCTCCTCCTGCTAGATAACCCGCAGACAAGCTAATGGCTCCTCTTGGGTTGAGAGTTATGGTAGCACCTGCACCACCCTGATTTTGCCGATAGATGGGGCTAAAGCGACCGTAACGACCAATAGCACCCCTAGCATCGCTGGCTAAGTCGGGGTTAAAGTTGTTAATGTTGTCGTAAAATTCACCACCTGCCGCGTCAATTTTGACACGTACTGCCTCACCGAAGTTAAAGGTGTAATTGAGCTTGTCTAGCTCGATATCGTTGTTGTTGTTGTCGTCAAAAGATAGACGAGTCATGTTAGTACCCGTAACGTTCGTACCGTATGGGGTTGTATTACGTGCTTGCAAACGGGTTACTAACAGGTCGTTTCCAGTAAAGCTGGTATTTAATCTCAGACGCACTCTGTCAGAAAAAATGGTGTTTGTCTCCAAGTCATCATTGGAATTGTCGGCTGGACTTGGAGTGCTATCTGGATCGGTGACACCAGAGGGAACGGCTCTCTCATCTCCAAAGACTTCAGATATGTTAAAGATAACTTCCCCAACCAGTTTGGTGGTGGTAGAGAGAACTACTCCAACGTCCTGTGTCACTTCTCCCACTCGGGAATCGATGACATGGCAGACAACACCTGTCACTTCGGTATAAACAATATGTTTGCCGATAACGGGTTAGATGACGGCTACGAAACCCGACTTTATTTCCCAGCAGATGCTGCTCAAATGAAAGCTTGTGTTGAAGCAGTGTTCTTCGATGCAGGGCTGCGGTTTATCTTCTCCACCCGTTCCAAAGTTCCCCACATTCTTGATGCTAATGGCAAAGAGTTCTATGGCGAAGGTTACACCTTTGTCCCTGGCAAAGATGAGGCGATCCGCGAAGGAACAGCAGGTTATATCGTCAGCTATGGCGATGGAGTTTATCGCGCACTTGATGCTGTAGAACGTCTCAAGCAGCAAGGAATTGATGTTGGTTTAATCAATAAAGCCACACTCAATGTCGTAGATGAAGAAACCATCGCTAAAATCGGTGCAGCACCTTTTGTACTGGTTGTGGAATCCATGAGCCGTCGCAACGGTCTTGGTATCCGCTTTGGAACTTGGTTACTTGAGCGCGGATTCACACCCAAGTTCGCTCACATTGGAACTCATCATGAGGGTTGCGGTGGTCTTTGGGAACAGTTCCCCCATCAAGGAATTGACCCCGAAGGCATTATCAATAAAGTTAAGTCATTAATCGCTTAACCCAGTTTCTTTGTAGAGACGTGCTTATGAGCGTCTGTACATACAGCATTTTTTAGATATTGGTAGGGCGCAAGGCATTGCGCCCTTACAATTGGCTGCATCTCACCCATATGAAAACCTTATAAAAACCAGCGTCGATACCCCCAGCAAGAACAATCCAAGACTCCCAATAACCTTCCATCCCTGATATTGTATGTTGTAGGAAGAGACCTAATAAAGACGTACCGTAGGCAGTAGGGTTCTTTCTATGCATCTTCATATAGAACGATATTAGATTACATAATGTTAGATGATAGTTTCTCTACTTCCCAACCTTAGTAGAAGAGCTATCATAAATTGAAAATTGTCAATCTCACCTATGATTGAGTTAACTTTAGCTTTATAAAAGTATAGTTAATGTAGATACGACGGAATTCTAATAACTGAATACAAATAAAGGACTTTCAAATCAAGAAATATCCAACAATCTTTTGTAGAGGAAGACACACAAGCAGTTATACCAACTCTTTGTGAGGTTGCGCCAAATTTCTTCTCTTTCTTTGTGTCCTTTGCGTCCTATGCGCTGGCACGCACGCTAAGCGCAAAGCGCACGCTCCGCGAACGCTATCGCGGTTCGTTATATAATTCGGCGCATCTTCAGACAGAATTGGTATTACCTGAGAAGAGCGGAGTTGCCTCTCCTTGAAAATCTCTAAAGCTTAGTTTTCTTGAATTCCTGTTAAGCAAAACTTCTATAGCGTTTCCTAATCTAGTGGGGTACACCTAGTTGTAAGGGCTCTCGACCGTTCACCCCTACTCTTGTACTTCTGCCTAAGAAATTTTATTACAATGTGTTAAACATAGCACGATTTGAAACTCCAGATTAAAGTCAACTTGGTGAAAGTCAATGCTACAATGTAAACCTATAAACCCTCCCAAATACATCTATCCTCCTGAACCTTGGCGGTGGGTTGAAAAGCAGTTCTATCCCCGTTTCCTGCTACAGATGGAAACACTGTTTTCAACAGCAAATGGCTATTTAGGGATGCGAGGAGTTTTTGAGGAAGGTGCTCCCGTAGGTGAAAATGGCACGTTTATCAATGGTTTTTATGAAACTTGGCCGATTGTCTACGCGGAAGAGGCTTATGGGTTCGCAAAGACAGGGCAGACGATCGTAAATGTCACCGACAGCAAAATTATCAAGCTGTACGTTGATGATGAACCGTTTTATCTGCCTACTGCCAATTTGCTCAGCTATGAACGTTCCCTTGATATGCAAAGCGGTACTCTCGATCGCGACATTTTATGGGAAACACCATCTGGTAAGCAAGTTTCTATCCGATCGCGCCGACTCGTTTCCTTTGTACACCGACATCTGGCAGCCATATCTTATGAAGTGACTCTTCTAAATGCTCAAGCACCCGTTGTGATTTCCTCCGAAATGCACTACGACGCCACAGTTAGTGCTAGTGAAGGCGATCCTCGACTTGCTAAGGGTTTTAAAGAGCGCGTACTCCTACCTCAGTACAATTATATAAAGGATCGTCGCATTATACTCGGTCACATCACTAGAAACAGTCACATGACTTTAGCCTGTGGTGTGGATCATTGGTTTGAAACCCAATGTTCTTACTCTTACGACGGCGAGTGTTCGGAAGATGATGGTAAGGTCGTTTTTTCGGTAGATGCTCAACCCGATGTCCCAATTCGGTTGGTTAAGTACATGACTTATCACACCTCTGACCATTCTCCGACAAAAGAATTATGTGCAAGAGCCGAACGAACACTCGATCGCTCCATATCTGAAGGTTTTGACCATCTGCTAGCAAGCCAACGACAGTACTTGAATGATTTTTGGGAACGCAGCGATATTCAGATTGACGACGTTCCAAATGATTCTGATATACTACCAGATTTAATGCAACAAGCGCTACGCTTCAATCTATTTCAAATATTTCAAGCCTCAGCGCGAGCAGAAGGAGCGGGTGTGGCGGCAAAAGGGCTAACCAGTCAAGCTTATGAAGGACATTACTTTTGGGATATGGAGATTTATGTCCTGCCATTCTTGATTTATACGGCTCCGCGTATTGCCAAAAACTTGCTGATGTTTCGACATAGTATGTTGAACAAGGCACGACAGAGAGCAGAGGAAGTCAACCAAAAAGGAGCGCTGTTTCCGTGGAGAACAATTAATGGTGAAGAGGCGTCTGCCTACTATGCCGCAGGAACTGCTCAATATCACATTGATGCAGATATCGTGTATGCCTTGAAAAAGTATGTTGAAGCAACGGGGGATGAGGAATTTCTCTTTAAAGAAGGGGCAGAGATTTTGGTTGAAACAGCACGGATGTGGTACAGCCTTGGGTTCTTTTCCCAGCGAGTGGGCGGTCAGTTCTGCATTCATGGTGTCACGGGTCCCGATGAATACAACACCGTAGTCAACAATAACACTTATACAAATTTGATGGCACGAGAGAACCTATGGTATGCCGTAAAAACTGTTGAAACTCTTCGCGAACAATACCCTGGCTTGTTTACTGTTTTAGTTGATAAAACCAATCTGGAACTTTCTGAGGTAGAGAACTGGAAAAAGGCAGCGGATAATATTTATCTGCCTTTTGATGAAGGATTGGGAATTCATCTCCAACACGATGGCTTCCTTAACGATGAGGTTTGGGATTTTGAGAATACACCTGCTAGTAAGTATCCGCTGCTACTACACTTTCACCCGCTGGTAATTTACCGACATCAGGTGATTAAGCAAGCAGATATCGTGCTGGCAATGTTTTTATTAGGTCATGAGTTTTCACTCGAACAGAAGCGACGTAACTTCGATTATTACGATCCTCTGACAACGGGAGATTCCTCTCTCTCTGTCTGTATTCAGAGTATTATGGCTTCCGAAATCGGTTATATGTCCAAGGCGATCGCATATGCCAAGTATGCTATCCTCATGGATTTGGGAGATGTGGCTGGTAATACGAAAGACGGTTGCCATATTGCTGCTATGGGAGGAACCTGGATGGTTCTGGTATATGGATTTGCAGGTTTGCGAGACTATAATGGTTGCTTATCTTTCGACCCAAGATTGCCCAAAGTCCTCAAAAGGCTGCAGTTCCCCTTAACAATTCGAGGACAGCGATTGGAAGTGAATATTGATGGCAAATCCGCAACGTATTTGCTAAAGCAGGGAACTGAGTTGACAATCTCTCATCAAGGCAAAGACATTTATCTGTCTGTTGGAATTCCGGTATCGGTAGAATTGAAGCCCGTTCTTGAACTTGAGGGAGGGCCTGTTAAGACAGATGTGCCTCCTGAACCTAATAATGAATCTGAAGAACCCTCTAGTCCTGGCAATCCCACTAACAGTACTAGTCCATTGGAAGTAAGGGATGCCCAAATATAATCGAGAACTGGATTTGGTCGGATTGGTGAAGTGGCATTCCCAGAACTTTGCTTTTGCCCAATCATAACGTGAGGCGATCTGCCGCTATGCTGAGCGCGAAGCTATCGCAGTTTAACTGGATTGTCAGGACGTAAGTTCTGGCTCCGCCGCTTGCCTGATTTTTGTTGTCACCCAGACAAATTATCGTCTGGGTGACAATTACTACTGGGGCCGTGGAGCAGATGGGAGTGGCAAAAATATGCTGGGACAAATTTTAATGGAGGTACGGGAGATTCTGCGACAGCTGAGAAAAGATTAAGTAGGGTGCTTGGGCACTGCTTTAACGTCTTCCTTAATTTTCGGACTCCTTGCCCAAGCACCCTACTTAATCATTCTACAAAACATCTAACTGTCAAACCCAAAATTCAAAGTCTCTCTCCTTATAGGAGAGAGATTTAGAGAGAGGTTTTCCTTTCTTCCGTGAAAAGTAAGTCAGGAATTCTCATCTCCCTGCGAAGGAGTAGTTGAAGAAGAAATCGATCGCAATTGTAAAAAAACAAATCTATTGTCATGTTTATTCAATGACTAACCCAACACCCCGAAAGCCATTTTCAAGTCAAATAGGAACTCACAATATTGTTATCGGACAAAAAGTAAATTCTGCTAAATTGCAAAGAGCTAAAGAACTTCGTCGCGAAATGACGCCAGAAGAAAAAATCCTTTGGCAACATCTACGTGGGAATCGTATGAATGGTTTTCACTTCCGCCGCCAGCAGATTATTGATGGATTTATCACAGATTTTTACTGTCATGCTGCCGCATTAGTGGTAGAAGTGGATGGAGAGATTCATGAACAACAAGTAGAATACGATACAGAACGCGACAAGATTTTGTCAGCACGGGGACTGCGTTTGTTAAGAATAAAAAATGAAGAAGTGCGGCAAAATCTTGATAATGTTTTGGCACTTATTTCTAAGGTATGTCAAGAGCAGTTATCCCCCTAATCCCTATTCCCTCATAGAGAACAAAGAAGAAGAAACTCCCCTCCCCTTGTAGGGGAGGGGTTGGGGGAGAGGTTCGATCGCATTACCCATCCCACCAACATCTACATAATTTTCCGCAAACTAGGTTTGGCTCTACCCATTGACGAATGACTATCCCAATAGCCAGATAAATAAGTTGCGTTTCTTTAGCTACAGGCTGGCTGTCTTCAGGAAGTTGAAAACCAAAACATCTGTCTACTGACACATTTTGCTAATAATTAAAAGACAAAGAGATAAATATTTAGACGTATTTCTTACAGTTATTTAACAGAGTTGTAACTCTTGGTTTCCCTGACTATCGGTTAACAGAAATACTTCGTTAGTCTGAATAAATATAACATTATTCAAACATATAATGACTAAAATAAGAAAAAAAGAATACAAAGATTAACAGGTTATGACTCAAGTGACCGATGAGTGATAAATATTTACTCAAACTTTACATTACTGGATATACACCCAGGTCTCAGCGAGCCATCTCCAATTTAATTCATTTGTGTGAGTCCCACTTAAAAAACCGACATGAAATAATAATCATTGATGTGCTGGAGCAGCCCCAGGTTGCTGAAGCTCAAAAGATTCTAGTGACACCAACTTTAATCAAAGAGTTCCCTTTGCCACAAGTGCGAATTATTGGAGATTTATCAGATACTCAAACGGTCATCTTAGGGCTGAATATTTCACCAAGCAATCGTGATACATTGAAGGACAATGGGTAGTAATCTATATAATCATATTCAGAACATAAAAGTTCAGCGATGAATCCAAACAGCGAACAAGATTTCATTGAGAAGCTTGTTACGGGAATTCCTGGCTATGACCTTTTATCTGACGGAGGGCTGCCAGTTGGTCGGTTAACTTTAGTGGTTGGTACTGCAGGCAGTGGTAAAACTGTCTTTGCTTGTCAGTATATTGCTGAAGGTATTAAACAGGGAGAAAATGGGGTGTTCGTTACCTTGGAAGAATCCCCCCAGTATATCCGGAAAAATATGCGCGGTTTTGGATGGGATATCCGCAGATGGGAGGAAGAAGGTAAATGGGCATTTGTTGATGCATCCCGCCAACTTGAAGACAAACCATTGGTGAGTGGAGAATATGATTTTGATTCTTTACTTGCTCGAATTAGATATGCGATCGCTCAAGTTAATGCAGTCAGAGTTGCGGTAGATTGTTTGGGAGCTATTTTTACCTACACCTCCGATAAAAATCAAGTTCGTAACGACCTATATTTGCTCGCTTCATCCCTAAGACAGATTGACAGTACCATTGTTGTCACTTGCGAACGCAACCAGGAATACGGAGAAATTAGCAGTTACGGTGTAGAAGAGTTCGTTGCCGATAACGTTATTATCCTGCGGAATGTTCTAGTTCAAGAAAAGCGCCGCCGTACTATAGAAATTCTGAAATACAGAGGCAGTTGTCACCACCAGGGCGAATTTCCCTTTTCTATCCTACCTGACAAAGGTATGGTGATTATTCCTCTCTTAACTGCGGATACAACAGAGGATGATACCTTTGATTCCCGCATAACTTCTGGTAATACAGAACTTGATGCAATGTGTGGCGGTGGTTTTTTCCGCAACTCTATTACCCTGGTATCAGGTGCTACAGGTACGGGTAAAACTCTCCTTGCGACTGAGTTTATGTCAGCTGGAGTGCGTCGCCACGAACAGTGCTTGTTGTTTGCTTTTGAGGAAAATCGTAAATTGCTCTTGAGAAATACCCGAGGGTGGAATATGAACTTGAGGCAAATGGAACGCGAAGGAAATTTGCGAGTTGTCTGCCGTCACCCAAAGTCAAGCCGATTGGAAGAGCACCTGATTAGAATGCAGGAAACCATTGAGGAATTTCAACCACATCGAGTGGCGATCGATAGTCTCTCGGCATTAGAGTGGATTTCAACCCCTGGGGCGTTTCGAGAATTTCTCGTGACTCTAAACGCAATGGTCAGACGCCAAAAAATCACTGCACTCTATACTACGACTGCTCCAACCCTTATAGGTGGTACCTCCATCTCGGAAGCTGATATTTATACAACTACAGACACAATTATCTTACTGCGATATGTTGAAGTTTACGGAGAAATTCGCCGGGGAATAACGGTACTCAAAATGCGTGGTTCGGAACACGATAAGCAAATCCGTGAGTTTACAATTGACACCAGAGGTATGCACATCGGAAGAGCCTTCCGCAATATTACAGGTATTTTGGTAGGTAATCCCGTTTCCAGTATCTATAGACCAAGGTGAACCAGCGACCCGATTGGTTCTTCTCATTCTACCGGAAGAGTCACAAACTTAAGCCTTTCGGTAATATGATGGCGGCTCAAAAATGATTATGATTTATTTATCATAGAAAATTCCTTACCAACAAAAAGTAACAAAAGTGGCTGCCAAGTTTAATATCCTACTTCTATTAGACTCGCCCGAAAACAGAGAAAACATCCAGGCGATGTTGGACAGGGAGAGCTTTGCAGCAACTTATAAGTGTATATCAACAAAAGCTGATTATCTCTTACATCTCAATTCTACCTGGAATATTATTGTAGCTGAATATACTTTAAAAGATATAGAAGCTTTGGAAGCATTGTGCTTGGCACAAGCAAAAGGATTGAATATCCCTTTTGTGATTCTTAACAGCACAAATAGTGTCTCCGTTGCTGTAGAGTGCATGAAAAGGGGAGCTACAGACTACCTGTTAAAAGATGAATGGGCACGGCTTCCCCAAGTTATAGAGCAGGCAGTTGTCAAAAAAACACAACCAGCCATGACAGAACCGCTATCGGCAAATTGTGAATTACAAAAAATTGATTTAGAGCAACAGCTGCAACAAAAGAGGGCAGAACTCACAAGACAAGAAAACCGTTCCCAACAAATCGAAGCAGCACTGCATAGAATTGAAGGACAATTGCAAACTCTGATTGCCAAGAATGCTGACGGAACCTTAGTTGTCGATCGGCAAGGCATTGTACGTTTTATCAACCCTGCAGCACTAGCACTTTTTGGTCGCAAACAAGAAGAACTGTTGGGAGAATTATTCGGTTTTCCTGTTGTTGCCAGTGATAATACAGAAGTCGATATTTGCACTTGCAAAAAAGGAAGTGGCTTAACAAACTGTTGCTTGGAAAAAATTGCCCAAATGCGTGTGGTGGAAATTGAGTGGCAGGGAAATATTGCTTATCTTGTCTCTCTAAGAGATATTACAGAACACAAACGGGCTGAAGAAGAGCGAACTAAACTTTTGGAACAGGCTCAAGCAGCTAACCGTGTCAAAGATGAATTTCTCTCCGTTCTGTCTCACGAACTGCGAACACCTCTGAATCCCATATTAGGTTGGGTCAGACTTTTACGAAGTGGCAGGCTTGATTCTGTCAAAGCTTCTGAGGCTTTGGAAACTATTGAACGTAATGCTCGCTTGCAGATACAACTTGTAAATGATTTGTTGAGTGTATCTAAGATTTTGAGCGGTAAGTTAAGTCTCAATCCCGTTACTGTTGACCTGACAACTACCATCGTTGCTGCAATTGAAAGTGTACGTCTTGCTGCTCAATCTAAAGCTATTGAGATAATAACTGTATTTAATGCTAATAAGGCTTTGGTTTTTGGCGATCCCAAACGCTTGCGGCAAATTATGTGGAATCTGCTTTCTAATGCTGTTAAATTTACCCCATCTCAAGGACAAGTCACAATTCGTTTAGATAATGTTGGTTCCTACGTCCAGATTCAAGTCAGCGATACAGGCAAAGGCATTAAACCAGACAAATACGACCAATCTTGGTTTGACCGGGGACGACCCGGTTGGTATATTTTGTTTTGGTGGTTTGTACAAGCGATCGCTTTTCCTCTAACACCTCACCCACTCAATGGTCTGCGCTGCGCCTTGCTGCGTCTGTTTGGTGCGCGTATTGGTCAGGGCGTCTTAATTCGACCCACAGCCCGTTTCACCTATCCTTGGAAAGTGACAATTGGTGACTGCAGTTGGATTGGAGATGACGTTGTTTTCTACAGTCTGGATTGCATCCACGTTGGAGAACACTGCGTGATTTCTCAAAAAAGTTACCTGTGTACTGGAAACCATGACATCCAAGATCCAACTTTCAATCTCAAAACTGCAAGTATTACCATTGGTAATGGCGCATGGGTTGCAGCAGATTGCTTCGTTGGACCGGGAGTCACTATTGGGGCTAATGCCGTAATTGGAGCTCGAAGCAGTGTTTTTAGTGATATCCCCTCGGGACAAGTTTGCTGGGGAACCCCCTGTTTACCTCGTTATGAGAGAAAAATGTAATCAGGTTTGATAATAAAAGCTTGCTGTTGCAGTCGTTCACCTGATGATGTAAAACTAATCTCGCCAGTTGCTCCACATACTGGTCTGTTTCTGTTATGTAGTTCTTTTGGTAATTCCCAACGATTTGTATTTCGTTTCAAGCCCTCGATAATAACTTTGGTACCATCATAAGCTACAGCAGTTCGCCAATTGACTTTTCCTTCGAGTTCTGCCAGTTTGACCATTTCTACTGCGCCTGGGTTGAATAACTCGCCTCCCATTGAGGAACCTAGCAATAAGAGAGAACCTGCTATGACTGGTTCGATACCAACCGCCTGTAGCAAAGGTAATAATACGGTTCCCACAATTGCTGCTGTGCTTGACTGACTCACAATCGCCATATTTACTCTGTAGTCTGCTTTTAGAGAAATGGTATAAGGACTTGTGAAGTCAACTGAAGGATGAAGTATAAATTATAAAGTAATTTCCATCAAGAAATTCAGGTGCTTGAAATTAGTAGGATTCTTGCCGTCTGCGTTTCATCAAGCAACCCATTGCACCAGCAAAAATCCAGCAATGATATTTGTAATTCAACCAGTTTTAACCTACTAAATTCTTGACTGATTCAGCGAAAATTTTAGGAGCTTCAACCTCAGGAGAGTGACCCGCCTTTTGAATATATACTTCTTCAAAATCAAGAGTTAACTGGCGAGTCAGACTTTTATCAGTTTTTGCGTGGGAACCATCACATTCTCCCCAAATAATCAGACTAGGTTGTTTAACTGGGTCTAAATCCGGTTGCTGTTCTTTCAAGTAAAATTGAAAGCACGAAGCTAGAGAAAAACACGCACCCAACTTGTAAGACCACAGTGCTCTTTCTGTTAATTTCTGCGCCGTTTTAGAATCTGCAGTTACTAGATCGAACCAGTTCCCACTACGCTTTTCTTTTAAAAAATGTAAAGCTATTTGACCCAAAAAAGGTGTAGAGAGAATACCTTGAGGATCTCTTCCTTTTTTCCACTCCAAAGCACCTTGCCAGGTGGGAATTTGATTGAGAACCATGTGAGAAACTAACTCAGGGTGAAGGTTAGCAATTTTTATGGCACAAAACCCCAAAAGACAAGGAAAGCTTAATATATAAGGACCTAAATTGAGACGGGTTAAGAACTGAACTAAGGTTGTTGTAATAAAGTCAAAATCATACCTAAAACCCAATCCCTTTGGCAACGAAAATCCAAATCCCGGTATTTCAAAGACAATGACTCTAAAATAACGAGAAAGCTCTGCAATTGTCTGGTCGTAAGACTCAATAGTTAAGGGGGGGTCTGTATTGAGTACAATAGTGGGTTTATTTTCTCCAGTAATACAATAGCGTATCCATGTTATTCCCATATCTATAAATTGGATATTAGACCGAGACTGACTAGCGGGACCGTGGATTATTGAGGAACTTCTTAAGGTTGGGAAAACCGTATCAATTAAGGTCGCAAACATAGTAAAGTTTCTTGAGAGGAAATTATGGTAGTATCAGGCAGTTTTCGTTACTAAAACGATCGCTTGCTGTGATTCAACCATAAGGTGTTACAGTAGCTAAACCAGTAGAAACAAGGGTTTCTTTAGTCCCTTTTACAGAAAACACATCAGCCCTGGTAATAACTTGACTGAAAGTTGATTTAATGACATAACCTCTAGCAATTAGTTTTTCACCAACGGCAGGGGCGATAAAGTTCAGTTTGTATTCGGCAGTCACCACATCACCCACCTTAGAAGCTGCAGCCCAACAACAGGCACTATCAACTAAAAAACCAATCACAGCCCCGTGGGTAAAACCATTATGCTGCTTTAATTCTTCTCGCATGGAGATGGTTAATTCGGCAAAGCCATCCTCACAAGCAGTGATATCTACATTCATCCAGACTGTAAAGGGAGAGGTTTGGATTTTTTCTTTTAAGGAAACAAGATTGGCGGGGGTTCTGATTTTGGCAGTAGTGCTCTTCAATTTTTCGGTCTTGATTGTAGTATCCATAAATGACAAACTCCTGATATGTTGCAATAATTTCCTACCAAAAACTCAACTCACAATTCCGGAATTAACCCTTTTTGCTTTTACTTGTTCTGGAGTTGGTCGCTTGACGTTCCAAGCCAAGCCAAGCTTTTCAAGCAAGGTAATAAATGAACCACTCGGATCGATTTGCCACCAATCAATGTTGAGTAGGGCAGAACCCGGAAAAGCATGGTGATTGTTGTGCCATGATAGTCCTAAACTTGGAATAGCTAAAAACCAAATATTGCTACTCTGACTGTTGGCTTGATCTACAAACGGACGAGTCCCGAATAGATGACAGCCGGCTCGAATCATTAAATCTCCTATCAGGGTCATGACACAAAATCTGAAACATCCTCCCCACAGAAAGGCAGTCCATGCCCCGTGCCCAGTTCCGGTAAATAAGAAACCTAATAAAGCTGGCAAGAAGAACGAGACCAAAACGATGCCATAAAAATAGTTATTGATAACAACCATTGCTGGTTCAGCCAGTAAGTCTTTGGCATATCGTTCCGGTGAAGGAATTTGGTTTGTTTTAGGGTTGTACTTCCAGCCAAAAAAGGCATGCCAGATATTTTTGAGCCTAGCCCAAGGTGTTTCAGCGTCAAAGTAATGGGGTGAATGGAGATCGCCCTCACGATCGGCATAGATGTGATGGCAACGATGATAAGCCGCATACTCAAGAATGGGCGCTTCACCTACCATAGAGCCAGCAACCGCCAGCAGAATGCGTAGGGGTTTGGCTACTTTATAGCTTTTATGGGCAAACAGTCTGTGCATTCCTGCTTCTCCCCCCAAGCCAATAAAGTTAAACATGAAGAGCAGAATCCCCAAGTCAGTCCAACTTATGCCATGATTCCGAAAAGAAGCGATCGCGGCAATTGCACCGATTAAACTGACTATATCTATGGTAGGATACCACGCGTATCTAATCCATTTCCTCATCCCAGAAAGGGGTTTGTATTGAGGATGGTTATTATCTATTTCTAAAGATTGGAATACTTCAGTGACTTCTGTAACGAAAGACTGCTCTTGCATTTGAGCTACATAGCTTGGTAGTTGACTAGACATAAAGTGTTACCCTTCAGAGACTTGCGTGACTTTTTCAAGGCTTTTAAGTTCTTGCAACAGATACAGCAACTTGGTACGCTGTCGTTGAATTTTTCCGCTAGTGGTTTTGGGAATGTTATTTAACGGGAGGACTACAGTTTCATGTACCGTCAGTTGGTAATGGTTATAGACAGCAGTCTTAACCGCTTGTTGGATTTCATCCTCATAAATATAGATTTGCTGGTAAAACTGACGAGCCACTTCAGTAACAACCACCAATTTTGGAGAATAAGTACCGGAGACTGAAAACACGACACAATTGCTTTCGTGTAAAGCTGGGTGAGAAAGTTTGACCGTTTCTTCAATATCTTGGGGATAGTAGTTTTTCCCATCAATCACAATCAAGTCTTTGAGTCGCCCCGTAATATACAGCCTGCGCTGGGAATCGAGAAAACCTAAATCTCCTGTCCGCAGAAATTGCAATCCATCTCGAAAAACAAATGTTTCCTGATTTTTATCGGGTTTTTGCCAGTAACCTCGCGTAATACTCGGTCCAGCAATCCAGATTTCTCCAATGTGATGGGAAGGACATTCTACCAAAGTTTCAGGATTGATGATTTGTAAGGACAGCTCTGCCATAATCTGACCATTGCTAACCACAGTACGGGTATTGCCTGTCTGCCCTGACGCATCTGCATCCAGGACTTCATTCCCGCTACAAGGGATAGTCAAAGCCAAAGGTTCTTCAGATCGATCTGTACCGCTAACAATTAAGGTTGCTTCTGCCAAACCATAACAGGGTAAAAATTCCTTTGGCAAGGCAATGTCACTCACGACTATATAAGGTTGCCATTGCTCAAATATCTCCAGAGCTTGCGGGACTGAAAACGCTTGTTTTACCTCAACACCATAGAGTTGCAGGAGGATCGTCATCAAATCGCAGCAATCGACATTATTGTCTACGATGAGTACTTGCAGCCCTTGGAGGCTTGCAAGATTATTAAGAAATCTATTACTTGGATACATAGCTACGCCAATTGAGAAAGTTGTAGACGGTGCTGACTGCTCTTAACAAAGATATTGATCTGGTCTAGTTCTCCCGGAGTGAAATAGCGAACCTCTGCATCTGCATTTAGAATCATCTTAGTAATAATACTTATTACGAACTCCTGAAAGATTTAAATTAGGTCTACGCATATTGATGACTGCTGCAATGAACAGCATCCCTTCTCCTAAAGCATGACAAGGCACTGTTTCATTTCGAGGTTTATTTGATTAACTACGACCTGAAAAATAATCTGTAGCATCTAACAATGAGCAGTGCCTTTAGATGAAAGACACTGCTCACCAATAACAGATTTATTGTCAAGCGTTAGCTAAAGAAATAATTGGCAGATTCTAAGAGATCGTTGTGTGTTCTTCCATCAGGCATTTTTGCCCCCCTCAGATTTGCCCTACTGAGATTGGCTCCTTTAAGTCCAACCCAGTTTAAGTTAGCGTTGCTTAAATCTGAGCCGCTCAAGTCTGCGTTACTCAAATGTGCGCCACTCAAATCTACTCCACTTAAATTAGCTTTAGGCAGGCTGATTCCTCTCCAGTCTGCCTGTCTAAAATTTCTTTCTCCGGCTGCGTATCGTTTTAAAACTTCATTGGCATCCATATTGGCTGCCTCACAATGTGTAGCGTTATCGCTGTTTACATTTCTATTATAACTCACAATCCATCATTATAACATTACGAGTTTACTCTTTGCGATCGCATCTTGTTAGGTTGTGTTGCTTAATGCAGTGCCATTCAAGTCAATCAACTGTTCTGTAATATTTTTTGCGACACAACTATCTGATTTGCTTCCTCAACTCCGGCATTCAGCGCTTGGTCTGGTGTACCGTAGCAACCGAACAAGCACGAGTCAAAGTCCGCAATGGGGACTGTGTTGCGTTCTAATACGTCATGAATGGCAATCGCGTAGGAGTATTTTTTTTTTAGTAGAGGATGGGGATGCACCGCCACATACCACGGTGTATGAGTCCCAAACTCAGAAAGAGTGCCTATTTTTTCAAGGATTGGTTTGTTCATTGTCGCCTGAAACTTTCTTCGCTTTAGTTGCAAAACGCTGTCCTAAATAACGTAACTGTTCAGGGGGTAGAAGTGCGATCGCAAAAAAGTTAACTTTAACTGGGACAGCAGTAACGTACTACATAAAGTAGATATCATTCAACTATAGCCCGTTTTTTCTGTTGTTTTCACCATCCCAAGAGGGAGAAGTAATTGAGAGTGAGACAAATCTTTAACTAACTATATTGATTGTCAAGAATTTATGTACACAAACCTACATAACTTATACTTTGTCATACTGAGGTTTTCGCAAGCATTGTCACAAAAAATTAGGGTTCTTTACTTTAAAAATGTATGATACCCTAATGATTAGCTTATCTAAATAATTTTTCAGAGAAAGTGTATCCTACTTGTAGGGTCTGACACAGAGCAATTATCGCAAATTTTAGAAGGGTAATCTCTACTCAAAAATGTCTTCAAGTAAACGGAATTCAAATCTCAACAGCGCTCAAGTTGCACAACACGACCCCTTTGCAGCCTTGAGGTTTCGAGACTATCGCCTCTTTACCATCGGGCGTGTTCTCTTGTTTACGGGAGCACAAATGCAGTCTGTAGCAATCGGTTGGGAACTTTACGATCGCACTGGCTCAGCTATGGTGTTAGGTGGTGTAGGTTTGGCACAAGTGTTGCCGATGATTGCTCTGACCTTGATTGCAGGACACGTAGCAGATCGCAGCGATCGCAAACGAACCATGCTACTCTCAGTCATACTGCTAGTTATTTGCTCCCTGGCTTTAGCAGTGCTTTCTTTTACTCAAAGTACAATTGTTCTAGTTTATACGTGTTTGCTGTTAACAGGTGTAGCTAGGGCGTTCCTCAAGCCTGCTAGCGATGCTTTGATGTGGCAGTTAATACCTGTCAGTGTTTTCACAAATGCTGCAACTTGGAATAGTAGTAGCTTTCAGTTAGCATCAGTCATTGGTCCTGCCTTGGGAGGATTTGCGATCGCTGCTTTTGGAGGTGCCACGGGGGTATACGTACTAGCCGCAGTAGCAGCGCTGTTGTGTTTTGCTTTAACAGTAGCGATAAAAGAACAAAAGACAACCCTTTCAAAGGAACCAATATCACTCAAAGCACTATCAGCTGGTGCTCAGTTTGTCTGGCAGAATCAGGTCATCCTAGCAGCAATCACCCTGGATCTATTTGCCGTATTACTTGGGGGATCGGTTGCATTGCTACCTATTTTTGCCAAGGATATTTTGCGGGTCGGTCCACTAGAGTTAGGCTACCTACAAGCCGCCCCTTCCATTGGCGCACTCATCATGGCGGTAGTATTGGCCCATATGCCACCATTACGTAAAGCAGGACCAGCCTTACTTTGGTCTGTAGTGGGCTTTGGCGTTGTCACGATTATTTTTGGGCTATCTCGTTGGTTTTGGCTATCACTGCTGATGCTGGCGCTGAGTGGGGCACTAGATAGTATTAGTGTTGTGATTCGTCATACCTTGGTTCAAATCCGAACTCCCGACCACTTGCGCGGTCGAGTTGCTGCCATTAATAGTGTCTTTATTAGTGCTTCTAATGAGTTAGGAGGTTTTGAATCAGGGTTAGCTGCAGCCTTGTTTGGCCCGGTAATTTCTGTAGTTGGTGGTGGAATTGGCACGATTGTCGTGGTAATTGTGGTAGCTGCAATCTGGCCCAAAATTCGCAAGCTAGGAGCCTTGCAGGAGTCATGATCAAATAGACAGCCATTTAAGATTAATGTGTAAAAAAGAACATTTGTAGAGACCAGCCATGCTTAGTCTCTACATTGTAAAATTTATGAAAATTTTATACTACTAAAGCTTGATTAATTAACCGTATTTATAGTAATGTTTTACAGTCCGTCATAATTGCAACTTTTACAAAATGCAGTCAATCTGACATCAACCTTACTGTCTTCAAGCTTAACCGACGTTTTTTAATTCACTACACAAAGAGAATTTCTGTGCGGATTGCGATTGATAATCACAGCAGTATTGTCTTGTGTTATTCAAGTCTCGAACGTCATTTCCAAATCCGAGGTTTTTTAACTTTGCAAAAGACAAGCGATCGCTTGTTATACAACGCTTTTACCAACACAATCAAACAGGCTATGAAGCTTTTTACAGACAGCTTGATGTACTTGAATGAGGAAAGTTAAAGATGAAGAAATTGTTACTTCCATTTCTATTTTTCGTTGGTATTGTTTGGGTTATATTTACCCAAGTCCCCCTTCCACTTCACAATAATTTTTCTCTATCAGCCTCAGCCAAACAACCAAAGAATCCCTCAGCTTATGAGGTTTGGGCTATTGACCAAGCAGATTCCTTTGATGGTACTCCCTTGGGAGGCAATCTCTATGTTCTATCAGGTGACGACCAAGACTTTTTAAGAGGTAATGCAAAGGTTGAGAAAGTTAATTTAGCTGCCAGCGCCAGGAAAAAAGGTCTTGCAGCAGGTCAAAAACCCCACTGGATTGCTTTCAATCAGGGAGCTACACATGCAATTGTGGGACACGCGACAACGGCTCAGGTCTATGCAATTGATGCCGATAAACGTGAAGTTGTAGATTCGATTCTTCCACCAGGATTACCAAACTCAAACTCCCACGCTGTGTCCGTCTCAAAGGATAACAACTTCGTATTTGTTGCAGATACTCCCGGTCAACGGATTCATAAGATTTCCACAAATTATGAGGCATCCGGAGATAAAATTTTTGGTGAAGTTAAAACCTTGGACTTCAATATTCCGGAGACAAAGACAGCCTTAGGAACTCCCACTGCCCGACCAGTGGTAGCTGTAGTCGATGACACAGGTAAGTTCGTTTATGTCACGTTTGCGGATGGTGGGGTGGCGATCGTCAATGCAGAAACACTGAGCATAGCCCACATTTACAATAAAGAAGAAGTCACCTTCAATGGATTGGTTGCTTCTCAGATTGGCGACAACTTTATCACCAACGCAGGTAATGCTAACCCCCAAGTAGCTGACTTTGTCTATGTTTATAACCACAAGTCTCTGCTAGAAAATCCCTCGGAGCGTCCAGATTTCATTAAAGTTCCTCAATCTGGTAATGATGTTCATGGTGTGATAGTAGTTCGTGACAAATACTTATGGCAACTTAAC
>NZ_BAAFZH010000042.1:0-43664 GCF_054684315.1 Scytonema sp. NUACC21 | reverse complement strand
GAAAACCCTTACTAATGACCAATGACAAATGACTAAGGACGACCCTCACCAGTTACTTTTTTTCTTACCGACCTACTCAGTAGTTAGTGGTTAGTGGGGCTGTTCAATAAGTTAATAAATTATAATTAAATACTTATTTAAGAGGATAAAAATGACAAAATAATTGAACAAAAGGAATGAATGATTTTTTAATTGTTATTAATTATGATTTTAATATATGCACAAAATTCTAGTAATAGAAGATGAGGCAACCGTGCGGCAAAACCTTGTGGAATTACTCACTTACGAGAATTTCAATGTCATTGCTGCAGAGAATGGTCGAATCGGTGTGCAGTTAGCCCAGGAGGTAGCTCCAGACCTGATTATCTGCGATGTTATGATGCCACAGCTAGACGGGCATGATGTTTTAAAAATATTACGCCAACAACCGTCAACAGCAACAATTCCGTTTATTTTTCTGACTGCTAGAAGCGAAAAAGCTGACTTCCGTCAAGGGATGCAACTCGGAGCTGATGATTTCCTAACAAAGCCTTTTACAAGGCTAGAATTATTAGCTGCTATTTCCTCTCGATTGGAAAAGCAAATCACCATTCATCAGCATTCACAAAAAAAGCTGGATGAATTGCGTAGCAGTATTACTATGTCCCTTCCTCATGAGATGCGGACGCCACTGAATGGAATTCTGGGTTTTTCAGAACTTCTGAGCAAAGAGGTCGATAACCTGACCCGTCAAGAAATTCGCGAGATGGCTGAAGGGATTCATAAATCAGGTGAACGGCTATATAAGTTGATCCAAAAATTTTTACTTTATGTGGAATTGGAAATCACAGCCACAGATCCACAGCGAATAAAGTTATTGCTAAACCATAAAACTACATTTCCCTCAACATCTTTAAAAAGATTAATCGAAGAAAAAGCCCGAAAAGCAGGGCGGTCAGCCGATGTACATATAAACTGGCAAACATCTTGTTGCTTAAGAATTTGTGAAACCAGACTCTATAAGATTATTGAAGAATTACTGGATAATGCCTTAAAATTTTCACAGCTAAAAACAGATATTCATATAACAAGTACTATTATTGATAATAAATTCTCCCTATCGTTTACCGATTACGGCAGAGGTATGACCAGCGCCCAAATTTCCGATTTGGGTGCTTATCGACAATTTGAGCGAAAACTTTACGAACAGCAAGGTTCGGGTTTGGGATTAATTATTGTTAAACGTATAGCTGAGTTACATGGAGGCGAACTCAAAATTGAGAGTAAGCCAAAAGAGAAAACCATTGTACAAGTAATGCTTCCATGTACTAAATGACAACACAGAAGGTTCAAGAGCCACTCTTCGAGAGCTAAACTCGAAAGTGTTCCACCCTTAAATCATTTAGGAACTGCCATGAAATCTCTGCAATGGTTGCTGCTGTTTCTGCTTCTTGGTATAGCAACAGCCTGTAACCAGACTAGTGCCTCTTTAGAAGAAGAACCTACTGCCCCATCTTCTGCACCTGTTCAGTTAGCACAGAATTCGGCACAGCCCAAAAATCTTGTTCGGACTGAAATACTCTCGCCTGCACCCATCCGCATAAATCTCAAAGATTTACCAAAACCCTTTGCGACGGAAAGTGCGTCCAACCCACCCCAAGTGTTACCAATTCCAGAAAATCCCACTCTGCGCGTACCTTCTGGCTTTGTCGTAAACGTCTTTGCAGATGGTCTGGATGCACCGCGTTGGTTGGCTTTAACCCCGAGTGGTGACGTCTTGGTGACAGAAACCAGAGAAAATCGCATTCGTTTACTCAGAGATACCAATAGCGATGGGGTAGCTGATGTGAAAGAAATATTTGCTAACTCCAGCAATGGGGTCAATATCCCATTTGGTATGGCTTTTGGGGATAATTCTTTCTTTTTGGGTAACACTGATGCTGTCCTGCGATTCCCATACCAGAAAGGTCAGCAGCAACTCAATGGTACTGGGAAAAAGATAGCCGATTTACCTGGTGGCGGGTACAATCAGCACTGGACTCGCAATGTAGTACTATCACCAGATGGTAATAAAATATACGTTTCAATTGGTTCCGAAAGCAATGTAGATGAAGAAGACCTGCCACGGGCTTCAGTGCAGGTCATGAACTTAGATGGTTCCCAAAGACAAACTTTTGCTTTTGGTTTGCGTAACCCAGTTGGTCTAGATTTTCACCCTGTAACAAAAGAACTTTACACAACTGTCAATGAACGGGATGGTATAGGGGATGATTTAGTACCAGATTACTTAACTCGCATTCAGCAGGGAGAATTTTACGGTTGGCCCTATGCTTACCTCACACCCAACAATCTTGACCCACGTCAGAAAACAGCTAACCAGAGCAAACGACCTGAGTTAGCAGCCCGCACGCGGACTCCAAATGTGTTATTTCAAGCACATTCAGCAGCCTTGGGATTGCAATTTTATGACGGTCAGACGTTTCCTGAAAAGTACCGTAACGGTGCTTTTGTTGCCTTTCGTGGTTCTTGGAATCGCGATCGCGCAACTGGGTATAAAGTTGTCTTCGTACCTTTTGATAGTAAAGGACAACCACAGGGTTACTATGAAGACTTTCTCACTGGATTTTTGCTCGACCCCTCTGTGCCATCTACTTGGGGACGTCCTGTAGGTTTACTTGTTTTACCTGACGGTAGTCTTTTAGTCACAGAGGAAGCCAATAATCGAATTTATCGGATTCAGTATAAGAGATAGTCATTTGTCATTTGTCATTTGTTAATTAAATGGACTTTGGACAAAGGACAAATGACAAAGGACACAATCTAAAACCATCCCTCAAGTTCCAGCGTTTCAATCATTTGGAGACCACGGGCATCACCTACACCCAAGATTGCTGCTTTGGCATCCTCCCTTACTCCCAAATCTTTGTCTTCAGCAAAGGCTTGAATTAAAGCGTCAACAGCGGTGGCATAGACTACATTGGAAGGGAGTTCCCGGCACAATTGCCCTAATGTCCAGGCGCAATTACTCCGCACTGGGGCTATGGGGTCTTGCACTAAAGCTTCAATCAAAGGTGGTATTGCTCCCACAACTGCTTCATAACCTACGTCTGCCATTTGAGCCAGGGCGCTAGCCGCCCACAAGCGTACTGCAGAAATATCCGTTCTTAAAGCATCTGCTAGAGGTGCTAAAGAACGGATGTCCCGACAGTTCCCCAAAGCCCAAACAACGCCCTTACGCACGTAACCATTCCAATCTTGGTTTAATTGGACAATCAATGGTTCCACCGCATCTTGGCTTGGGTTGCGTCCAATGCCATATGCTGCACTTACTCGCACTAAAGGACAGGTATCAGTTAATAAGCGAATCAAGTGGGGAATTGCCCGTGCATCTTCTATGTCACAAAAAGCACGGGCTGCTAGCATCCTTTGCTGCGGTTCGGCGTGTTCCAGTAGGGCTAGCATGACCTCTGGATTGGGCTTAGGTGTCTCTGCTTCAGCAGTTAGCGGTCCCAAGTGGTCTAGAGGGCTTTCTAGCTCTGTTTCAACATCATCAAGTATTTTTAGGTCTTCTTCGTCATACATATTGCGTTTCAATCCCTGATAAGGATTAATATAAAGCCCCTTGTAGCAATAAGTGAAGATTGATAAGTTTTCTAGCCAAATATAACAAGGATTATTCCTCAGTGTTGAGCGGTTTCAGCATCCACAGTGACTGAGTTCCATACCCAAGTTGCTTGTAAAGATTTAATGCGGCTGTGTTTGTGTCAAACACTTGTAAACCTATCTGGCGATCGCCTCTAGCCTTTGCCCAATTTTCCACGTGCAGCATTAAGGCTTTAGCAATACCGCGCCGTCGATGTTCTGGCGCAACGTAGAGTAAAAAAATGTGAGCGTAACGCACTCCACATACCTGATCGATTGCATTTCCTACCCAAAGACAAGCAACGGGGGGAGGGGCTTTTGAGTGGGAAGTGGAAAAATCCTCTCCTACAAAATCGACCCACCACAAAGATGTTCCGCTAGAAAAATATTGCTCAACTGTTTGTGCCAAATGGGAAAAATCTTGCTGGTTGGGAAAAAGTTCCTGGTAAGTCCGATACATAAACTTGACCAAGAGTGCCCGGTCTACAGTAGAACCACGGCGAATGATATAACCTGGTGCTAAAGCTTCCAAATCTCAATAATGACTCCGTTTTGGTGGTACTTCCCCGTCAAGTAAGATTGTAGGTTGGGTTGAGCGGTAGCGAAACCCAACAAATAACAGATTGCGTTGCCTTTGGTCGCTCAATTCAATCAATGGTGAATGGTGTTGGGTTTTGGGCAACCACTCATTTAATGTTGGGTTTTGGGCAACCACTCATTTAATGTTGGGTTTTGGGCAACCACTCATTTAATGTTGGGTTTTGGGCAACCTGGGCGATCCAGTTTTCGATAAATTGGAAGCCGATATTGCTAAAGGTGTGATGTCACTTCCTGCTAGCAAAGGCTTTGAAATTGGTTCTGGTTTTGCAGGAACTTTGTTAACGGGTATTGAGCATAACGACGAATTTTATATTGATGAAAATGATGAAATTCGCACCACAACCAACCGTTCTGGAGGAATTCAGGGTGGCATTTCCAACGGAGAAAACATCATCTTACGCGTTGCCTTTAAGCCCACAGCAACTATTAGAAAAGAACAAAAGACGGTGACTAAAGAAGGAGAGGAAACAGTTTTAGCAGGTAAAGGACGCCACGACCCCTGTGTCTTACCCCGTGCTGTGCCAATGGTTGAGGCAATGGTAGCGGTTGTGCTATGCGATCATCTCTTACGGCATTACGGACAGTGTAAAGTTTTGTCATAAATTTTTGCTTTCATGTATGGTAGGTAGTGCCCACCAAAATTCCATCTGTCAATTGTAAGTAGGGTGGGCACTGCCCACCAAAATTCCATCTGTCAATTGTCCTTAGCCATTGGTAAGGATTGAGAGAGTGCTGCCCTAAAATTAGGTTCAGGAGAACTGCTATATAGCGGTTCTCAGTTGCGCCATAACATCTTCACATGTGTTATTGCTTCTATCTGAGCGATCGAGGCATCGTTTCCACTACTCAGAATTTGGAACACTCTACCTTTTTGTTTTCAGTGCTGTTATAGTAGCATTAATAACAATTAATCAAAGTGTATTGCACTAGTTATCAACATGGAAGAAGAGTTTCAAAATCAGGTAAAACACTTTAAAGATTTGAAATCTAAGTACAGCGCAACTACCTATAGTGATTCATCGCCCTCTAGCTTATTGTATCTAATTTTGCAAAAATTTGATATGGGAGTCAAACTGTCTCAATTTGAGTTGAATTGGTTAAAAGAGCACAAGCTTTTTGAAACTGTAGAAAATATTTTGAAGGAAGAGCAACGTAGAGCAGAAGCAATTATAAAACTAGAGAACCAATTTTACCATCTCAAATCTCAATATAAAGTTCCCAGCTACTGGAATGGTTTCAAAAATGATATATCAGCTCCTCTATTTCCAATTCTTTGGAAATTAAACTCAGAAAATCAGATAACTGGTGAAGAGCTTGAATGGTTGAAACAAAATCAAATGTTTGCCACAGTAACAATGATTGAGGAGATGGAACTCCAAAAGCAGTTTATTGCCTTAAAGGAAAAGTATCAAGCAACAAAACATTCTGATTCCTCTCCTTATAATCCATTACACATCATTCTTAAAAAGCTAGACCAGAAAATCCGTTTAGAAAATTCTGAAATAGAATGGCTGCTCAATCATGGATTAGTGGAAACAATAGAAGTTTTTAAGCAACAAGAGACAGAAAGAGAGGTAGCATTTTCCCAACTTAAGGAAAAATATCAAGCCAATAAATATACAGACGAATCTGCCTCCAGCCAATTGTATTTTATTTTGCAAAAACTTGATGCTGACGAAGACCTGACATATTCAGAAATGAACTGGTTAGAAATGCATGGGCTTTCCGAAACTATAGCTATTGCGAATAATTTAGAAAAAAAACGAGAATTTGCTATTTTAAAAACTAAATATAAAGCTGATTGTCAAGAGGATTATTCACCTTATAGTCACTTGTATGAAGTTCTTAAATTGATTGACACAGATCATCTTTTACAAGAAGAAGATATTAATTTTCTCAAAAATAACAATCTTTATGAAACCATCGCAATAGCTAATGAAAAATATGCTCGTAGCTTGAAATCGAGGGTTGTATTGGGATGGTCTCTAAGCGAGCTAGAAATCGATTGGTTAAAAAATAATAATCATGATGATATTATTACCTTTGCTCAGCACCATCATTTTCTAACTTTAAAGAGAAAATTTGAAATTGTAGATACAAAAAATCAATTTCCTTTCGAGCCGTTCTACAAAATTATGTTGAAGCTGGAGGCAAAAGAGCGGCTAGACCCACTATCGGTGACTTACCTTAGGGAAAAGAACCTTTTATCTGCTGGAGAAAAAATTGCTATTGCACATTACAGACTGGAAGCGGAATTTTATGAACAAGAATTTTATCGTACTCACGATCGATGGCACATCCCAACTACCAGTGATTACTGGCGTAAAGCAGATGAACCAGAAAAAGCCTTAAGTCTAACGAACATAGAATTTGAAATAATTCAAGATAATTCTCTCAAGTCAGCTATTCTAGTTGCTAGAGGTGCAGCTTTTAGAGATATGTTGGATTTAATTAATGCAGAAATATTTGCTCGGAAAGCAATAGAATGTCATTCTGAAAGTTATAAGCCTTATATTTTACTGGGAACTATTTCTTATGATAGATGTAATTATTTAAACGGAGACCTTTTCTTTAAAGAAGCAATGCAGCGTGGAGCAAAAGTAGAAGAAATAGATGATGAAATTAGACAAATTTTAAAAATAAAAGCCAATGAAAAGCAACGTCAGAATACCTTGGAATATTTACTGAAGAAAGACCCAGAACGCTATAGTTGGGCTAAATCTTATCAAAAGAGATCGAAAGATAAAGGAATAAAATAGAAATAAAAAATTTTGCTCCAATAGACAAAAAACAATTTGCAGGGGTAGCATCTCGTGGATTCTATTACAATTTTAGGCTTGTTTGCTGCAACGCTAACAACTTTGTCCTTCCTTCCTCAAATGCTGAAAACATGGCAGACAAAATCAGCAAAAGATGTTTCTTTTGTTATGCTGATAACTTTTAACACAGGTATCTTCTTGTGGTTAATCTATGGCATCGCTCTCAAATCTTTGCCAATAATTCTTGCTAACGGTGTCACCTTAGTTTTTAACCTTATAATTTTATGGCTTAAAATTAAATATAGATAAACCTGTTATTAATCAACACCTGTGACATCTTCTGTATTTGCAGCTGAACACCTTTTATTTAATCCTGCTATCTCCGCTCCTGATGCTATCCCCACCATCTTTGCCTTTCCTAATGAGTACAGTGTGGGCATTACGAGTCTTGGCTATCAATTGGTGTGGGCAAGCTTGGCTATGCGTTCTGATGTGCAGGTGAGCCGTCTATTCACCGATACTCGCGAACAACTTCCCAGAAAGCCTGAGTTAATTGGCTTTTCTTTCTCATGGGAATTGGATTATGTCAATATATTAAATTTACTAGAATCTCTCGAAATTCCCATTAGAGGAAATTATAGAAGCGATCGCGACCCCATAGTTTTTGGTGGTGGTCCGGTACTAACAGCCAACCCCGAACCCTTTGCCGATTTCTTTGATGTCGTTTTGCTTGGGGATGGCGAAAATTTGCTTGGTAATTTTATTGAAGCTTATAAGGAAGTTAGAAACGCAGACAGACAAAGCAAACTCAAAGCACTAGCACAAGTTCCCGGTGTTTACGTCCCTAGTCTGTATGAGGTGAAATATCATTCATTAAATGGGGCAATAAAATCAATAGAACCCATTTCTGAAGAAATTCCCAGTGTAGTGCATAAGCAAACTTACCGGGGAAACATTCTCTCAGCATCTACAGTAGTGACAGAAAAAGCCGCTTGGGAAAACATTTACATGGTAGAAGTGGTGAGAAGTTGCCCGGAGATGTGCCGTTTCTGTTTGGCAAGTTATCTCACCCTGCCTTTTAGAACTGCCAGTTTAGAAGGTTCGTTAATTCCAGCAATTGAAAAAGGGCTATCCGTGACAAATCGTCTGGGATTGCTAGGGGCTTCCGTTACCCAGCATCCAGAGTTTGAGGCTTTGCTAGATTACATCAGTCAGCCAAAGTACGATGATGTCCGTCTAAGTATTGCCTCAGTACGAACAAACACAGTCACGGTACAGCTAGCACAAACTTTGGCAAAACGAGACACAAAGTCACTCACCATTGCTGTAGAAAGTGGTTCTGAAAAATTGCGGCGTATTGTAAATAAAAAGTTACAAAACGACGAAATCCTTCAAGCGGCAATCAATGCGAAAGCTGGAGGGCTATCTGGATTGAAACTTTATGGGATGGTAGGAATTCCCGGAGAGGAACCAGAGGATTTGGATGCAACGGTATCAATGATGCGCGATATCAAAAAACTTGCTCCCGGACTGCGGTTAACACTGGGTTGCAGCACCTTTGTTCCCAAAGCACACACCCCATTTCAATGGTTTGGAGTCAATCCTCAAGCCGAAAAACGATTGCAGTTTTTACAAAAGCAATTTAGACAACAAGGAATAGACTTTCGCCCTGAAAGCTACAACTGGTCAATTATTCAAGCTTTATTGTCGAGGGGCGATCGCCGACTCTCCCAACTTTTAGAACTCACCCGAAGCTTTGGAGATTCTTTAGGTAGCTACAAACGTGCTTTCAAACAACATTGTTGCTGCACCCATCCACCAGTTACCAGTTTCAGCCGCTTTAATTTGGGCAGCATAGAGAAACCCACAGGGCATCAAACCCCATGTTATACCCAAAACTGCAGGCGTCCACCATCTGGTTTGTTGGGAAAGCTTGACCATTTCTGCACTTAAGCGGTTATGTAAATTGCTTTGCAAAAAAGGATGTAACACTGGTATGCGGGGTAGAAATTTAGGATTTATTTGACTAATGCCAAACCAAATCAGCATAATACCAGTGATAATTGCCATCCATTGGCGTAACTCGCTACCAATTCCCGCTAGTTGCCCGGTGTTGAGCAGTACGGAACCCAAAGCACCAATACCAGCACCGACTAGGGTGTAACTCAACATTCGTCCCAAGTTTAGTAATATATGAAATTGGAAATGGTTCTGCCAGGGGGATTGTCTAGATGTGATAGCCGTTTTGTCTTGGTTCTGAGACAGAGAAAATGCCACCGAAAGAGGACCGCACATCCCAAAGCAATGTCCAAAACTTCCCAGAAACCCCAGGCTTGCAATAAGTAACAAATTTAACATTTGAAATTTGATTAAAATTTGACTTATTAAATTAGGTTAAGGTAAGAAGCCAACTACCGATCCTTTATACTTGCCTGTTTTGGAATAGGAAAAATTTTTGCAGCATTGTCTATACTTTGACAGTTTTATGGGGAACTCTAGATGAAGTTAACGCTTCTGTCAAAAGACGTGGCGTCAAACTTAACGGTTGCGCCATTCTATGTCAGGAAATTAAGAGAGAAGGGGACAAGGTGAAAAGGAAAGGGTTTGTAAATGAAAGTAAAGAAAAAATGGTTTTGGTTGGTGCTGTTAGCTTTAACAACAGCAGTCGTTGTCTTGGGTACACAAGGATTCTTTCAACAGCCGCAGGAGTCAGTTATTTATAGCATTAGAGTTGAAAATTCCATTCCTGTAAAGAAAGAGGCAGATAAAAAGGACATGAGGACTCAGGAACAAGGGCACAAGGGGAAATTTTCTCTCTCCAATTCACCCCGTCATATTCTTTCCGAATCCTCGTCTCCGCATCAGTCTTTACAAGAAAAGGTAGATAGCTCGCTCATTGTCAATACCCCACAAGTCTCCGGTGACAAGCTGTTCTCCCACCTTCTTAAGTTAAATTTTATACGTCATACTCCAGTCGAACGAGCACGGGCTAGGGCTTACATTACGTCTGAATTGAAGAAACTTGGTTGGAACCCCCAGATGGAGAAGTTCACAGGCAAACAGTTGGAAGACACCAGAGAAGGTATTAACATTTTTGCAGAAAGACCCGGTACAAATAAAGAAGCGGGCAGTATTCTGGTCGCTGCTCATTACGATACCATTTTCTTCTCTCCTGGTGCTGACGATAACGCCAGTGGTGTTGCTGTTGTTTTAGAAGTTGCTCGACTCCTGAGTTCTGTTCCAACTACCAAAACGTTACAGTTAGCTTTTTTTGACTTAGAAGAAGCAGGGCTTTTAGGGAGCAAAGCTTTTGTCACAAATAAAGCACATTTGGAAAACCTACGTAGCGTCATTGTAATGGATATGGTCGGTTATGCCTGCCACACCTCTGGATGTCAAAAATACCCCTCGGGTTTGCCCATCGCCCCAGCCAGCGACAAAGGGGATTTTTTGGCAGTGGTGGGCGATGCAGAACACATGCCACTCCTTCACGCTTTTCAAAAAGCACACAATTTCCAAACTGCGTTCAATAAAGAAGATAAGAGCCAAAAGGCTGAAATAACTTCCCCATCTCCCTCATTGCCATCCGTACTCGCACTACCAGTACCCCTCAAAGGCTTGCTGACACCGGATATGCTTCGCAGCGATCACGCACCGTTTTGGTATCAAGGAGTTGGTGCTGTTTTGGTAACGGATACAGCAAATTTACGAACACCTCACTACCACAAACCCACTGATGTCCCAGCCACTATTGACCGTGAATTCTTTACAGGTGCAGCACAGCTTGTGGTGAATGCGACAACTGAGTTGTTGCAAAGTGATGGTGCTTTGAACACTGTGTCCACTTCACCACCATCTTCTTGATGTAGTTTAATGCCCAGTTTTTTTGTTTGTTAGCCCAGGTCATGGATTTGACAACCAAAAAATCTGGGCTTTCTGTCGGGTAGAATAACAATAAATATATACAGCTGCGTTACGTCTATTTTTAAACCAATACGGTTCAGATAAGACCAGAACCCTGATTGAGAACACAACATAGAGACGCGCCATGTCGTAGAGACGCGCCATGTCGTAGAGACGCGCCATGTCGTAGAGACGCGCCATGTCGTAGAGACGCGCCATGGCGCGTCTCTACAGCGTGATTATTTACACATCAGCCTTAACTGAACCGTATTGATTTTTAAACGATTTCAGTCTCACCATTGGCGCGTTGCCGTAGGTAGTCCCATATCCGCTCAATTTGCGATCGCCACTCCTGACGGTCAGCATTCAGTTCTGAAGTTAATCGCTCAAAGTTCTGCTGGTGAATTGTCACCACTTGCAGTAGGGCTTCTGCTGTTGACCTAAGTTCGGAGGTTGACGCTCTCAACTCAGCAGTCGATTGTCTCAACTCCGCGTTTACAATCACTTGGTTGTCCAACTGCTGCTGCAAATTTTCTAACGCCGCTTCTATTCGGTCTAGCCGATCTCCTCTGTCCTGAGCCATGCCACGTCGTTCTTACCTTGTATTAGGTATTATAGTACATTTTAGCATTACTAATCAAACTCCCTTATGCAAGGAAGTCTCAATGGTACAAACCTCATCTCAACCTATGACTTTGGAGGAGTTTCTGAAGCTACCAGAAACCGAACCTGCAAGCGAATATATTGATGGGCAAATAATTCAGAAGCCAATGCCACAGGGTAAGCACAGCACAATTCAAACTGAGTTTTCTACAATTGTCAACTTAATTCTTAAACCTCCACAGGTTGCACGAGCATTTTCAGAGTTACGTTGCACATTTGGTGGGCGATCGATAGTTCCAGATGTGTCTGTATTTACTTGGGGGAGAATTCCACGCGACGAAAAAGGTGAAATTGCTAATACTTGGACGGTAGCTCCTGATTGGACAATCGAGATCCTGTCACCTGACCAAAGCCAAACAAAAGTAACCAAAAATATTTTGCATTGCCTCAATTTTGGAACTCAAATGGGTTGGTTAATTGACCCATATGAGCAAACTGTGTTTGTTTATCTTCCAAAGCAGCAACTAGAGGTGTTTGACGAACCAGAGCAAAAACTTCCAGTTCCGTCCTTTGCCAATGAGCTAAATCTGAGTGTAGGAACTGTATTTGGCTGGTTATTAGAGTAAAACAATAAATATATACATCTGCATATCTAACAATTTCGTTGTAGCGGGCTGCCGAAAACTATAGGTTTGGGTACAAAGATTACTTACTTGTACCGTTAACAGTGAAAGATATCGTTATACTCCGAGCGATCGCTATCTCACCATTCTGCTATAGTGCTATTGCTTGGGGCGGGCTGTTAGCTTATATCGTCGCCAAAGCTGGTGAACTGGCGAAGTGAGATCGTCGTATCCGCCCCTATTGGCTGCGACACAGCCATGCTTCCCATGCACTCGATAGGGGTCTACTCAGTTAGTGCAACAAACGCTGGGACATAAATCTTTTAATAATACGAGTCGCTATGCCCATGCCAACTTTAACGATAGCAGTGGATTATATTTAGCAAGATAGGAGTATCTAATGAAAAGAAGTATAGTCAAATACTCCGTATTTGCCATTGGCATTACCTTAATTATCTTTGTTATAGCTGGAATTGCTATACAACTGCACTTGCTGTACTCACTACTGTACTCGCTTGAGGGGTCTGGTTTTGGACCAGACTCGAATCAATCAAAAACTACAAAGGAAGTTATAAACCCCAAGGACGGAAAAATTATCAAACTTACAGAAACAACTACCCATTCTCAATCAGCAAAGACGTTGTGGGATTGGTTAGGCTTAGCTGGCACGATTGCCATTCCATTTGTATTATTTTCCTTTCAACAAGCAGAACAGAGGCGATCTGAAAAGCAGGCTGAA
This sequence comes from Scytonema sp. NUACC21, assembly GCF_054684315.1. Lineage (NCBI taxonomy): Bacteria > Bacillati > Cyanobacteriota > Cyanophyceae > Nostocales > Scytonemataceae > Scytonema > Scytonema sp. NUACC21. The sequence continues at coordinate 30,816 of NZ_BAAFZH010000042.1, read as the reverse complement.
ACTGAGAAAAAAATAGCAGATAACAGCTTACGTGAACAAGCTCTAGAGGCTTATATTGACCGAATGTCAGAACTGCTGATTGATAAAAACTTAAAAGTATTGATTGATAAAAAGTTAGAAACGTCAGACCCCGAATATCCTGTGCTAGATGCAGCTCTTGACATAGCACGCGCTAGAACATTATCAGTGCTACGAAGGTTGGATCGGGACGGAGAACGAAAGGGAAGCATTATTCGTTTTTTGTTTGATGCAGAACTTATAAGCACTCTGGATTTGAACGATGCCAACCTCAGTGGTGCCAACCTCAGTAGTGCACAGCCTCTACGTTTCCCAACCTGCCGTGAGTTTGCAAGTGCAAAACCTAGAACGGCAATTAGATGTCCCGTTATTTGACCGTGGAGGACGTCGTGCCCAACTCACCGAAGCCGGACATTTACTTCTGAGCTACGGTGAAAAAATCCTCAGTTTGTGTCAGGAAACCTGCCGCGCTATTGAGGATTTACAAAATCTCCAGGGCGGTACTCTGATTGTTGGCGCTTCTCAAACAACCGGTACCTATCTTTTACCCCGGATGATTGGGATGTTCCGACAAAAATACCCGGATGTGGCAGTACAATTGCACGTCCATTCCACCCGCAGAACTGCTTGGAGTGTGGCCAACGGGCAGGTGGATTTGGCAATCATCGGTGGCGAAATTCCGGCTGAACTGGCGGAATCTTTGGAGATTATTCCTTATGCTGAGGATGAGCTTGCACTGATTTTACCCGTATCCCATTCCTTTGCCAAACTTGAAACGATTCAAAGAGAAGACCTATATAAACTGCAATTCATTGCTTTGGATTCACAGTCTACTATCCGCAAGGTCATTGACCAAGTTTTAGCACGCTGTGACATCGATACCCGGCGTTTTAAAATTGAAATGGAACTCAATTCCATAGAAGCTATTAAAAATGCCGTTCAATCTGGCTTGGGAGCCGCTTTTGTCTCAACTTCAGCAATTGCTAAAGAGTTACAAATGGGGCTGTTGCATTGCGCTCCTATAGAAGGTGTTATCGTTAAGCGGATGTTAAGGCTGATTTTTAATCCCAACCGCTATCGATCCAAAGCAGCAGAAGCATTTAGTCGGGAAATTTTACCTCAGTTTGCTACACCGGGATGGAATCTAGAACTGTTAAAATCTATACCAAAAACAATGGTGGTAAGTATTTTGGATGGAGGAAATCATAACTCTGATGACGAATAAGATATAGTCATTCGTCCCTTGTTATTTGTCCTTTGTCATTTGTCCTCGGCTAAGGACGAAGGACAAGGACCAATGACTCATGACTTATGACTAATGACCAATCATGAAAGTTTACTGTACACGTTCCCGCTGCCCCCGCCCGCTAAACCATTTTCCAGATCTAGATGATAACGCAACCCTGAGAACAGCGCAGCAGAAATACTGCACTGCTTGCGGAATGCCTCTGATTTTAGTTGGACGCTATCTACCAATCAAGCTTTTAGGACAAGGGGGGTTTGGAGCAGCATTTTTGGCACGCGATCGCTATACTCCAGGAATGCGCCAATGTGTGGTCAAGCAATTTCAGCCTTCAGGAAATTTAAGTGTCACTCAAATGCATCTGGCGCAGGATTTATTTGAACGAGAAGCAGAGGTTTTAGAGCAAATAGGCAATCAACACGAGCAAATCCCCGATCTGTTTGCTTTTTTCCCGTTACAAGTGCCAGCTCTAGTACCAGGACAGCAAGAAAAATTTTTTTACCTAGTACAGGAATACATCGACGGGCAAAACCTAGAGGAAGAATTAATCAACAAAGGACAATTCTCCGAACAAGAGGTATTAGAAGTCCTGCGAGAAATTCTCAAGGTACTCAAATTTGTTCACGGCCGAAACATTATCCACCGAGATATCAAACCTTCCAACATTATGCGGCATCGGAATGGCAAACTTTATTTGCTAGATTTTGGCGCAGTGAAACAGGTGGCAAATTCTCCTATCGGCGCTACAGCCCCTTCCACCGGTATATACTCTATGGGATTTGCACCCCCCGAGCAAATGTCTGGGGGGCAAGTCTTTCCATCCACAGATTTATACGCCTTGGCAGTTACTATTGTGATGTTACTGACGGGGGAACAAGACGTAACTAAGTTATTTGATGTTTATACTAATCAATGGAAATGGCGGTCTCGAGTGACTGTCAGTTCTCATCTTGCGGATATTCTGGATAAAATGCTCCAAACTGCTGTCAGCTCCCGCTATCAATCAGCGCAGGATGTTTTAGAAGCCCTGGATACACCCCCGGTAGGAATACCTCCCACAACTATCAATCCTCCCCAGCCCTCAACACCTCCACAACAGCAATTATCAGTACAACCACAGTTATCGCACAATCAACAGCCATCACTTGCTAACAAGCCGTCATCCAAACAGCCATTTTCTGTATTAGAGATATTAGGCAGTGCGGCATTTAGTGGGTTTGAAGGTGGATTGTTTGCTATAGCTCTCTTCAGTTTGTTGAAATCCCCTTTGATTACCGTGGCTGCTTCCGTCGTGATTTTAGGAATACTCCTGTTTGCTCAAGCTAAGCGGTGGATTGAAAGGTGGGATTTAGTAATCATTCCAGCCATTACTTTTGCTGTTGTTTATTTTGTCCCGTTTCTCCACGCTGGTCTAAGTATTCAGCAGTTAATTATCTTACCTATTACAGCTAGTTTGATAGCGATCGCAACTACAGCACTGTTTCGCCTTATCTACAAATTGTTATCTTTGATACTCTAAACTTCCTTGCTATGCAAACAACAGTTGATCTGGTATTTGAAAATTATTTTGATAACCAAATCCGAAACGAGGGAACTTTTGTTTGTAGCCTAAGCTAAGTACATTTCCAGGAGTACTCTCAAACAAAAATTGTCAAATTAATAACCTCAAGAACTTGGTGCTACAAAATTTTTTTTAAAGTAAATAATTCAAAATAGCTATGGCGGCAAAAAATGAAACTGCGGTTTTAGCTCTCTCTCTCGTAATTACACTGGGATTAATGGGTGCCGTTTATTGGTGGCTAAACCATTCTGGTATTAATTTAGCCTCCTTAAGCAATCAAGGGTATCGGCAAATTAGACAGTCGAACTATCAAACTTTTTCCCAAGTGCCAAAAGTTCCTTCAGGATTATTCAGTTATGGTGGGAGTACGACTTGGGCACCAATCAGAAAAGATGTCGATATAGCTATTCAAACCGTTTTTCCTGAATTTCAACTACGCTATACTGACCCTACCTCTGGTTCACCAGGTTCTGGAAGTGGCATTAAGATGCTCTTAGATAACCAGCTAGCGTTTTCCCAGTCGTCGCGTCCTATTAAAAATGAAGAATATCAACAGGCACAGCAACGGGGGTTTACACTGAGAGAAATTCCAGTGGCAATTGACGGCATTGCGATCGCAGTTCATCCGGATCTCAATATCACTGGTTTAACTGTTGCCCAAGTCAAAGACATATACACGGGAAAAATTACCAACTGGCAGGTTATAGGTGGTCCCAACTTACCTATAACACCCTACTCTCGCCGTCCGGAAGAAGGAGGGACTGTGGAATTTTTTAACGACAATGTTTTGGGGGGTGAAAAGTTTGGCACAAATGTAAAGTACATTTCCACCACAACAACTGCTTTACAAGATCTGGCAAAAAACCGAGGCGGTATCTACTATGCCTCAGCACCAGAAGTGGTGGGACAATGTAGCGTTAAGCCCGTACTACTGGGAAAATCATCAGATAAGCTTGTTCCACCTTACAGCGAACCTTTCGTTCCTCGTTCTCAGTGTCCAAAACAGCGCAACCAACTGAATACAATCGCTTTTCAGAATGATGAATACCCTATCACCCGAAGATTATTTGTCATTGTTAAACAGAATGGTCAAACAGACGAGGAAGCAGGAGAGGCTTACGCCAATCTCATGCTGACTGCTCAAGGTCAGAGATTAATTGCCAAAGCTGGATATGTGAGCATTCGGTAGAAGCTAGTGGTTAGTTATTTTCCTACTAGCCACTAACCACTAACGACTTATGACTGCTAATTTAGCAGGCACAGGAACTTGTTACCCAAGAAGAGTTTGTCAAAATTCCCTAGCACCTGCTTCCTTTGTTGCTCTAGCTGGCTCTATTAATCGACTCTGCTGGCAAGCAGATGAGATTATCACCTTGTGTAAGAATTAAACCGCGTTGACGCAATTTGCCCATCAAGCGGGTGACAGTAACACGAGTGGAGCCAATAGCACTGCCAATTTGGGCATGAGTGAGGGGGAAAGGCAGGCAATAACCGCGAATAACGTCTGGGTCGGTTTCGCTCATTGCCGGTTCTCCATATTCCTCGATGAGCAGTGTGAGGAATCCCAGGAGACGGTCAATAGTGCGACGTTGTCCTAAAGCACTCAGCCACAGCAGCTTGCGCTGGTGCTGATATCTAAAGGCATCCATAACTTCGCGGCGGAAGTGAGGCCAATTGTCTAGATCGTGCCAGTCCATCCACAGCACTGCTGTTTGGTCCACATGGGCGTAAGACTGTAGCGTGAATGGCGACTGAGCAACAATTTCAAACGGTTGTCCGGCACCAACGAACCCTAAGAAAGCTTCCTCTGGGGTTCTGTTGATGCGTCGAGATGTTAACTGACTTGCAGTGGCACTAACTTGGGCGGACCCCCGGACACCCAGATTTTAGTGAAGATACTTATCGCACCCTAGCAGCAGCAGATAATGCAGTCATGCTGATTGACGTTGCAAAAGGCTTGGAACCTCAAACAAGGAAGTTATTTGAAGTGTGTAAGATGCGCGGTATTCCTATCTTCACCTTCGTGAATAAACTTGACCGTCCTGGAAGAGAACCGTTGGAACTGTTAGACGAAATAGAGCAAGAATTGGGCTTGCAGACCTATGCTGTCAATTGGCCCATTGGTATGGGCGACCGTTTTAAGGGTGTTTTTGACCGTCAAAAAGAACAAATTCACTTGTTTGAAAGAAGTGCCCACGGTAGCCGCGAAGCCGTAGATACGGTAGTGGATTTGGGTGATGCCAGAATTGAAGAACTTTTGGAACAAGACCTCTATTATCAACTGAAAAACGATTTAGAACTGCTCGAAGGGGTGGGACCGGAATTAGATTTGGAATTGGTACACCGAGGCAAAATGACACCTGTCTTCTTCGGTAGTGCTATGACCAACTTTGGGGTAGAATTATTTCTCAACAGTTTCCTCAAGTATGCCTTAAGACCGGGTTCTCATAACAGCACTGTGGGCGATATTCCACCAACGTACCCAGAGTTTTCCGGTTTTGTCTTTAAACTGCAAGCAAATATGGATCCAAAGCATCGCGATCGCGTAGCTTTTGTACGTGTTTGTACGGGAAAATTTGAAAAAGATATGACAGTGAATCATGCCCGTACTGGCAAAAATATTCGTCTGTCCCGCCCGCAAAAATTATTTGCCCAAGAAAGAGAATCAATTGACGTTGCGTATGCTGGCGATGTTATTGGCTTGAACAATCCTGGTGTTTTTGCCATAGGAGATACCATTTACACTGGGCAAAAGTTGGAATATGAAGGTATTCCTTATTTCTCACCAGAATTATTTGCTACTCTCCGCAACCCAAACCCTTCTAAGTTTAAACAATTCCAAAAAGGTGTTTCCGAGTTACGGGAAGAGGGGGCTGTACAAATTATGTACTCGGTAGATGAGTCGAAGCGCGATCCCATTTTGGCTGCGGTCGGTCAGTTGCAATTTGAGGTTGTACAGTTCCGCTTGCAAAACGAATATGGCGTAGAAACCCATCTCGAATTGTTACCTTACTCTGTCGCCCGTTGGGTTGAAGGTGGTTGGGAAGCGTTGAATAAAATCGGACGTTTATTCAACACAACAACAGTGAAAGATAGTATGGGACGCCCAGTATTACTGTTCCGCAATGAATGGAATTGCCATCAATTACTGGAAGACCATCCAAATTTAAAATTGAGCGCAATCGCACCAGTTTTTTCGGCACAACAACTGGCAGAGGGCTAATGGCTAATGGCTAATGGCTAATGGTGAGTCCAGCCCCCTGTAGACGGGTTTCCCAACAAGAGTGAACTGGCGTTGGCGCAGCCTCCTTAGAGGAAATACCCGAAGGGCTAATGGAAAAGAACTATTAGCGATTAGCAATTAGCTAAAAACAATTTCAGCGCAACCGTTAAAATAAAACCTCAATCTGGGTATTTTAAATAAGACTAGAGTGAGATAATATTTATGCCTTCACAATCAGAACCGTCTTTGGAGGCAGGTTTAAAAGTTCTTAAACAAGGAAATTTACAGAGTGCGATCGCAACTCTGGAAGCAGTGGCTGCTAAAGAAGGTAACAGTCATGCGGGGTTACAGGCGCAAATAGGATTAGTCGTAGCGCAAACACGCAAAGGTAATATTCCAAAAGCAATAGCCCTTTGCGAGACTCTCACTCAAAGTCATAACTCTCAAGTACAAGAGTGGGCAAAAAATACTTTAAAACAGCTAAAACAACACAGTAAGAGAGACAAGGGGGACAAAGAAAAAGTTAGTTTTCTACAGCCCCCAACCGCGCAGGAAACCCCTAGCCCCCCTGACCCTCATCCTTTTAGCCCGCCCCCCCCACCACCAGTAGCGATTCGCGAACCGACAAAACCACTGAGTATTTATTGGCGACAAGCAGCAAGAGCCAAATCTTGGCAACCCCTAGAAAAGCTTAATTTAATACCCTTTCATTTGCTACAAGCGGGGACATTCATCGCTCTATTTTGGGTGATGCGCGGACTCCTAGTCTTTGGAATGGGATTTATCAACGACATTTTAGTTAAACTGCCTTATTTGGAGCCAATACAGCTTTTATATGCAGACCCCACATTCTTTCTGCTGTTCGCACTATTCGTGTTAATGGGGCTTTCACCTTGGTTGATTGACCAATGGTTGAGAAACTCTTATGGTTACCGAGATTTGAACAAAGACACTTTGAATCAATACAGTCAAGAAGCAGTCCGGGTGCTGCAACGACAATGTCAGCAGCAAGGTTGGAAGTTTCCAAAGCTGGGTATTTTGCCTTCTTCGGCTCCAGTAGTATTAACTTATGGTAATTTACGGCGTACAGCCCGAATTGTCATAAGTCAGGGACTGCTAGAGCAATTGGCAGAAGATGAGATAGCTGCAATCTACGCTACTCAAATCGGTCATATTGCTTACTGGGATTTTGTTGTGATGTCCTTGGTGTTAGCGCTGACAATTCCGGTTTACAAACTCTATCAGCAATTAGCTGAATGGGGAAACAAAACAGAAGTGCAAATCTGGCGTGTGAGTTTAGCAGTGATGGGAAGCTTTGCCTATGGAATTTGGTGTTTGTTGACAGGAACTTCTTTGTGGTTGTCCCAGCTGCGTCATTATTATAGCGATCGCCTTGCTGCTGAAATCACTGGTAATCCTAATGGTCTTGTGCGTGGCTTACTTAAAATGACGATTGGCATTGCTAGCGATATCCAAAAACAAGAACATACAAGTTGGTTCCTAGAAAGCTTTAATATACTAGCACCAGTTAGCTATCAGCAGAGCATTTGTTTGGGGAGTATTGCTTGTCACACAACTTTTGAATCATTTTTAATGTGGGACACTCTTAATCCTTATCGCTGGTGGTTTGTTTTTAACAAGACTCATCCTTTGATGGGCGATCGCTTGCAGCGTTTAATTTCGATAGCCCGCTACTGGCGACTGGAAACCGAGCTGAACATAGAAAACCAAAAGCCTTTGAAACTGAGGCGTCAGTCCTTCTTATTCCAGATTGCCCCTGTTTTAGGGATTCTCATAGGTATAGTGTCTGCATTTCTGATTTTAGTCATTTGGCAAACGAGTTATGCACTTAAGTTTTTAAACTTAAAGTGGATATACGACGATTGGTCTTATGTTATGGGTTGTGTGCTGATTTGCATTAGTATCGGCATCTTGCTAAGGATCAATTCTTTTTTTCCTGATATTATACCCGATCGAGCACAAACCGCTGACCGACTGTCAGTTTTATTGGCTAACCCAGCTAGTCTTCCAGTTGATAGTACTCCTGTACGTCTTGTTGGTAAGCTTTTGGGGCGTCGGGGTACTAGCAACTTGCTCGGGCAAGATTTAATCCTACTGTCTAGCACAAGTTTAGTGAAATTACACTATATTCCACATCTTGGGGAAAAGTTCCACGCCCAAGATTGGATTGGTCGTCAGATTACTGTTACAGGCTGGTTGCGAAGGGGAGCATTGCCTTGGGTAGATATTCAAACGTTACAAATTCAAAGTGGCAGAACTATCAGCAGCCATCATCCGATTTTGTCTACGGCGTTAGCTATTGCTGCTAATGCTTGGGGGGCTTACATTCTTTTTAGTGGTTAGTGGTTTTTCGGCTAACTACTAACTAGTAATGGCTATCCCAGAAAATGTAAACAAAAGTTGCAAAATTTTCAAATAAATGTTACATTTATTTACAAAATAGCTGCAATTGGCAAACCTTAGCACCCTAGCTTGGTTACCCGTGCGGCTCAAACGCGCCAATTTATCCCCTTTTTCTTCCCAACACAGCATTGAATCAGCCAGCCATCGGCTGGTTTTTGTTTCCAAAACACTAAATTCTAGAAGAAGAAGTGTATTTTATGTTACTATGCGATTATGCAATCGCTGGAAATGTCTAACCTGAACTAGCTACGTGTAAAATACCGTGATAATGTAAGGGATGGTGTTGCATTCTTCGGAAAAAAGATATCGAAGAAGACCCAGTGGCAGCTGTACTCTGTAAAATTCAGAATTTTTAGAATAAAGGTGTTATTGGCGTTGTGTGCGCTTTCGTATTAAAAAAGCTTGATTCTGGTAAAAAACTGTATTGTAAAGGTTAACGGTTTGGAGTAAAAAAGGTTGGTTTGTGTCAGTGTTAGTTAATAGTATTTATCAGCCATCCGCTTACCAGCCGCTGTTTTTTGCCTGGTCGCGTTCATTCAAATGTCAACTTGTGGAGGTATAGTTCATGTCCGTTCGCCTATACATAGGGATTAAAACGAGTAAATTGGCTGCGTTCACTATTGAGTTTTACAGTGAATTGTTCGCTTTCTTCTTTCTTGATAAGGAGAGTTTCAATCAATTGGTTAAAACTGACTTCTAAGGCAGATAATTTTTCGTCTTTCATGAACATTATTGGTCAGATGGAGGGGTGAGGGAGGGAGTGAGTGAGGGAGGGAGGGAGGGAGGGAGGGAGTGTGAATTGCTGTTGTCGCTCGTTGTCTACCTTGTCTCCGACTCTTCTTAACTGACATCTTGTACCTTCTCAATAAGGCAACGGTGGGCGGTGCCCATCCTACGAAAACATCAGCTTTTTAGCCTATGATTTTCGATTGGGAGAGCGTGGTGCAAGATATGAGTTAAGAACCTCCGCCAAAAACTTCGACATGAGCGAATACACAGACGGGGGAACCATGACCTACCCAAATAGCTTGGTTTGGTTCTCCTTTGCCGCAAAAAGGAGTACCGTAAATTTGCCAAGTAGAGGAATTTCCTATTTTCACTAAGCTTTGCCAAAACTCTGGAGTTGTCGCTCGATAATTTGGATTGCGGAGGGTTTTTGTGAGTTTGCCATTTTCAATCAGTTTTGCGTACTCGCAGCCAAACTGAAATTTATATCGGCGGTCGTCTATGGACCAAGAGCGATTTGATTCCATATAAACACCATGTTCTAAGCCAGCAAGGAGTTCTTCAAAGGAAGCGTCTCCTGGCTCAAGATTCAAATTTGCCATGCGGTCGATTGCCGGTCGATTCCAAGAACAAGCACGGGCACAAGCGACACCGGGTACACCCGCTCTGGCTTGGCTTTCCAAACTGCCCAAACCCCTGTGGAGAACACCTTCTTTAATTAAATACTCCCGTGTTGCTAAGTTACCTGTATCATCAAATCCATAGCTAGCAAATTCGCTTTTGACAGTAGGGTCAAAGGTAATGTTCATAAGGGGAGAGCCATACACCAAGTGACCGAAATCGCTCTTGTTAACAAAGCTGCCTCCCGCATAGTTACGCTCGTCTCCCAAAATTCGGTCAATTTCTAAAGGATGCCCAACACTTTCGTGAATTTGCAGCATCATTTGGTCTGGGGCTAAAACCAGATTGGTACGTGTGGTTGGACATTCTTCTGCTGTCAGTAATTCTACTGCTTGCTCGCCAATTTGCTGTACTTGATGCCACAAATCCGCATTCTGAAAATGTTCTAATCCTCCCTGGTAGCAGTTTGCCTGCCAGCCATTGTGGCTGCGTTGTTGGACAATAGCTCCATCCTGTGCGGTCGCTCCATAATGGGTGCTAAAAAACATGAACTTTTGATACACCTCGGAGCCGTTACTGCTCGCAAACCAAGTCTCCCGTTCGCTGACTGAGGCAATAGCTGTGGTTTGGACGATGAGGTCGCAGACTTTGAGAGTGTGGCAAATACGGATGAGTAAATCGTTAATCTCTCCTGCACTTAGAGCATCAAGAGTTTTGAGAAATGGGGAAGTATATTGACCTACGACTTTAGGGCGCTCCCGTGCTGCTGTAAAAGGATATATCCACCACTCACTGGCAGCGAGTGCCTGATGATACGCTTGTTCGGCAGCAGCTTGTAGGTCTTCTATTTGCAGGGAATTACTGGCTGCATAACCTATACAACCATTGACTATGACTTCCAGCATCGACCCCTTGGTAAAGGATTTCCCATTACTTTGCGGTATGCCATCACGTACATGACGGTTATAGGTCGTATCTTTTACAACTCTAATACCCACCCAATCAGCGGGAATACTTATTTGAGCAATAGCCTTTTTCAGTTCAGGTAACATAAGTTTCAGGTCAAGGGTGAAGGATAAAGAATAAAGGATAAAGTCTGAAAAATGTTGTCTCTATCCTTAAAAATTCATAATTTCAAACGTTTGACGTTTGGCTTACTCACTTGATATTTCAAATTTTTTTCATACTTCATACTTCACACTTCAACCTTAATTCCGGTGCCATCTAGTACCATCACGGCTATCTATTAGGGTAATACCTTGTGCAAGTAGTTCATCACGAATGCGATCGCCATCAGCAAAATTTCTAGCTCTACGTGCTTGTTGCCTTTGTTGAATGAGCGCCTCAATTTCCGCATCGCTTAAACCACCACTTTGGGATGTTTCTACCTCTGGCTTGGCTTCCAATCCCAAAACCCCAGCCAACGTCATCAGAGTTTGCCATTGTAACAATAGTTTATCTGGTGGTGTGTGGGTTTTCCCTTCATGCACCAAAATATTGCCCTCGCGCTGAAGTTCCTTGGCTAATTCAAAAAGTACTGGTAATCCTCCAGAGAAATTAAAATCATCATTAACAGCTTCTTGGAAACGCTGAACATATGATGTCAACAGTTTTGTCGATAGATTCCCCTTTTTACCACCTTGAGTCTCCGTATCTTCTACTTCCCAACCCAATTGTTTACCGTACTGATAGCCGAACAGCAAACCATCTTTCAGTGTCTCGTAACCGTTGGTTGCTGAGGCGATCGCTTCATCAGTAAAATCAATTGGTTTGCGGTAGTGGGCTTGGAGAACAAAAAGGCGCAACGCCATTGGGTGTACGGGCGCACGGTTGTTTTCCCCTATTCCATCGAGTAAATCCCGAATAGTAATGAAGTTCCCCAAAGATTTGGACATTTTCTCGCCATCCACCTTTACCATGCCATTGTGCAGCCAGTACCGTGCTAGGGGTTGTTCCGTCACAGCTTCTGACTGAGCTATTTCATTTTCATGGTGGGGGAAAATCAGATCGGCTCCTCCTGCGTGGATGTCAATAGTTTCACCCAAGCGATCGCGTACCATAGCCGAGCATTCAATATGCCAACCCGGACGTCCTTTACCCCAGGGCGAATCCCAAGCGGGTTCTCCGGGTTTTGCTGCTTTCCACAAAGCAAAATCAAACGGATCGCGCTTTTTTTGATACTCTAGGTCTTCTAAATTCACCCGTTCGCTGGCTCCCGCCTGCATATCCTCCAAATTGCGCCCGGAAAGTTTACCATACCCGGAAAATTGACGCACTGCATAATAAACGTCGCCATCAGAAGGGTAGGCATAGCCTTTATTTTCCAACTCATGAATAAGCCGTTGAATACCGTTCATTGTGTGGGTAGCACGGGGATACTCATCAGCATCCTGAATTCCAAGACGCCTCATATCCTCAAAATACGCTTGAATAAAGCGTTCGGCAACAGCTTCCATTGACGAGTGTTCTTGCCGTGCTCGATTGAGAATCTTGTCATCAATATCAGTAAAATTTTGGACAAAGCGCACGTCGTAACCAATAAATTGGAGATAACGGCGTACTACATCCCAGATAATGCAAGCTCTGGCATGACCCAAGTGGCAGTAGTCGTACACCGTCACGCCGCAGTAATACATTTTAACTTTTCCTGTTTCTACCGTTTCAAACGGCTCTTGACGACGGGTGAGGGTATTGTAAACAGATAGGGTCATATCCAATCTAATACAGAATAAAGATACGTAATAATAGGTTTAGGCAACTGGGATGAAACTACCAGCATCCTTATGCTAGTGTCTTCCTGACTCTTTGCGCTACAATCCTTTATTTTTACTTTTTGACAGCAGCGCTATGCAAGCAGTTACTTCCGAACCGCAATCAATGGACGCACCGAAACAAGGTTTACCAGTAACAATTATTACTGGATTCCTTGGTAGCGGTAAAACAACGTTACTTAATCATATCCTGACAAACCAGCAGGGATTGAAAACAGCTGTACTAGTTAATGAATTTGGCGAAATTGGTATCGATAACGAGTTAATTATCGCTACTGACGATAATAACAATATGGTGGAGCTGAGCAACGGTTGTATCTGCTGCACCATTAATAACGATCTAGTTGATGCCGTTTACAAAGTTTTAGAACGTCAGGAGAATATAGATTACCTGGTTGTAGAAACAACTGGGCTTGCAGACCCTCTACCAGTAGCTCTCACATTTCTTGGTACGGAGTTAAGGGATTTAACCCGTCTTGACTCGATTGTGACAGTTGTAGACGCGGCGAACTATAGCTTGGATTTATTCAATTCCCAAGCAGCCTACAGTCAAATTGCTTATGGTGATGTTATTCTACTCAATAAGACAGATTTAGTCTCTGAAGCAGAGTTAGAAGCACTAGAGGCAAAAATTAACCAAGTTAAAGAAGGTGCGAGAATTCTCCGCACTAAGCAAGCCCAAGTCCCGCTTCCCCTCATTCTGAGTGTTGGTCTGTTTGAAACAGACAGATATTTTGAGGAAGCGAAAGGGCACAGTCATGACCATCACCATCATGACCATGACCATGACCATGACCATGACCATTCCGAATGCGGTCACGACCATGACCATGACATGAAATTAAAAGGCTTACACTGTAAGCTTTGGAGCAATTTACAATGGTTGCCTTATTTACGCCGACTTGTACTAGTGACATTCAATATATTTACGGAGGCTGAGGTTTTAGCTAACTGCAATCAAATTAAATATGTACGGCTTAATTCAAGAAATAGCCGCCATAGCCGTATTTGAGTAAAACTAAAATTCCAGGTTGATAGAGATATAGAACATGACTAAATCAGAATTCCAAAACGAATCTCAAGATTCAACTCGGGTGATTGTAGAGGAAGATGTAAAAATTTTTTCTATTAAAGAGAAAAATACTGATTTAAATTGGATTCAAAGCTCTACAAAAACACACTTCGATAGTGTTGACAGAAGTTCTGCGAACTACAGTGGTGCAAATCTCAGTGGGGCTGACTTCAGCCACCTCAACTTGATGGGAACTTATTTTAACGGTGCTGATTTAAGTGGTACCAACCTAAGTGGTGCGAACTTACAATACGCAGACCTACGGGGTGCAAACCTTAGCTATGCCAATCTCGAAGGTGCCAATCTCAAAGGTGCCTTACTCAACTACACAGACCTCAGCCACAGCAATCTCAGTCGTGTTGACTTAAGTGATGCTAACCTCAGTTGTGCCGACTTAAGTCATGCTAATCTCAACGAAGCTAACTTGAGCCATAGTAGCCTGTTCGCTGCGAACCTAGATGATGCCAACCTCAGTAAGGCTAATCTAAGCAATACTGACCTGAGTTGTACGGATTTAACTTGATACTACTGACTTGAACAAAAATTTTGAGTGCAGTCCCCACCCAGATTATTCAGAGAGAATTTTTGATTTGGTGGGGATGTGATAAATTTTGGATTGGGTATCAAACTTTATTTAAAGCGTAGATATCCCTACCTCGTCCCAGGGCAAAGCGTAGAGAATTGGGTAAGTCTTTGCTGGACTTAGTCAGGAAAATAAGGAGTGCAAGGACAGTTAAAAAGGCATCAAAACCAAACATATTTCGGTACCCAACGTGTGCGGCGATGGAACCAAAAACGGGACCTGCTGTTGCCATTCCAAGATCCCATCCAACAATACACAGAGCAAAAACTCGCCCTCGTTCCTGAGGCAGCGAGCGATCTGCCATCATGGTTGCAAGTATGGCAAATAACATACCTCCACCTGCTCCTTCAAAGCTTGCGGCTACGAGGAAAGCTGGAGCAGTGTGTGCTGCCCATAAAATGACCATTGCTACTGAGTAACACACGAGGCTGAAGGTGATAAACAAACCACGACCAAAACGATCGCTTGCTCTGCCAGTAAACAACCGCACGCTAAAGCTAGCCAAAGCTGCGGCTGTGTAAAACAACCCAGTATTCAACTCGACTTTGCTTGACTTAATAAATAACGGCACAAAAGTATTTAATGTACCGACAGCCAAACCAACTAGCAACAGAATTTCTGCTGGTACTCTCACCCTTGGACTGAGTAACATTTGCCAAAATTTGCTTTTTTGAAGATCTTCCGGTTCTTGTTCAATTCCAGGATTGGTAATTTGCATGACACACAATAGCGATCCCAAACCCAATCCTGCGGCTAAGAAAAATATATAAGTATTACCACCGGCAGATTGTACATAAGCACCCAACGCAGGTCCCAAGGCAATACCAATTGGATTGACCAAACTCATATAACCCATGATTTCGCCACGCTTATGGGGAGGTGCTATATCCGCAGTCAACGCATTAAAACCGGGCGCAAAGGCTGCAACGCTAAGACCGTGAAAGATACGCAGCACCATTAATAGGGGAAAAGACGTGACTACTAAATAGCCTAAAGGCGCGATCGCACTAACGAGTGTACCAATAAGCAATACTGGTTTACGACCTCGTTCGTCTGCAAGTTGTCCACACTTAGAACGAAATAGCAATAATCCTAGGGCAAAACTGCCTATAATAATGCCAATTTGTTGATTTGTTGCACCATATTGCTTCAGGTAAAGGGGTAGAGTTGGCAATAAAGAGCCTGAAGCAGACCAGAATAATAAACCTGCCGCAAATGAAAACAGCAGGTTATGCCTCACTTGGGCATTATTAATGTATAAGTTTTTCAAGGTAAATGCGCGTTTATACTAAACTATCCTCACACCAAGAAACGCGTTTCCTGGATAATAACTAAAGCCATCTAAAGCAGGTAGGAATTTCTTCTTAGCCTGTTTTAGATGGCTTCTGTTATAGCCCAATCTTTTTTTAGATAGCGTGAGTGAAACTACGTATTTATATTATTTTATACTTTTCGTTACAACCTCACGTACACGATAGATGGGACGCCCTTGGGATTCATGGTAGGTACGCATCAGCAACTCTGCCAGCAGACCAAAGCAAAATAACTGGACTCCAGTCACTAGCAACAGGACTGCCAGAATCAGTAGCGGGCGATTACCAATATCTACATGGAAAGCAAACTTAATAAAAGTCAGGTAAATTCCAATTGCCCCACCTGAAACCATTGAAATCAGCCCTAACAGACCAAAAACGTGCATTGGACGTGTCAGGAACTTTTTCATGAAGTAGATGTTTAACAAATCCATCAATACCCGGAAAGTTCGCGATAATCCATACTTACTACGACCAAAACGACGGGCGTGATGGCGAACTGGTAATTCTGTAATTCTTGCGCCTTCAATGTAAGCCAAAGCAGGAAGAAACCTATGCAGCTCCCCATAAAGGTTCATATCTGCCACGAGTTCTGCACGATAGGCTTTGAGCGAACACCCATAGTCATGAACATGGACGCTTGTTACTCGACGAATGAGCCAGTTAGCAATTTTAGAAGGAAGTAACCGCTTCACAGCTCCATCTTGGCGATTTTTCCGCCAACCACTGACCAAATCGTAACCTTCATCTAACTTTGCCAGCAATATAGGTATATCTGCTGGGTCGTTCTGGAGGTCAGCATCCAAAGTGACTATTGCTTTTCCCACGGCGTAGTTAAATCCAGCAGACATTGCTGCTGTTTGTCCGTAATTGCGACGCAAAATCACCACTTTGAGATCGTTCCGTATTTGCGCTTGTTCTTTAAGAAACTGCGCCGAACCATCAGATGAACCATCATCCACACAGATAATTTCATAACTTAATTCAGTAGCTGTCAAAGTAGATGCGATCGCCTCAAGTAAATAAGGCAAACTTTCTACCTCGTCATGTACTGGCACCACAACCGAAACATCTGGGACAATTGATGCTATTGCGTCATTTTGTCCGGTAAACCCGTAATTAACCAGTCCACTCCTCATATTTCCCTGTCGTCCTTAGCTTTTCTGTGGTTCGTAACTCTTGACCACTCTTCCAGCACCGCGCAGTTGCTGGTAATATGACCGACTAACCTCATCACCTTGTTCCGAGAGATAGTCAATGCCGATGCCATTGCGCCCTTGATTTTTTCCAGAGCTATGGATGTATCGACCATCTCCCAAATAGAGTCCCACATGAGTTGCTTTTTGGGAAGTTCCAAAGAAGATAAGGTCGCCTAGTTGTAATTGTGTAAGAGGAATCGGCTGAGTGAAAGCTTCCTGCTGATAGGCATCTCTAGGTATGGAAATAGCAACAGACGCAAATGCCGCTTGCATCAATCCCGAACAGTCGTAATTCGGTCCTACCGTACCACCCCAAAGGTAATAGTTCGGTTGCTGCATAGCTGTAAGAGTAAAAGCAATCACCTTTGGCAGGAGGTTTTTAATCTCCGCTTCAGAAAATGATTGCGCTTTATGGGGTACAGTGCATGGTTGTAACAAATCTAAATCCGAAATTAAAAGCCATCCCGGATAGTCATCCTCACACAAGCATATTTGTACAGACTCGGCATTTGGTGTCTGTACATCATCTAATGTGAGCCGCAGATACCGCCCTGCCGCAGCTTGAGTTGCTAATCGGTCACAATTAGGAGAATCATAGATGTTTAGGTTCGCTAAACACTGATACTCACCCGCTTTTAAATTGTCAATTTTGGATTCTGTATTAGAGGACATTCTGAAACTACAATGAATTTTTTTAATCGGGACGAACAACTGGAAAATCTTGGTACTGGAATTTTAGAAGCAACTTGGGCAGCATTTCCGAGTTTAGCTCGTAACCAAATTGCCGTAACTTGGGTTGTCTACGATCCGCCTGTGCTGGTAAACACTGGTGGGGCTCTTACTCCAGACGCTTTTTGGAGCCATCCAGTTCGTGGTTTTACATATCGCGGTGTTGAACGTATTTACCCTGCAAGTGTTGTGAAGCTGTTTTACTTGGTAGCGGTGAACGAATGGTTGGAAAAAGGCATGATTTCTACTTCCAAGGAGTTGGAAAGAGCCATGCGCGATATGATTGTTGATTCTAGCAATGATACACAGAGCGCCTTGCAGCCCTTGAATTAGTAGTTCATTTGTTCGCATTGAAAGGGCTGGCAGTGCCCACCCTACGATCGGGATAAATTTTTTAGACTACAATTTTCTCAATAAGAAGGTGGTGCAAGATATGTGACCTTTTTTTCGCTTTAGGTTGAATACTTAGCATTAATATCGACATAACCTTCCGATAAATCGCAACCCCAAACTGTTGCCGAAGCTTCACCGATGTTCAAGCTAACATGAATGTTTACTTTATTCTGAGACATGATTTGTCGCAAAGAGTCAAGATTTTCTTCCATAGAGCTATTCGGATAAACTTGAATATCACCAAACCTAATAACTACAGATTCTGGATTTATCTCCCGCTCATTTTCACATTTGCCTATAGCCATTGCGACTCTTCCCCAGTTGGGGTCTGCTCCATATACAGCAGTTTTTACTAATGGGGAATTCACAATTGCTTTTGCAACTCTCTTGGCTTGTGCATAGTTAATAGCTGAATCTACTGTCACTTCAATAACTTTAGTCGCTCCTTCTCCATCTCGCGCAACCATTAATGTTAACTCATGAGCAATTTCATATAGCGCTCGAGAAAATTCGGATTCTTGAACTTCCCCAGCCAAACCATTGGCAAGAATGATAGCAGTGTCACTTGTAGAAGTGTCAGTGTCAATACTTAAACAGTTAAAAGTTTTATCTATAGTCGGACGAAAAATAGAAGGAAGTACATCTTTTGAAATAGCAGCGTCAGTAAAAAAGAAAGCTAACAATGTAGCCATATTAGGCTCAATCATACCGACACCTTTGGCAATTCCTACTAGCTTGGCATTTCCAATTTGTCGGGCAGCCAACTTAGGTAAGGTATCAGTTGTCATAATACCCCGTGCTGCGGCATGAAAATCGGTGGAACCTAATTTTTGCCCTACTCCTGATAAACCTGCTCGGATTTTTTCCATCGGGTAGCGTCTGCCAATAACTCCCGTAGAAGCTATGAGAATATCGTCAGATGCAATTCCAGTTTCACGTGCAACAATCTGAATAACTTCTTCTGCATCAGCAAAGCCATCCTTCCCATTGGCGACATTTGCATTTTTAGATATCGTGATAATGCCTTGGGCTCGAGCATCTTTTAAATTACGGCGGCTAATAGTCACACTGGGTCCTGCGAAAAGGCTTTGAGTAAAGACTCCATCAGCAACACAAGGAACATCTGATTTAATCAAGACAAAATCATCGCTACTATCTCGGATGCCTAGATTGGTGACAAATGTACTAAAACCTTGAGGGATAAAAGTAAAATGCACTTCCATACAACGCATAAGTTCTTGTGGGTAACGCGCCCCCATAGATGCTAATGTTTCATGATAGCGTACAAAATGCTTTAACCCAATCTCCATTTTGTAACCAGACTTTGGTGGTTGCAGGTAGTCGTGCGATCGCAAAGCCCAGTTAACCCAAGCGCAAAAAGGGCAGACTCTATGCCTGCCCAAAAGACTTGAGAGTTAATTTTTTGGCATTGCTGAGTTTTGCCATGAATGATGTTCTTTATTTCACACCTAAGCGCTCAGATGCTGGGAATGTAGAACGCTACAGCAACTTTATCCCTTAGTAGTGAACTGTTCCGTCGGGCATCTTTGCTCCACTCAATCCTGTACCTCTCATATTTGCCCCTGCAATTTCTGCTTCGCTTAGGTCTGCGTTATCTAGATATGCCCCATCTAAGTTTGCCCCATCTAGCTTTGCCCCCTTTAAGTTGGCTCCACTCAAATCTGCTCCTCTGAGGTCTGCTCCCCTGAGGTCGGTGTTACTTAAGTCTGCTTCCTTTAAGTTGGCTCCACCTAGCTTGGCACAGCTTAAGTCTGCTCCACTAAAATTTGCTTGCTTCAAATTTGCCCCACTCAAATCTGCATCAACCAATTCTGCACTCATCAGGCACACTTCAATCATTCTGGCATCAGCTAAGGAAGCTTCATTCAGTTTTGCCTGATTTAAATGTGCAGCACTCAGGTCTGCCCCTCTTAAGTCTGCGCGAATCAAGTGTGCTCCTATCAGGTGTGCCCCAACCAAATTTGCATTAGTTAAGCACACATGAACCAAGTTTACATTGCTAAAGTCCCGTTCTCCCGATCCGTATCGTCTCAAAAGTTCCTGAGTATCCATATCTTTTGTTTCCTGAAATTTCGTTAAAAGATTTTGTCAATAAGTTTAGTAATGGTCTGTCACATCAGCTTGCTGATGTTTTATGCAGACCTATACTTATGAAAATTCACAAAGAGTAGCATAATTCTCAATTTGCAATTTGCATGGAGGGCAATCGGCCATTTTTTACAGTTTAAGCCTTCGCCTAAACAAAGGTATTCAGTTTGATAATCGACTGCACCGGCGGCTCCAACAACTTAGGCTTGTTGATTGAAGCCTTGGACTGAGTTATTATCTGCTGCAGTTCTAGGCTTTGGATGGTGTTTTTCTTCCGCATAAAATTTCCCTCTACTGTAATAGTTAATAAACCGGCATTTCTTGGTAACAGTGACTACAACGCCAGTAAATTCCTCTCAAGCCCATATGACGAAGCAAAGTATATGAGCAGCAAGGACAAACAGACTTTTTTTCCTTAATGACTTTGAGTTTAACTCTAAACCCATAAAACGAGCTTTTATTAGATGAGACAACTATAGGAATTAAAGCAAAATTCATAGAAACGGCACGGGAGCGTGGAACTTGCTTACCCAAGCATGGCAATTGTCCAATTCAACCTCATAAGATGATTAGCTAAATAAACTTACATACAACACCTCTCGAACCTAATAGGGTGTAGAGATTTAGATCCGGGAAGGCGTCTATGGCAAATGTGTCTATGGCGTAGTCACGTAGCCGAAAGTATTTCTCTTTAGTTTCATCTTAGCATGGAATATTTAATTACGCTTGTAAAATCGAGCAACACACCAATTATACCGATGAACTTTTTCCAAATTTAGGCACTTGGTTTATTGATATCTGTTGTGGAAAACAGTTTCAAGATATAGTATGGCGGCAATAGCAAACTCATTCTCAATAAAATTAATTATTGAGAAATACCCACGCTACGATGCCCATTAAGCCCTTGATTTTGATATAGATATCAATTACGTATCTCCTAGCCTTTTAAAGCTGACATAGGGCATTCTAGGTGAAGTTAGCTGAAAGCCGTGAAAATCTACACCCATGCTGTCACTGGATTGTAATTACGGTGCATGCG
Organism: Scytonema sp. NUACC21; assembly: GCF_054684315.1. Classification (NCBI taxonomy): domain Bacteria; kingdom Bacillati; phylum Cyanobacteriota; class Cyanophyceae; order Nostocales; family Scytonemataceae; genus Scytonema; species Scytonema sp. NUACC21. The sequence continues at coordinate 9,792 of NZ_BAAFZH010000042.1, read as the reverse complement.
AAGACAGCGCTACTACGAGCCAAATACAGAGATTTTACTTTTCGTTACATAGTTGGGTTTTTTCTCGTCGGCTTACTTATCTTATAGTTAAATTGTATTTTCCCTATTTGTGATTTCTTATTTGTAATTTGGGAAAACACGAGAATTGTGAAGTATAATTAAAATATAGAAACAGCGACGTTTCTGATATTAGGTTTTAACGTTGCGAATACTTTTTACAGCGTTGACAGTGGCTACTTTATCAACATTTGTTGGAAAGATATCCACCGTTTATGATTTGTATAGATAAGGATGCCACTATCTTTAGTGAGCCGCGACAGTGTTAGATCAACTTGATTTCATTGTTCTTGAAGGAATCTGTTAATGAGTCTTATTATAAAGTCGATTGTGAACGCAGACGCTGAAGCTCGCTATCTCAACCCTGGAGAACTAGACCGGATTAAGAGCTTTGCCAAAAGTGGTGAGGTTCGTATGCGGCTTGTTCAGGTTTTAACAGAAAACCGGGATCGCATTGTTAAGCAAACTGGAAACCAGCTGTTTCAAAAGCGCCCTGACATTGTCTCTCCTGGTGGTAACGCCTACGGTCAAGAAATGACTGCGACTTGCCTACGGGACATGGATTACTACCTGCGCTTAATCACCTACAGTCTCGTAGCTGGTGAGGACACACCGATTCAAGAGATTGGGGTCATTGGTGTTCGAGAAATGTATAGGTCTCTTGGCACCCCGATTGAGGCTGTTGCTGAAGGCATCCGTGCGATGAAGAATGTTACCACCTCAATGTTATCATCAGAAGACGCAAGCCTTGTTGGCGGTTACTTTGACTACCTAATCGCTGCCATGCAGTAGGGCTGTTGTCAACATGGGAGTTGATTGTTAGTCGGCTCAGAAGACGAATCTACATCTTAGGGGTAGAAGTTGTAGCGCCTGTTTTATGAAAAACTTAAGCTTGAGAAGCTAAAACCTATTTTCTGGAGTTCTCCATGTCAAACTTCTCTCCCCTCGAATCCGCCGTCTTAATCACCATTATTGGGGAAACGGTGCTGAAAGACCGTATTGTCAAGCTACTGAAAAGTCATAGTGTAAGCGGCTACACTATTAGTCAAGTTCAGGGTGAGGGGTTCTGCACCAAAAAACCAAATCGGATTATGTCCGATTGGCTACCTGAAGTTTGAGGAACTGCAAGATTTATTGAAGCTCGAATCGAGTCAGGTTCTGCTTTATAGCTTTGTGGGTGGAAAATTAGATTTAGCTCATACAAAGCAGTGGTTTTCTGCTAAAAGCGGTCGGAGTTCTAATACAATTTCTGTGGAGTTGCGGGAGTACCTACAGCAGAAATTGCCGAAGTACATGATACCAAAAGCCTTCGTGTTGTTAGAGTCATTGCCCCTCACACCTAACGGCAAAGTGGATCGTCAGGCGCTTACGACACTTAAACACAGTATTCCAGAGTTAGAAAAAACTTTTGTGGCTCCTCGCAACTCGCTTGAGGAGTTGCTGGCAACAATTTGGACTGAAGTATTCCAAAGCGAGCGCATAGGTATCCATGATGACTTTTTTGAGTTAGGTGGAAACTCGTTTTTGGCGCTGCAATTAATCTCAAAAATTAATCAAAAACTGGGTACAAACGTATCCCTTAGTATACTTTTCCAGCATCCAACTCTGGCGGAGATAGCAAATTTTATTACTAAAAATATTGATGCTTCATTAAAAACTACGTATTTAGTTCCAATTCGGGTTAAAGGAACTCAACCCCGATTGTTCTGTATTCATCCAGTTGGGGGACAAGTCATGGTGTATCAACATTTAGCTGCTTGTTTAGAATTGGAGCAACCTGTATATGCACTTCAGTCTTGCGCTCTCAACAACCCACTTCAAGAGCATAATAGCATTGAGAATATGGCTGTTGAATATGCTAAAGCTATTCGCCAGTGTCAACCTCATGACCCTTATAATCTCATTGGATGGTCTATGGGTGGTGTAATTGCTGTCAGTATTGCTAAACAGTTAGAGCAACAAGGGCAGAGGGTAGCTTTTGTCGGACTTGTAGATTCTTTTTTAATTCCAAACAACGCACCCACCTTTGAACGCGATCCGTTGTACGAATTAGCGTTGGTGTTTGGCAATACTTTTGTTGATGCTTTTCTAGCATTGGATGCTGTTGAACAGCAGAAATTACGAGACGAATTGACAGGTTTACCTTGTATTGAACGTTTGCGGCGGATGATTGGCTGGGGAGAAGAACGAAATCTACTTTCAACGGAAGTATCAATTGAGATTTTGCAAAAACAGCTAGAAATTACAGAAATTCACCAAAAACTCTTAAGAATTCACCGCGCACCCCAAATTGAAGCCAAACTTTATGTCTGGTGGGCTGCGGATCTGCTCGAAGCAGGAGTGCCTCGTACCGATTGGAGTAAACATACTAAGAGTGCAATCTACACAGAAATTTTAGATGGCAATCACTTCACAATCATGCGTCCTCCCCGTATTACAGCATTAGCCCAGAGATTGCAAGAATTTATGCAACTTAAATTGAACAATCAAAAATAGGACTTATACTCTGTTGCTTACCTGTGCGTTTCACAATTCTTGGAAAATAACAATGATACACAACGATGAGATTTCAACACTAGCAGATTTGGCACGCGTACAAGCTCACCAATCTCCAGATGCCACAGCTTTAATATTCAAGGAAAATGCTCTCACCTATTTACAGCTAGATTTACAAAGTAACCGTGTGGCGAATGCACTTTTAGCTCAAGGAGTGAAAGCGCGATCGCGAGTTGGATTATTAGCCAAAGATTCACTTCGTAGTTATGAAATCTTATTTGCTTGTTCTAAAATCAATGCTGTCTTAGTGCCAATTAATTGGCGTTTAACTGCTCTTGAAGTTAGTTATATTCTCAGGGATGCTAACGTTGAAGTTTTTTTTGTCGGAGCCGAGTTTCATGGGTTGATTGAATCTATTAGAGAAGCGCTTGACGGTATTAAAACCTTCATTGCCTTAGACAAATCTGAATATAATTGGGTGACTTATGATACTTGGTGGCAGCAACATAGTCATGTTCAGCCTGATGTTGAAATTCAACCAAATGATGTAGCTGTACAAATATATACTAGTGGTACGACTGGACGACCCAAAGGTGTGCAACTAGGGCATTACAGTTTTTTTGCGATCGCCAAAGAATTTTGCAAGCAAGGAAAAAGCTGGATCGGTTGGGACAAAGCCGATCGGAGTCTAGTAGTCTTACCTTCATTCCATATTGGAGGTTTATGGTGGGCTATCCGTGGTTTGGCATCCCAAGCCGAAAATATTTTGCTAGACACTTTTGACGCAATTGAGGTTTTAGCTGCTATTGAAAAGTACCATATTACTAAGACCTGTATGGTTCCTGCCATGATTCAAGTTCTTTTATCTGAACCTCAGTGCCAAAAAACAGATTTTTCCTCACTGAAATACATTGTTTATGGAGGTTCTCCGATTGCCGAATCAGTACTGAGAGAAGCGCTCGCTACATTTGCCTGCAACTTTGTGCAAATTTATGGCATGACTGAAACGGGAAATTGTGCTGTGTGTTTACCTGCGGATGCCCATACCTCTACAAATCCAGACAGGTTAAAATCTGCGGGTAAACCGTTTCCCGGTGTATCAGTAGCAATTTTAGATAATACAGGGAAACACGTAGATTGCGGTCAGGTGGGTGAAATTTGTATCAAGTCCCCTGCTAATATGATTGGTTATTGGAAATTACCTGAAGCTACAGCAAACACATTGGTAGATGGCTGGATTCATACTGGTGATGCGGGCTATTTCGATGAAGAAGGTTACATTTATATTTGCGATCGCGTTAAAGATATGATCTGCTATGCTAGTGAGAATGTTTATCCGGCAGAAATTGAAAATGTTTTGTATGAACATCCTGCAGTAGCTGAGGTAGCTGTAATTGGTGTTCCCGACGGAGATTTTGGAGAAACTGTTAAAGCGATCGTCGTTTTAAAATCAGGGATGAAGGCAACAGCACTAGATATTATCAGTTTTGTACGGGGGAAAATTGCCGATTTTAAGTTACCTAGAAGTGTTGAATTTACTCAATCCTTACCAAGAACACCGAGCGGTAAATTGCAAAAGAGCAAACTGCGAGAAAAATATTGGCAAGGTTATCAACGTCGTGTTAATTGATAAACAAAGACAAAAGGTAGTCCCAATGAAACAAGTTTCATCACCAAGGATGAAAATTAGGGATTAGTATTTGACTCAGCACTTTTAACAAGAATGAAAACAGGTTCTAGTAAAGACAAAGTTCCTCTTTGGCAACCATTAACTGTACGCAATTTCCTACTTTTTTATGTTGGTGAAAGTGTTTCTTTGCTGGGCGATCAATTTTATTTAATAGCATTGCCTTGGTTGACTATTCAGTTAACTAACTCTGGTGTTAGCTTGGGCACAGTGCTCATGGCAGCTGCAATTCCTCGCGCTGTTTTGATGCTAATTGGTGGTGTGGTCAGCGATCGCTGCTCACCTCGGTTAGTTATGCTTGCTTCCAATGCCCTCCGCGCAATACTGACAATTTTACTAACAGCGATCGTTACTTTTCGAGCAACCCAGCTATGGCATCTTTACCTGGTTGCTATCAGTTTTGGAATCACAGATGGCTTTTTTATTCCCGCCGCAAAGTCAATCATACCTAGTCTTGTGACCAAAGAACAATTGGTATCAAGTAACACCTTGAGCCAAGGAACTTCCCAACTGATTCTGCTTATCGGGCCTGCTTTAGGTGGTTTGCTCATTGCCACTAGCGGTATTGAGACAGCGTTTGCAATTGATGCTGCCACTTTTATTTTCACAACCGTAACACTTTTGCTGCTCAAGGACAGTCTTAGGTCAAATACTGTAACGACTAAAGAGATTGCATTGCATAAGGAATCAAAACAAGCTCATGACTCATTTCAAAATCCTAGCTCAACTAACAAGAGTGTTAGTTTAATTACTGGTATCCGTGAGGGACTCAACTATGCATGGCATAATCCAGCTCTCAAAGCAGTTTTGCTGGTATTGGTGATGTTAAATTTTCTTTTTATTGGCCCGTTACAAGTTGGCATCACTGCACTGGCTCATAGTCGCTTTCCAGGCGGTGCTGTTGCTCTAGGGATAATGAATTCTGCTTGGGGTGGTGGTGGGTTATTAGGGATACTTATACCTCAAGTCTTCCAAAACCTTCCCAAGCTTGGAGTTTTGATGCTGAGTCTTGCTAGTATACAAGGATTAGGTCTATTTTTACTTAGCTTCATACCAAATGTAGTACTGGCCAGTGTAACAATCGCTGTACTGGGATTATGCAGTGGCTTGTTTACTGTTGTAGGAATTACCTGGATGCAAAAGCAAACTCCACCTGAAATGTTAGGAAGAGTGATGAGCTTGGGAATGCTTTCTTCCTTTGGTATTGCTCCTTTTTCCTATGAAGAAATGATTGAACTGAGTGTGCGGGTGCGTGAGGCAGCCAGTGATATTGATTTTGTGACAGAAGAAACCGAGCGAGTGGCGCGGCAGTTCCGACAAGTGAGCAATCAACTCCAAGAAGGGATTACAAGAGCACGAATGGAACCTTTCTCGGAAGTGACAACTCCTTTAGAGCGAGGAGTGCGGGAAAGTGCTATTAGAGAGGGCAAACAGGCACAACTCAAAATTGAAGGTCGGGACACCTTAATTGATAAAATGATTTTGGGGCATCTTAAAGACCCCCTGACTCATTTGCTGAATAATGCGATCGCTCACGGTATTGAACCAACCGAAGTGCGACAAACCTCTGGGAAATCACCAGTGGGAAACATCACTGTCCGCGCTTTTCACCAAGGGAACCAAACCGTTATTTCTGTCAGCGATGATGGTGCGGGTATTAATGCAGAGGGAGTGAAAGCAAAGGCACTCAAAACAGGTCTGATTACGCCAGAACAAGCCAGAACCATGTCTCGTGTTGAGGTTTACGACTTGTTGTTTCAACCTGGTTTCAGTACTGCCGAAAAGGTTGACGACTTGAAAGGACGTGGTGTGGGTATGGATGTCGTTCGCACCAGAATTAGCGAAATTCGGGGGGCAATTAGTATTGATTCCAGCCCAGGCAAAGGAACGACTTTTACCATTCGTCTGCCTTTGACCCTCAGTATTTGTAAAGCACTGTGCTGTGTATCTGACAAAGCTCGTATTGCTTTCCCAATGGATGGGGTAGAGGATACCCTTGATATACCTGGAAAAACTGTTCAACAAGGAGCTGATGGGCAAAAGTACATCATGTGGCGCGAGACAACCTTGCCTTTCCGACCCCTGAAAGAGATTTTAACTTTCAACAGGCAACTGAGTCGCGGTAACGTCTACGGTGGTAATCGCGATGATGATATGATTTCTGTGATTGTTGTGCGCTCGGCAAATACCCTCGTTGCCCTACAGGTCGATCAAGTCCTTAACGAACAAGAAATTGTCATCAAGCAATTTGAAGGTCCCGCACCCAAGCCCATTGGTGTCGCTGGTGCCACTGTGTTGGGTGACGGTCGCATTATGCCAATTGCTGATGTATTGGAAATCATTGACATCTTCCAAGGTCGAACTTCAAAACAGCGTGCCATTAGCTTCAGGGAACAAACATCTGGTACGGTTACCGCAGAAACCTCTTCTGCCAAGATTGACCCAACAGTACTCATTGTTGATGACTCCATTACAGTAAGAGAATTGCTCTCGCTAACATTTAATAAGGCTGGTTACCGCGTAGAACAAGCACGTGATGGTCAGGAAGCTTGGGATAAACTGCGTTCTGGTTTACCTTGCGACATCGTATTCTGCGATATTGAAATGCCCCGTTGTGATGGTCTGGAATTGCTCTCTCGGATTCAGAAAGACTCCCATCTTAACAATCTACCCATCGCCATGCTCACCTCACGCGGTGCAGACAAACACAGACAAATGGCAATACAACTCGGTGCTAGTGGCTACTTCACCAAACCCTATCTTGAAGAAGCCCTGCTTGAAGCAGCTTCGCGGATGTTAAAAGGCGAAAAACTCGTTAACAACGTTGGCATTTAATCCACCCTAGGTTGGGTTGAGCGCAGCGCGAAACCCAACATTTAAAGTATCAAGGATGAAGTATAAAGGATGAACCTAGGTTAGGTTTAGTAACTTCGATACCATTTAAAAGTACCTTCTTACCTCATACCATGTCTTTTGGAAAAGATTTGACTTATCCCATAAGCCCCAAGAGCAATTGGGTTGACGATTACCACGGAACTTTGGTTCCAGACCCCTATCGCTGGCTAGAAAACCCAGATTCAGAGGAAACTAAGGCTTGGGTTGAGGCACAAAATCAAGTCACTTTTAGCTATCTTCGAGAAATCTCTGCCAGAGAAAAAATTCAGCTGCGGTTGACGAAGCTCTGGGATTACGAAAAGTATAGCGTTCCTTTTAAAGAGGGCGATCGCTATTTCTACTTTAAAAACGATGGCTTGCAAAATCAAAGCGTTCTCTATACCCTGAAAACTTTGGATAGCGAACCACAAGTTTTACTCGATCCAAATACCCTGTCAAAAGATGGTACTGTTGCGCTTGTTGGAATTGCAATTAGTGAAAACGGGCAATTTTTAGCCTATGGTTTATCATCCTCTGGATCTGATTGGCTAGAGTGGAAAGTTCGGAATATCGAAACTGGTGAGGATTTGGAAGACCACTTAAAGTGGATTAAATTTTCTGGTGCGTCCTGGACTCATGATAGTAAAGGCTTTTTCTACAGTCGCTATGATGAGCCAAATGAAAAAACCCAATTTGAAGATGTTAACTATTATCAAAAGCTTTTTTACCACCAATTGGGTACGCCCCAGTCACAAGACATATTAATTTATGAGCGCCCCGACAAAAAAGAGTGGGGATTTAATGGCAGCGTTACAGAAGATGGGCGCTACCTGATTATCTTAGTATGGGAGGGAGCTAATCCTCAGAATTTGGTTTTTTATAGGGATTTGACGAATTCAAATGCAGAAGTTGTAGAACTTATTAAGGAATTTGAGGCAAGTTTTGGCTTTATTGACAATCAAGATAATATCTTTTATTTTCAAACGGATTTAGATACGCCAAAAGGAAGAGCGATCGCTATTGATATTAAAAATCCCGCACGGGAAAACTGGGTAGAAATCATACCCCAAGCAGATGAAACTCTACAAGTTATTAGTACAATCAATAACCAACTTGTTGCTGATTATCTCAAAGATGCTCGCAGTCAAATCAAAATTTTTCAGATGAACGGCACATTTGTGCGAGAAGTTCAATTACCGGGCATTGGTTCTGTTGGAGGTTTTGCTGGCAAAAGAAATGATACGGAAACTTTTTATAGTTTCACAAGCTATACTATACCAGGAACTATTTACCGTCACGACATGGTCACCGGAGAAAGCGAAGTTTTCCGGGAACCAAAGGTAGATTTTAATCCCGATAATTACGAGACAAAACAAGTTTTCTATGAAAGCAAAGATGGTACTTTAGTACCAATGTTTATCACCTACAAAAAGGGAATTAAGTTAGATGGTAGTAATCCTACCTACCTTTATGGTTATGGTGGGTTCGGCGTCTCTCTCACCCCCAGTTTTTCTGTTAGTAGCTTAGTATGGATGGAAATGGGAGGTGTTTATGCAATTCCCAACCTGCGTGGTGGGGGTGAGTATGGAGAACAATGGCACCAAGCAGGAACAAAGCAGAAAAAACAAAACGTTTTTGATGACTTCATTGCTGCTGCTGAATGGCTGATTGCAAATCGCTATACCAAGCCTGCTAAATTAGCGCTTGGCGGAGGTAGCAACGGGGGATTACTTGTAGGGGTATGTATCATTCAGCGTCCCGACTTATTTGGTGCAGCTTTGCCATCTGTGGGTGTCATGGATATGTTACGTTTCCACAAATTCACCATTGGCTGGGCTTGGGTTCCTGAATACGGTTCGCCAGACAATCCTGAAGAGTTTCAGGCGCTGTATGCCTATTCTCCTCTGCACACCCTCAAGTCAGGTACAGCATACCCAGCAACCATGATTACCACAGCCTTGCGTGACGATCGCGTTGTTCCAGCACACAGTTTCAAATTTGCAGCGGCTTTGCAAGCTGCTCATACTGGTAAAGCCCCAGTCCTGATTAGAATTGAGACTAAAGCAGGACATGGAGCAGGCAAACCTACAACGAAGCTCATTGAAGAAGCAGCAGACAAGTGGGCTTTTTTGGTGAGTACACTTGATGTGGAACTTTAAACCGAAATTAATTGTGAAATTTTAGGTTGGAGATTGACAAATAATGGCAACAATTACTGTTTACGGCACACCTCTGAGTACTTATGTTCGCACTGTCCGGTTGTTGCTTGAGGAAGCAGAAGCGCTCAAACTCCTAAATTAAGAGCATAGTGAGATGAAGTCAATAAGCTTGAGAGCGTGAACCGAGTGTGCGCTTGAGAAGAATGGTTGGGTTGGGTTTCGCGCTTCGCTCAACCCAACAAAAAGCTTGATCATGTTGCGAATGTTTGGTTTTGGGCAACCTCGATCGTGGGCTTGGGAATGTTGGGTTTCGTACTCAACCCAAGCTACGTAATTTATTCTAAAAAAACCAGCCGTAGGAGTGTAAACCTTTACCTAACAAGTTCACTCCTAAGTAACAAATCCAAACAACGACAAAGCCACTTGCGGCTAAAATTGCAGGACGACGACCTTGCCAACCGCGAGTAATGCGGGCGTGGAGATAAGCAGCGAAGACCAACCAAGTGATCAGCGCCCAAG
>NZ_BAAFZH010000041.1:0-42468 GCF_054684315.1 Scytonema sp. NUACC21 | reverse complement strand
TATTCAATCAATTTGCACCGAAAGAGAAAAGCAAGCGGAGAAAAACGAAAATAACCGATCTAGGCTTTGATGAAAATGACCTTTGGATTGCGGCTGTAGCCTTACAACACGGTCTTACTGTTGTATCAGCCGACAGCGACTTTCAGAGGATTCAGCAAGTAAGAGCATTATCTACCGAATCTTGGCTGTAAACCCATTCCTTATCCTCACCTATGTTTGATTTAGTTCTACCCAAAATTATTTCAGTAGCAGAAGTCAGAATGTAATAGGACTTAACAACATACACCAAAGTCCACTAACCATCAACCACTAACCACTAACCACTTAACGCATTTTCTTGCGATAATTCCGAAGGGGCGATAGCTTCGCTACAGCATAGCGGCAGATCGCACGTTGGTCAGTCAAGAGAGGAAGGATGACTCAAAAGCAGTCAAGCTCAACGTTTATGAAACCCGTCCTGCGGTTTGTTTTGATAGTTCTAACGCTGCTGACAATCTTAATTGTCGGTCAGTCCTTATTATCAAGTTGGCAGCAACCTCAGTTTCAAAGCCGCTTGGAACTGTACCAAACCAACATTTTGCTGCAAGCGGCTTCCTGGCAAACATCGGACAGCAACAAGGAAAATTTTAAGCCACTGCAAGACGCGTTACTTGGTGCTAAACCCCTGGAAGCGCCGACACAGCAGTACGAACAAGCAAGGAAATCGGCTCAGACTAATGTAGAAAAAATCAAAAAGCAAATTGCACAACTCCAGTCTCAACCCGATACTGCACCTGCAACTTCTCAACCTCAATCGCAATACCCTCCTGCAACCAACCCCACTTCTCAACAGCAGCAACTGTTGCAGCAGTCCCTAAACCAAGTGCAAAAATTAATCCCTGAATTAGATTTGCGGTTGGGAATTTTACAAGCACGACAAGAAAAAACCGATGCTGCTTTGAAAACTTGGAATGAAGTGCAGCAAAGTTCGCAAGTCAATCCTGAAGTCAGTCAACTGGCTGCTGTCTTGGAAGGGCTTTGGAGCGATCCCCCACGTCTTTTACCTTCTGCCGAACCGCTCATTCAAGCGAATTTGGATGGATGGTTTCGCTATTCTGCTTTAGAAAAGCTCTACCAACTCCAGCAACGGCAGGATGCCCTCGCAAATCTCAAAGCATCACAGCAAGAAGCCGCCCAAACTGCATTGTTAAAATTATCATTTATCAACACTGTTCCAGTCATTGCAGCAATTACTGGTTTGGGATTGTTGCTTTATTTATTGGCAGAACGTGTTTTCAAGGGAAACACTGCTTTATTAGCTCAAAATGCAGACGTGGCTTGGTCAACACCTTGGGATGGTGAAACCATTTTGTTAGTCTTTGTCGTGGGCTTTTTCTTCATGGGACAATTGTTGGTGCCTTTGTTGCTCCAACAAGTTGTTTTACCCCTTATCAAATCCGTTCTCTCTATCTCGTCTCTCACCTCTAATGTGCGGAATCAGGCGTTATCTGTTTTTGTCAGTTATTTGCTGGTGGCATTAGGGGCTTTATCGGTACTGTATTTAGCTATCAAACGCTTTTTCCCCCTGTCGGATGACTGGTTTCGTTTCCGGTTCAACGGTAGATGGTTTTTATGGGGTTTAGGCGGTTACTGTGTGGCACTCCCTGTCGTGGTTGTGGTGTCTTTGATCAATCAACAGCTATGGCAAGGGCAAGGTGGTAGCAACCCCCTGTTGCAACTGGTGCTTCAAAGCCAAGATTCTCTGGCACTGACTGTATTTTTCACGACGGCTGCCATCGCTGCCCCAATTTTTGAAGAAATTCTATTTCGTGGCTTTTTGTTACCCTCTCTCACCCGTTATATCCCAGTATGGGGAGCGATCCTTGCCAGTAGTTTTCTTTTCGCAGTTGCTCACCTCAACTTGTCGGAAATTCTCCCTCTGTTCGCTTTAGGTATTGTGTTGGGAGTCGTTTATACGCGATCGCGTAACCTCCTTGCCCCCATGCTTCTCCATAGCCTTTGGAATAGTGGTACTCTACTGAGCCTGTTTATCCTGGGTAGTGGCAGTCAATGATTTGTTCTGCTAAGGGACTTCAAAAATTCTTTTTGAAAACTTTTACAAAATTTTACCAATATCTATTGGTGTTCAATAAAAATAAATGTTAGCTTGAAGCAAATGTGCTAAAGTTAACACCTGCGCGGTGGTTATGTGTTTCACATAATTATTTCCCTCGACTCGGAGTAACTTTACTCAAAAATAAGGTGTAGATGTATTTGATGGCATTAATAGCTAAGAGTAGCTGATTGATTGTATATCCAGTGTTCACTTGGTGGGCTGGGGTAAACAGTGTACGTATAGTTACTGCTATTCTATTTGATAAACTTGGTAGACCTACCTTATAGTAGATCGCGTTGTAAATCACATCTACACCAGTAGTTTTATCATTGTAGAAATATCAAAAGAATCCGGAAAAGACATTGCTTGACTGGTAAAAATTACTAGGGCACTTGTATTTTTGCGGCTCTCGTCGTGAGTTTTCCATCAGAGAATCCTTTAGTACGAGATGGTGCAAAACTACTATCCTGGATTTTCTAGCTACAGTAGAGATAGAAGAGTCATTGAGGAGTCCGGCTTCAGGCAATGTCTGAAAGCTGGCAGCTTTCAATGCGATTGGCGTTCACTACGTATAGGTGACACGCTATTTTTGCTTATCTATTTTTAAGAGTGCTTCTACCAAAACAACTTGTTAAGTCAAGAAAAATTCTTGACTTAACTACATAAATCATTCGTTTCATCTATAGATTATTCATAGATTAAAGGAGCTATAGTCATGGCAAAGCTCAATCCCAGTCATGCTACCAAACAACTCTTAGCTGGGTATTGCGGTATCATCTTTGGAGGTTTTGGCATTCACAAATTTGTCCTTGGGTATGCTCCCGAAGGATTTATCATGCTCATTATTACTTTGGTTGGCAGTTGTTTTACCTATGGTTTAACGCTGTTGATTATGCAACTTGTAGGTCTAATCGAAGGAATGATTTATTTAAACAAATCCCACGATGAATTTGTCAGCACTTACTTTCTCAACAGACAGGGCTGGTTCTGATTCCAGATTGACTCTATCTTAAGCTACTGTTACCGAGCTAAAGGTAGCGGTAACGTAGTTAAACATAACATATTTATCAAAGCGCCGTAATACCCCATCCCTCTTTTAGGGTGGGGATGTAAGGCGGCGAGCAACGAAGGCATCACTGATTCTAAGTTGACCGCAGGTCTGCAGAATCAGTGATGTGTGAGGAGCGAACTATCTCCGGGTTGGGTAACCAGTCAATCCAGTCTTCTATAAGTTGAGTCATCGATTTTTCACGTTGTTCTGCTAATAGCTTCAACTTATTGAACCGTCGCGGTGTAGTACGAATTATAATGTATTCTGACTTCACTTTGTTTCTTCTTTGTTTCCTATTGTGTGACAATAATGTTATCAAAATTGAAGAAGTAAGGAGGTGATAACGAGCGTGCTGGTATTGGAGTACAAAGTGAAAGGCAATCAACAACAGTATCGAGCTATTGATGAGGCAATTAGAACTACGCAGTTTATCCGCAACAAAGCCATTAGATATTGGATGGAAGCAGCAAAAGAGCAAAAAGTAGATAAAGTCGCTCTTAATAATTACTCTACAGCACTGCGTAAAGAATTCAGATTTGTTAAAGACTTAAACTCAATGGCTTGCCAGTCAGCAACTGAACGAGCATGGCTATCTATAGCCAGATTTTACGATAACTGCAAATCTAAAAAGCCTGGGAGAAAGGGTTTTCCACGCTTTCAAAAAGATAACCGCTCGGTTGAGTACAAGACTAGCGGTTGGTCAGTGCATCCCACGAAGCGACGTATCACCTTTACCGACAAAAAAGGAATTGGTGAACTCAAGCTTTTAGGGAAATGGGATATACACACCTACCCTGTTAAGGATATTAAGCGAGTTCGGTTAGTTAGAAAAGCTGACGGTTACTATTGCCAATTTGCATATTCCATTGAAGTCAAGCCCGAACAAAGAACGGGCAATGGTGAAATTGGTTTAGATGTGGGGCTTGAATTTTTCTACTCTGATTCCAACGGGCATCATGAGCCAAATCCAAGGTTCTTGAGAAAAGCCTCAAAAGCTATCAAGCACGCTCAACGCCAGATTTACAAAAAGGAGAAAGGTAAAAACCAGCGACGTAAGGCAAGACAGAGATATGCAAGAGCACACTTAAAAGTAAATAGGCAACGTAGTGAACACGCAAAAAGAGTTGCGCGTTGCGTATGCAAGGCTAACGCCTTAGTCGGTACTGGTGTAATCGCTGGTGGTGCTGTTCGTACAGTATTGGAATTGGCAGGCGTTCGTAATGTCCTAGCAAAACAACTCGGTTCCAATAACCCTCTGAATAATGCTAGAGCCGCTGTTAATGCTTTGTCTACCCTACGTACCTTCGGAGAAGTTGCTGAAGACCGGGGCATTCCTGTTGAAAATCTATACATTAGTTAGTCATTGGTCATTGGTCATTAGTCCTTAGCAAATGACTTATGACAAATGACTTATGACAAATGACAAATTTTACATGGGTTTCGATTATGAGACTAAATGATGTCCGACCTCAAAAAGGGTCTAAGAAACGCGGTCGTCGTCTGGGAAGAGGTGTCTCTGCCGGTCAGGGCGCTAGCGCAGGTAAAGGTATGCGCGGTCAAAACGCACGTTCTGGTGGTGGTACCCGACCTGGTTTTGAAGGTGGTCAGCAGCCATTATATCGCCGTATTCCTAAGTTGAAGGGCTTTCCCCTTGTTAACCGTAAAAAGTACACTACGATTAATGTAGAAAAGCTAGGTTCTTTACCCCCAAATTCAGAAGTAACACTGACCTCGTTAAAAGAAGCAGGTATTCTCACTTCTGGTCGAGATCCGTTAAAAGTTCTAGGAGATGGGGAATTGAGCGTTCCGCTCACTGTAAAAGCGGCAGCTTTCACAGCTACAGCACGTAGCAAAATTGAGGCAGCTGGTGGGAGTTGCGAAGTTATATGAAGAATGAAGGATGAAGGATGAAGGATGAAAAAATTTATATTTGCCAGACTTCAAATTTCAAAATTCGTACTTCATAACTTCACACTTCACACTTCATACTTCATACTTCAAAGGTAGCCCTTTATGATCGGTCGAGATAAAGCCCCAACGGCTCAAGAAACTTTTATGCAGATGGCGCAAGCGGCAGGGCTGCGAGGTCGGCTGCTTGTAACTCTTGGGATTCTCCTGTTGATTCGTTTGGGCATACATTTGCCCATTCCTGGAATCAATCGGGACGAGTTTGCCCAAGCCATTCAAGGTAATAACCAGATATTAAGCTTTTTGGATATCTTTTCTGGAGGCGGACTTTCGGCTTTGGGAGTCTTTGCCTTGGGTATTTTGCCATACATCAATGCTTCGATTATCATTCAGTTGCTCACTGCTGCCATCCCATCTTTGGAAAACTTACAGAAAAATGAAGGTGAGGCAGGACGGCGGAAAATTTCTCAAGTCACTCGTTACGTGTCTTTGGGTTGGGCAATTATTCAAAGTAGTTTTTTGGCAGCTTTTTGGCTTAAACCCTTTGCCCAGAGTTATAGTCCAATTTTTGTCATTGAGACAGCCCTTGCCCTTACGGCTGGTTCAATGTTCGTTATGTGGGCATCTGAACTGATCACAGAACGGGGTGTTGGCAATGGAGCATCTTTGTTAATTTTTGTCAACATTGTGGCAACAATGCCAAAGGCGCTAGGCGACACTATCGATTTTGTGCAAACTGGCGGTCGTGAAATAGCGGGTCGTGTTATTGTGTTGCTGCTGCTATTTCTGGCTACTATTGTTGGCATTGTCTTTGTTCAGGAAGGCATTCGCCGCATCCCAATTATTTCCGCACGACGTCAAGTGGGTCGGCGACTGTTTGCGGAGCAGCGTAGCTATCTACCCTTGCGCCTTAATCAGGGTGGTGTTATGCCCATTATCTTCGCTGCTGCAATTTTAAGCTTACCTCTGTTAGTAGAAAACTTCATTCGCTCCCCAGAGTATTCCAGAATTGTCAGAACTTATCTGGTTCCTGGCGCTTCCGGATCTTGGGTTTACGCTCTCGTTTACCTAGTTTCTATCGTGTTCTTCAGCTACTTCTATTCTTCTTTGATTGTCAATCCTGTAGATGTGGCACAGAACTTGAAGAAAATGGGTTCTAGTATCCCCGGTATTCGTCCGGGTAAGGCAACGAGTGAGTATATCGAGCGCGTGCTGAATCGATTGACTTTTTTGGGTGCTATCTTTTTGGGCTTGGTTGCAATTATCCCTACCGCCGTTGAAAGTGCTTTGGGCGTACCAACCTTTAGGGGCTTGGGTGCTACTTCTTTATTAATTCTGGTTGGTGTGGCGATTGATACTTCAAAGCAAATCCAAACCTACGTTATTTCTCAGCGCTACGAAGGAATGGTGAAACAATAGTGACAAGATTAATCTTCTTGGGACCGCCAGGGGCTGGAAAAGGAACTCAAGCGAAAGCGTTAGCTCAAGATTGGAATATTCCCCATATTTCGACGGGTGACATACTACGTCAAGCCGTACAAGACCAAACTCCTTTGGGTATAAAAGCTCAAGGTTATTTAGATAAGGGAGACCTGGTTCCCGACCAACTTATTGAGGATATGGTTGAGGAACGGTTGGGCAAATCCGATACTAATTCTGGTTGGATTCTTGATGGCTTCCCCCGTACTGTTAATCAAGCAGTTTTCTTAGAGCACTTGCTGCAGAAGCTTGACCAGCATGGTAAAAGGGTAGTTAATTTGGAAGTCCCTGATGATGTCGTGATTGCACGGTTGCTGGAACGGGGCAGAAAAGATGACTCTGAAGAGGTGATCCGTCATCGATTGGAAGTTTACCGTTCTGAAACGGCTCCGTTAATCGATTTTTACAGCAATCGCAATCTACTCCTTTCAATTAACGGCAATCAGTCCCTAGAAGAAGTCACTGCTGAATTGAAAACGCTCATTGCTTCTTAAGAGAAATAGGTTACGGGCTGCAGTTTAGGGGCTATGGGTCATAATTTTTCCTGTCTCCTAATTTCTGTGCCCTGTCACCTATCTTCTGTCCCATAGCACAATGCACGTCAATTTTGGATAAAATATATTAATAAAGTGTTGATATATTCTCCGAAATATGTTCTTTTGCAGACTAGAGGCACTTATAGCTGCATCTGAATGACTGAATAGGAGGCTGTTGAGTTGAGGAAAAAACTTGTCTAAGCAGGATTTGATTGAAATGGAAGGTACGGTAACCGAGTCCCTTCCTAACGCTATGTTTCGTGTAGACCTAGATAACGGATTTAATGTTCTAGCTCACATTTCAGGAAAGATTCGCCGTAACTATATTAAAATTTTACCCGGCGATCGCGTCAAAGTTGAGTTAACCCCTTACGACCTAACAAAAGGTAGGATTACTTATCGATTACGTAAGAAGTAGAACTACCTACGATTTTTTCCTAGAGGTAAATTCAGTTTATTCACTAACTAAGACGCAATCTGTATGGGACATACTGTTACTGAGGTATACCGAAGTGACAGTTTTCGGGATGAATCCAAACACGAGACTCATATTTTAGGTCAAGGATTAGATTCGAGTTTGAAGCTAATATAGCTTTCTAACAAACTTAAAAGGCGATCGCTCGTGTCAAGAGTAAATTTGTAACACGATTTAACGAAAAGTGATTTAACCTTTTGAGTACAAAGAAACGATAACCCTTGTAAAAGATAATACCATAACTCAAAAAGTTAGGTTTTGAATGTAAATCACTGAATAAATTCCCTATATATGTTATAATTTTTGATTTGGAGTGGCAAAAAGCACCATGAAAGTAAGAGCATCCGTCAAGAAAATTTGTGAAAAGTGTACCGTGATCCGACGTCGCGGTCGGGTGATGGTGATTTGTACTAACCCGAAGCACAAGCAACGCCAAGGGTAATACACGGGAAACAGAAACCAGCGATTCGGTGACCAACAAGTGCAGCCAACAGATCGCTGATAACTGTAACTTATAGCTGATAACTGACAAATAGGGAGACAATTGTGGCACGTATTGCCGGAGTAGACCTTCCACGCGATAAGCGAATTGAAATAGGTCTAACATATATCTACGGAATCGGATTATCTCGCTCGAAAGAGATTCTAGCAGCGACGGGTGTTAACCCCGATACCCGTGTTAAAGAGCTAGGTGATGCTGATGTAGCAGCCTTAAGAGCAGAGATAGAAAGTAATTACCAGGTTGAAGGTGATTTAAGGCGCTTAGAAGCAATGAATATCAAGCGCCTGGTTGACATCGGTACCTATAGAGGGCGTCGGCACCGCATGGGCTTACCAGTCAGAGGACAAAGAACCCGCACCAATGCTAGAACTCGTCGAGGGAGAAGGCAGACAGTGGCTGGTAAGAAAAAGGCACCTGCTAAGTAATTTCTTTACCACGCTTATTTATACAGCGAAACTCATCTTAAATTTAGCTACAGCGATATGGCGCGACAACAAACTAACAAGAAATCAGGTAGCAAGAAGCAGAAGCGCAATGTTCCCAACGGAGTTGCTTACATCCAGTCACGTCTGGGGTGGAAACACGGCAACACTCCCAGGCGTTTTTTGATTTTAAGATATGTAAATTTTAATAAATTTACATATTTTACTAGATGCAATTAAACTCAATTTTTGATAAAAAATAAATTTCAAATTAATCCTTGTCTGCTCTACAATAAATGCCGATTTTTGTAGGGTAGGCACTGCCGACCAAAAGTAGAGACTCATATCTTGCACCATCACCTTATTGTAAAAATCAAAGCCCAAAAAGCTGACCCCGATCGTAGGTAGGGCTATGCGGCACACCTCCTCCCACTTGAAGGTGCAAGATGTCAGGAGAGATTTTTGTAGGGTAGGCACTGCCGACCAAAAGTAGAGAGATTTTTATAGGGTAGGCACTGCCCACCGGAAGTAGGTAGATTTTTGTAGACTCATTGATCAATGTTGAGAAATCTTGGCTGCCATTTACCTTAAGGCTATTCCTCCAGTCAGAGGTTTGGGAAAAAACTAACAGTTATTTTGCTAAGAAAAGGCAGCTAAACCTCTAGTTATCAACTCTTGCGATATGACACTACTGGTAGCGCTTGACAAATGAAAACTTAGATTCACATTTAGATTGTATATGGCACAGGACAACCAAGAAAAAGACTTGATGGCAAGCGAAGAGAAAACTTTGACAAACCGCCAGGGTCATTCAATATCTGATAACCAGAATACGCGGACTGTAGGGGATAGAGGTCCCATAGTACTTGAAAACTACAACTTCTTAGAAAAAATTACTCATTTCGATCGCGAACGTATCCCAGAACGTGTTGTTCATGCAAGGGGCGCAGGAGCTCATGGTTTTTTTGAAGCCTATGGTAAAGTTGGCGATGAACCCGTGAACAAATACACCCGCGCCAAGCTTTTCCAGGAAAAAGGTAAAATCACACCGGTGTTTGTCCGATTTTCAACCGTTATTCATGGAGGTCATTCACCAGAAACACTCCGAGACCCACGTGGGTTTGCTGTAAAATTTTATACCGATGATGGGAACTGGGATTTGGTGGGAAATAATTTGAAAATCTTTTTCATTAGAGATCCAATTAAGTTCCCCGATCTCGTTCATGCCTTCAAACCAGACCCAGTTAATAACCGTCAGGACCCCAACCGCATATTTGATTTTATCAGCCTAACACCTGAGGCGATGCACATGATTACCTGGTTGTTCAGTCCTTGGGGTATTCCTGCTAGTTACCGATTTATGGAAGGCTCTGGTGTAAACACTTATAAGTGGGTGAACTCTGAAGGAATAGGGCATCTTGTGAAGTATTTTTGGCGACCCAAACAAGGAGTCAAATGCCTAACTAAAGCCCAGGCTGAGGAAATCCAAGCTCAGAATTTTAACCACGCAACACAGGATCTCTATGAAGCAATTGAAAAAGGGGATTATCCTGAGTGGGAATTTTGCGTACAAATAATGTCTGATGACGAGCATCCCGAACTCGATTTTGACCCATTAGATCCAACAAAAATTTGGCCACCGGATCAATTTCCACTGTTACCAGTTGGACGAATGGTGCTTGATAAAAACCCAACAAACTATTTTGCTGAAGTTGAGCAGGCTGCCTTTGGTACGGGCGTTCTAGTAGACGGGCTAGATTTTTCTGACGACAAATTGCTTCAAGGTCGGACTTTCTCTTACTCGGATACTCAGCGTTACCGTGTAGGACCCAATTATCTCCAGTTACCCATAAATCAACCAAAAACCCGCGTTGCTACAAATCAGCGTGATGGTCAGATGACCTACATTGTTGATGGTGTTGCGGCTGGGGAAAACCCTCATGTAAATTACGAACCAAGCAGTATTGATGGGCTCAAAGAAGCACCGAAATCGGGTAAAGACCATACTCCTTACGTTCAAGGTCCAGTTATAGGTCAAAAAATTAGTCGTACCAACGATTACAAACAAGCTGGGGAACGGTATCGTACTTTTGAGGATTGGGAGCGCGATGACCTAATTTTAAACCTGGTCACCCAACTTAAACAGTGCAATCCAGATATTCAAGAGCGAATGGTAAACCACTTCACCCAGTGCGATCCAGAATACGGTAGGCGGGTGCAAGAAGGACTCAAGCAAAGGTAAAAGGTTGAAGTATAAAGGCTAAAGGATGAAAGTCACAGCTTGATACTGCAAGGTTGACATGAGTGTGCAATGGTAAGCTGATTTTTACTGATGTGTACTAGTTGATGTACCCCCCTTAATCCCCCCTTATAAAGGGGGGAAACAAGAAATCCAATTTCCCTCCCCTTTTATAAGGCTATGCATTGGTCACATCTTTCTTTACAATCTTAAAACCTTTGTCTACACTCCATTTTAGACGCTGAGATTTTCAGCAGACTTGACAAAACGGCACTTGTTCTTCTCGCAAAAACTCCATTTTTATTGAGAATGAACGACGAACGAATCAGGGTGAGAAAAAACGTGAGTGGTTACTCTCGTAAATGTTGAGAAAGCTCTGGACAATGCATAGCCTTATAAAGGGGGGAAACAAGAAATCCAATTTCCCTCCCCTTTATAAGGGGAGGGTTAGGGTGGGGTAAAACTGACTACTCTAGTACAGCTAAATTAAGAAATGTTTAGAACCTTTTTTCTTTGGAAGTCGCTAAATATCATCCTTTGAGGAGAAAGGAATCTCAGTAGTTTATAGTAACTTCAAAACGTACAACTTTTTAATCACGCCCCAAAGGGGCTAAAAGTGGGCGCTGTTATTACAAGCTATGACAGTAGAAGGAAATGAAATTTATCAGGATATATCTTATTCGTCATCTACACGTTGGTCGCGCATACTAGAGTTAACAGCTATTAATTTTGTAGGGTGGATTCCTCGCCCACTAGGCACTTTGCTGCGGCGGTTAACCTACCGTCCGATGTTTGCTCGGATGGGTCAGGGAGTATATATTGCTACAGGAGTTGACTTACTTGGAGCCAATTCAATGGAAATTGGTGATGAGGTAAAAATCCTTCGCGATGCACGCTTGGAAATTAGACACCTAAATTGCTTACTACGTGTTGGTAATAAGGTTTGTATCGATCGCGGTGTTGATATCAGAGCAACAGGTTCTGATTGTGCGATCTTCATTGGAGACGAATCTTACTTGGGTCCTTACGTGTGCATGGCTGGTCCCGGTCATATCAAAATTGGCAAGCAATGCCTAATTGCTTCACATTCAAGTCTCTACGCCAACAACCATAGAGAATACGGATTAAGCCGTGAAGGTATTGAAATTCAGGATCATTGTTGGATAGGCAGTGGCGCGAGAATTTTAGACGGAGTGACTATTGGTAAAGGGTGTGTTATCGGTGCAGGAGCAGTTGTCACCAAGGATATCCCTCCTTACTCTATAGCAGTTGGAGTACCCGCAACAGTGATTAGGGCCAGTAAAGGGGGCGTTGCTTAATATTGCCAAAAACCCGGTTTCTGTGCGTTCAACTCCCCATAATAAAGTTAGGTATTATCTTTACAAAACTTTATGTACTTAACTTGGTTAGATAGCAATTCATGGCTGGTTGAAATTGGCGGGAAACGAATACTCATCGACCCTTGGCTGGTTGGTTCGTTAGTTTTTGGGAATTTGGATTGGTTTTTCAAAGGTTCCCGTCCTGAAGAACGCGCAATACCAGAAAACATTGACCTAATTGTGCTGTCTCAGGGTTTGGAAGACCATGCTCATCCACCCACGCTCAAACAACTTGACCGCAACATTCCGGTTGTCGCTTCTCCCAATGCTGCTAAAGTTGTACGGCAACTCAATTACACTCAAGTGACAGCACTTGCTCATGGAGAGACGTTTACTTTGGATGGAAGTCTCACCATTACGGCAACTCCTGGTTCTCAGATTGGTCCTACTTTGGTAGAAAATGGTTATATCTTAAAAGAGTTAGAAAGGGGGTTTTCTATTTACTACGAACCTCATGGATACCATGCTCCCTCACTTAAGCAAGCTGCTCCCATAGATGTTGTTATTACACCGCAGTTTGACTTTGGTTTGCCTTTACTTGGACCAATTGTCAGGGGCAGAAAATATGCTTTAGAAGTTGCTCAATGGTTGCAACCTCAAGTCATGATCCATACAGCAGCTGGTGGTGATGTGATTTTTGAAGGATTACTTAATTCTTTGATTCAAACCACAGGAAGTATTCAAGAATTTCGTGAATTACTGGAAAAAAATAATCTTTCAGTGCAAGTGCTTGAACCTAACCCTGGCGATCGCTTTGAACTTCCGTTAAAACAACAAGTGTAAACAAGGATGAAGGATAAAGGATAAAGGTGAAGCAATATGGGATGCTGTCATCGCTGAAACTATAGTCGTTAACTGGCAGCAAGGAGATATTTTGTTTCTTGATAACTTACGATTTGGACATGGACGCAAGCCGTTTCGAGGTAAGCGGCAAATTCTCGTAAGTTTAGGTTCTTAGTGCTTCAGTGGTCAGATCCCCGACTTCGCATTCCTTTGTCGGGGATCTCGCAACGGAACTTGTAATTAATTTTATATTTAATCAAAGTAACATCAATAAGAAAAGGGCAGGTATCAAACCTGCCCGGATACTGAACCAGGAAAAATTAAATGACTTACAACAGAACCTTCGCCAAAATTGGTTGGAAAGTGGTGGCAATTTCCGGAACGTACACCTGTGAAACGTAATCGGCAACCATCCTATCCGTATTAAACAAGGGCGCGTTCGTCTTAATTGATGCTTTCATCATTTGCACCCAGCGGTGGGGAGTGCCGTTGGCATCCTGGTCATAGTAAAGAGGAACTATTTCCTCTTCCAAAAGCTTATAAAGCGACTCTGAATCTATACTATCTTGCAAATCCTGATCGCTGGTGTGAGCATCCTCACCAATTGCCCACCCATTTATCCCTTTACCATTGGCATCTGCTATGTACCCTTCACACCACCAACCATCTAGGACGCTGCAATTAATGCCTCCGTTAAAGCAAACTTTTTGCCCGCTTGTACCGGATGCCTCTAAGGGGCGACGGGGGTTATTCAACCAAACATCAACACCTTGCACCAGTTTCTGACCGACGTAAATGTCGTAGTCTTCAATAAAGGCAACCCGATGTTGAATGGCTGAATGACGGCACCATTCCATTAAGCGCTGAATAATGCGTTTGCCTTCTTCATCTGCTGGGTGAGCTTTCCCTGCAAAAATTATTTGGACGGGACGTTGGGCGTTACCAAAAATCCTGATTGCCCGTTCGGCATCGCGCAACAGTAAGTGACCTCGCTTGTAAGGGCTGAAGCGTCGGGCAAATCCAATCGTTAGCACCTTGGGGTCAAGTAAGGTTTCTGTTGCTTGAATTTTCTCGTAGTCCTCGCCACGGTATTCGCGGGCTTTCTTAATTTTATAGCGGGTGTAGGCAATGAGCCGTTCTTTCAAGACTTGATGCCGCCACCACAGTTCTTCATTGGGAATGTTGTCAACTTTCTCCCATGTTTTGGGATCGATAACACGGGTTTTCCAATCTGCTCCTAAATACTCGGAGTACAAATCTGCTAGTAACGGGGCAGTCCAAGTGGGAGCATGGACTCCATTGGTAATGTAACCAATGGGGACTTTGTCTTCTGGACGGTCTGGATATAAAATTGTCCACATTTTTCGGGAAACATGACCGTGCAATTCACTAACGCCGTTGGCTGCACGGCACATCCGCAGTGCCAGTACGGTCATGCCAAAAGGTTCCCAAGGATCGCCCAATCGTCTTGCTCCCAATGCCAGAAATTGCTCCCGAGAAAGGCGCAACTTGGACCAGTATTGGGCAAAGAAGGAATCCATCAAGTCGGGTGAGAAGACATCGTGACCTGCTGGAACGGGTGTGTGGGTGGTGAATACGCAACGGGAACGGACATCGGCTTCTACGTCGTAGAATGATTTTCCCGTGCGCTCTATTTCTTGGCGTGCAAATTCTAAGGTACAGAAGGCAGCGTGTCCTTCGTTGAGGTGATAGACAGCAGGCTGAATGCCCAATGCTGTCAGTGCTCGTACACCTCCGATTCCTAAAACAACTTCTTGGGCAATGCGGGTTTCTTGATTCCCTCCGTAAAGGTGCCCTGTCAGCCATCGGTCAATGGGATCGTTGTCGTGGCGATCGCTATCTAGCAAGAAAAGAGTGACTCGCCCTACGTTGACTCGCCAAATTTGCACTTTTACCAGTCGCTGGCGAACTTCTACATTAATAGTGACTGGTTCGCCGCCTTCATTTTTGATTAACTCCAAAGGCATCTGCCAGAAGGGGTTATCAACGTAATAATCTTCTTGCCAGCCGTTACGGTTTAATCTCTGGCGGAAGTAACCCTGACGATACAGCAAGCCGACCCCCACCATTGGGACACCTAAATCTGATGCAGATTTTAGGTGATCCCCTGCAAGAATCCCTAAACCACCTGAGTAGACGGGTAAGGATTCATGGATGCCAAATTCGGCGCAGAAGTAGGCTATAGGGTTTTCTTGGGAAATTTGCGGTGCTACCCGACTTACCCAAGTATCTTTTCGAGTCATGTACTCGTCAAACTCTCGTGTAAGTGCCCCAAGCTGCTTTAAGTAAAATGGGTCTTCTGCTAACTGGGTGAGACGTTCGTATGATACTGCTTCTAAAATTGCTACTGCGTTATGACCGCAACGTTCCCACTCTTGGGGATCGATAGTTTGGAAAAGCGCTATGCGATCGCTCGTCCAACTCCACCAATAGTTATAGGCTAAATCTGCCAAGCGCTTGAGGGGAAATGGTAATTTCTGACCCAGCACTTGTGCTGCGTTCATTGCACTGCTGATATTCATATTGTTCAAGGTTCTCGCTTAGTTGTTCTCTCTTTCAGTCCACACGTGCTCCCAAGCAATTGTTCTTCCTTGGGTTGTTGTGCTTAAGTCTTCATCTAGAAATCATCCATTAGGGGTGGAGCGGTTTTTAGGTGTTGTTATTTTCTGAGCTATTCACGATCATCCTTCTTTTCTGATGATTTTGACACCTTTTTTACATCAATTTAATTGACGTTATTTTAAATAAATGTTTTCTTATGCAATTTTTCTTCATGAAAAACTTATAGCAGCCCTAAGTCATCGGTAAGCATTTGGATTCCCGAACCTTTATAAGGGGAGGGTTAGGCAGGGGTAGAATTGATGGTGGGCAGTGTCCACATTCTTCATTAAGCACGGGCGAGACGCCCGTACCACAAGAAAATCTGTTTGGAATTGCTTCAGGTGAAAGCTGCGACCGCAATTAAGAATTAGTTTTCCACGCCCAGCAAAAGTGAGTGAAAGCGAATGTGATCTTCAATAAAACTGGCTATGAAATAATAGCCGTGATCGTATCCGTCTTTATAAC
This sequence comes from Scytonema sp. NUACC21, assembly GCF_054684315.1. NCBI lineage: Bacteria > Bacillati > Cyanobacteriota > Cyanophyceae > Nostocales > Scytonemataceae > Scytonema > Scytonema sp. NUACC21. The sequence continues at coordinate 26,512 of NZ_BAAFZH010000041.1, read as the reverse complement.
GCAAGGTGAGAGGCTGGTTAGCTGTAGCGCAAGCTTCTTCAAACACCTCAGGTAGCAACTGCTCTTTGAGATATGGATCGGCAGTACCTTGGTCAATTAAAATAGGGCTGTGATATCTATGTTGCCGGACTAATTCACTGGCATCATAGGCACGCCAGGTTTCGCGATCGCTTCCCAAGTAGCCGCTAAACACCTTTTGACCCAAAAGACAGCGCATTGGTGCGGCGATAGGTGCAAAGGCTGACACTGATTTGTACTGTTTGGGGTTTCTCAAAGCACAGACAAGGGCACCATGTCCCCCCATTGAGTGACCAAAGATACTTTGTTTGTCTGATTTTACCGGGAAATTACTTGCGATCGCAGCAGGCAACTCGCTCACAACATAGCTGTACATTCGGTAGTGAGATGCCCAAGGTTCAACGGTTGCGTCTACATAAAACCCAGCACCGCTACCAAAATCCCGTTCGTCATCCTCACCGGGAATACCAGTATTTCGAGGGCTAGTATCCGGTGCTACAAGCATTACACCGTATTTGGCTGCGTATTGTTGTGCCCCTGCTTTGACCATAAAGTTTTCCTCTGTAGAAGTTAAACCAGAGAGGAAATAAAGAATGGGCACTGGTTGTTGAGCCGCTTGTGGTGGTTGATAAACAGCAAACCGCATCTCTCCGTTACAGGTTGAGGAGTGATGACTGTAAAAGCCGAGTTTGCCTTCAAAGGATTTGTGTTCTGAGATAAGGTTGAGATTGCTCATTAGGATGAATGAGTGGAAAAATTAAGTGTCAAAATCAATGGTGGGCAGTGCTACGGGGCTTGGTGTGGAAAAATTGAGTGTCAAAATCAATGGTGGGCAGTGCCCACCCTACGGGGCTTGGCGCTTCGTTAATTAAAGGTCACTACGCTACGAATTGATTCACCCTGGTGCATCAAATCAAAAGCATCATTAATACGTTCTATTGGCATCACGTGCGTAATCAAATCGTCAATATTAATTTTTCCCTGCATATACCAATCCACAATTTTTGGCACATCCGTCCGCCCTCTAGCCCCACCAAATGCCGAGCCTTTCCACACCCGCCCAGTCACGAGTTGGAAAGGACGAGTGCTAATTTCTTGACCGGCACCAGCAACGCCAATAATCACGCTGACCCCCCAACCTTTATGGCAGCATTCCAAAGCTTGGCGCATGACATTCACATTACCAATGGCGTTCTTTGGAAACCGGACGCGGCGGCTGGGGTTGCGATATGAAAGAAAAATTACCCAGTGGCGAACAAATTCGCGCCCAGCTACGGACGCCAAACCCCGAACGCATTTTTGCCGTCCGTCATGCCATGTTATTGGGGATGACCATTGAGGAAATTTACGAGTTAACGGGAATTGACCCTTGGTTTCTCGACAAGATGCAGGAACTGCTGGAGGTGGAGAAATTTATCAAGCGGACGCCGTTGCAGCAGTTAACTCAAGAGCAAATGTTTGAGGTTAAGCGACAGGGTTTTAGCGATCGCCAGATTGCCTATGCTACCAAAACTACGGAAGATGAAGTTAGATCTCACCGCAAAAAACTAGGTGTCGTTCCAGTTTATAAGACAGTAGATACCTGTGCTGCTGAGTTTGAGGCGTTTACCCCTTATCACTACTCTACCTACGAAGAAGAAACAGAGGTTCAGCCAACCACCAAACCCAAGGTGATGATTTTGGGAGGTGGACCCAACCGTATTGGACAGGGCATTGAATTTGACTATTGTTGCTGTCATGCTGCCTTTGCTTTAAAAGAAGCGGGTTATGAAACAATCATGGTCAACTCCAATCCCGAGACGGTATCCACTGATTACGATACAAGCGATCGCCTGTACTTTGAACCACTGACAAGAGAAGATGTGCTTAATATCATTGAGGCGGAGAATCCTGTTGGGGTGATTGTTCAGTTTGGCGGTCAAACTCCGTTGAAGTTGTCGGTGCCATTGCAAAAATATTTGCAGGAAGTTGAGGCGAGTACAAACACCGGGCAGGAAACCGCCCCAATTCAAACAAAAATTTGGGGAACTTCACCAGATTCTATTGACAATGCCGAAGACCGGGAGCGGTTTGAGAAAATTCTCAAAGATTTGAATATTGCCCAACCACCAAATGGGACTGCCCGGAGTTATGAAGATGCTCTTGTTGTTGCCAAACGCATTGGTTATCCGGTCGTTGTGCGTCCCAGTTACGTATTGGGTGGACGGGCAATGGAAATTGTCTACTCCGATACAGAGTTAGAACGTTACATGACCTTCGCAGTACAGGTAGAACCCGAACATCCGATTTTAATTGATAAGTTTTTGGAAAATGCCATCGAAGTTGATGTAGACGCCATTGCCGACCATACCGGACAAGTTGTGATTGGTGGTATAATGGAGCACATTGAACAAGCAGGCATTCACTCTGGGGATTCTGCCTGTACTTTGCCTTCCATTTCCCTAGCACCGCTGGTTTTAGATAAAATTCGTGCTTGGACTATCCAGCTGGCAAAAGCACTCAATGTGGTGGGATTGATGAATATTCAGTTTGCCATTGTTGGTTCTCAAACATATTCACCCCTGGTTTATATCCTGGAAGCTAATCCCCGTGCATCCCGCACTGTACCGTTTGTTTCTAAAGCTACTGGTGTGCCATTGGCAAAACTGGCATCCTTAATCATGTCCGGGAAAACTTTAGAAGAGTTGGGCTTTACCAAAGAAGTTATCCCAGATCATATTGCAGTCAAAGAAGCGGTCTTACCATTTAATAAATTTCCAGGAACTGATGTTATCTTGGGACCGGAAATGCGTTCTACGGGTGAGGTCATGGGTATCGATAGTGATTTTGGACGTGCCTATGCTAAAGCGGAACTGGGGGCTGGAGAACGTTTACCCTTAAGCGGTACTGTGTTCGTATCAATGAACGATCGCGATAAAGCGGCTGCAGTTTCTGTCGTCAGAGAATTTATGGATTTAGGTTTTGCCGTGATGGCAACAGAAGGCACCCGTCGAGTTCTTCAAGAACACGAGTTAGATGTTGAGTTGGTTCTCAAACTGCATGAAGGACGTCCTCACGTCTTAGACGCAATTAAAAACCATAGAATTCAACTCATTATCAATACACCTTCTGGTGAAGATGCTTATAGCGACGCTAAACTCATCCGCCGCACAGCTTTGACTTACAAAATCCCCATCATTACTACTATTGCTGGGGCAAAAGCCACTGTTGCTGCAATCCGTTCTTTGCAAAGTACAACTTTGGATGTGAAAGTTATTCAGGATTACACTACTCTAAGTTAAAAGATCGAGGAAATGTGTAGCAACGGATTTTTCGAGAGTTTCACGGGTTTGGCGCTGAAGATTTACCGATTTTAGCCAATGCAATATATGTATCCACACAAAATCTATCCGTGACATCCGTTAAATCATCCGTTGCTACTTCCTCTCCTGTGAATTATCCGGAACTTGAAGTAAAAATAAAGTAAAGGTGATAGACAAATACTTATAGTTAATATTGAATTTTTTTTTAAATTCTTAGAAGTTTTTCTTTTTCAAGATACATTTATTAAAGAGGTTTATAAATCTTATAAGGGAGGAGAGTTAGCTTGAACAACCTCTTGGGAAAAGAAATTTAGCCTGAGATCTAGTCAAATAATTATCATAAATGTTACAGTAATTAATAATAAAAATAAAAAGTGTTTACTCAGTTACTTTTTATCTAACTTTAGATAGTTGTAAAAAAGGGGAAATAATTGTAGTTTTTTGCAGTTAAGAACCAAAATTGATGACCAATAGCCGCAGAGCCTCCTTGTGCGTAAGTTGCGAATCACAGCACGGGTGCTCAGTTAAAAGCTGAGTAGCACCCCTCTAAAAGGCATCTATCAGAACAAACCCTTACTGTTAAACCCATAATTACAAAAGAGTAGTGCCATGAAGACCGCTCAGACAGCCACAGACCTCGTGCGGACTTACCTGCGTGAGATTGGACGTGTACCACTCCTGTCCCATGAGGAAGAAATATTCTATGGCAAGCAGGTACAACGTTCAACGTCATTGCATGAAGTCAGGGAGTCTCTTGCCACTAAGTTAGGTCGTCAACCATCTATAGAAGAGTGGGCAAAAGCGACACAACTAGAACCAGCAGAGTTAAACGAAATCATAGCAGACGGTGAAATCGCCAAACGCAGGATGGTGGAAGCCAATCTGCGACTGGTTGTGTCTGTTGCTAAAAAATATATTAAACGCAATGTAGATTTGCTTGACCTAATACAAGAGGGTAGTATAGGAATGCAAAGGGGTGTAGAAAAATTTGACCCCACGAAAGGTTATAGGTTTTCTACTTATGCATACTGGTGGATTCGTCAAGCTATAACTCGTGCGATCGCTGAAAAAGGACGCACTATTAGGTTACCTATTCACATTACTGAGAAATTGAATAAAATTAAGAAAGCACAACGGCAATTATCGCAGAAACTTGGCCGTGCCCCCACCGCATCTGAACTAGCCCAAGAATTAGAATTAACTCCCAAACAGGTACGAGAGTATCTAGAAAAAGCACGATTGCCATTATCCTTAGATCTGCGTTTGGGTGATAACTACGATACAGAACTTGGGGAAATGTTGGAAGATCCGGGACTTTCTCCAGAAGAATTTGTCTCGCAATCAGCCTTATCTAATGATTTGGAACGACTCATGGAGGAACTGACACCGCAACAAAGAGAAGTTCTATCCCTCCGGTTTGGTTTACATGACGGGCAATCACTGACACTCTCAAGAATTGGTGAAATTCTCAACATCAGCCGCGAACGAGTCCGGCAAATTGAGAGAGAAGCTTTGAGTAAACTCCGAAAATCTAAGGCTGGTATTAATGAATATTTGGCAAGTTAGTCATTATGTCAAAACTTCCCTGTGGGATCTCTTGATGTAATAAAATACAAGCTCGGCTGTATAGCTTACCAGCCGAGTTTTGTTCTATATACGGATTCTTGTCATTCCTGATTCTTTATTTCCTACATAACTATGAATGAAGCCATATCTCCACCACCACACAAAATCATTGGTGTTGCTATAATACGGAACGATCTGGGGCAAATTCTTATCGATCGCCGTCGTTCAGAAGGAGTCATGGGCGGTTTGTGGGAATTTCCTGGAGGTAAAGTTGAGCCCAATGAAACAGTTCAAGAGTGTATTAAACGGGAAATACACGAAGAGTTAGGAATCGAGATTGAAGTTGGCAAGCATTTACTGACTATTGACCACACCTACACTCATTTGCGCGTTAACCTCACAGTACACGAATGTCGCCACCTTTCTGGTATTCCTCAACCACTTGAATGTGATGAAGTCCGGTGGGTGAATTTGGATGAGTTAGAAACGTTTACTTTCCCTGAAGCAAACGTTCAAATTATTGAGGCTTTGAGAAGGGTTAGTAGTTAGTGGTTGGTAGTTAGTAGTTAACTAAGTATTTGTAGGGTGGGCACTGCCCACCAAATCTAAGTTGTGGTGGGCAGTGCCCACTACAAGTATTTCAAAAATCAAATAGTAATCCTACTAACAATTCATTTTCTCAAGAATCACCTACGTTAAAATATTTTAATTTTCAACAAGAGACACCTATGATGAAAAAAACTAGATCTGTAATTGTAATAGCAGCAATTTTAGCAGTCTTCACAAGTGGCTGTCGCTCTAATGAAGAATATCAGAGATTAGCAAAAGCTGGAAATAGTTACACTAGGGCTATGGACAGCTTATTAACCACTGCTGGTCAAATTAAAATTGACTCAACTTCTGAGCAGCTACTGAAAGATGATAGGCTAGAGAATCAAACCCTTGATAAATACGAAGAGTTATCTAAACTTGATATTCAAAGGCTTGAAATACTAGAAAATCTCCGCAATCACAATCGGCTCCTTACACGTTACTTTACCCTACTAGACGAGCTAGCGACTTCTAATGCACCTCAGAAAGCTCAGCAAGAAATTGGGGGTATTGTCGATAACCTAAACAAAATTGGTACTCAAATTCGTAGCAGCCCTCTTATTTCTAATAAAAGTGCCCTTCAATCTGTAGGAGGTTTCATTGTTAATTCCCAAATCCGGGGTGTACTTAGGGAAGAACTTGAAAAGCGCAAAGATACTATTGACCTCGAATTGAAAACTCAACAAGTGTTACTTGAAACACTAAGTCATTCAATTGAGCAAGATATGAAGCTGATCGTAGAATCACAAAAGTTACGCCTAGTCATTAGACCTTTAGGTGAAGAAAACCCGATACCTGACCCAGATGATTGGATTGCCAGCAGAAGAAAGATTCTGACTATGAATACAACTGTTTCGGAACTTGAGGAAGCTAGTAAATCTGCAGGAAAATTCAGGGATTTATTTAAGGATTTTGTTGAAGGTAAACTGAACCGCCAGCGTTTAAATACCCTTCTAAATGATATCGAATCATTTATCACAATTGTTGAGAAATTTAAAAATTCATAGGAGAACAAATATGTTAATTAACATGAATGAAATTGAAAAAATTAGAACTGAGTGCCTTGCACAACTTAAAAAGCTGGAACGAGAGATCAATTCAAGCACAGTTCAGCTTTTCTGGGAAGACAAAAAGCGCAATCCGGAGAAAGTCAAAAAATTTTTCATAGAGCGACGGGCAATTGTAGCCAGCCGTGCAAAGTTGGAGAACGCAATTTTAGCAAGGATAGCGCGATCGCTAAGTGAACTTGAAGATGACCTTAAAGAAGGCTGCAAGAATCTGCAAACACAAATTGACAAACTAGATAACGAAATTGCCTTTCTCAATGTTATCTCGCGTGTATCTGGCATACTAGCTAAAATTCTCCTGATTGTATAAGGCTCCTATCTTTCACCACCGTTTCCCAATCGAAAATCATAGCCGAAAAACCTGATTAATTCGTAGGGTGGGCACTGCCCACCACTCATTATTTCCTATTAAAACCAAAGACGCTGTTTGAAGAAACATTCAGGTGATGTGTGAATCTGTACAAAAATTACCAACTGATTGGAAAAATGCATACCCTTAGATGATGTTGAGTTGGAAAAATGAGTTATTTATACTTGTTAGATACAAACATCATTTCTGAACTAATTAAAAACCCCAGAGGTGCCATATTTTCAAAAAATCAAAACGTCGGAGAAGATACAGTTTGTAGGTTGGGTTGAGGAACGAAACCCAACATAATCGGTCATCTGATTGATACGGTCTTGCTTGTCAAATATAGCCCAGTTCGACAAGAGCTATAGAGAGTTCTTCTTCAAAACGCTGATAAGCCGGAACTTCTCGTAAGCGCTCCAAACGCATAATTTTAGCTCTCCCGGTCAACGCTTTGTAAATATCGCTCAATCTCAAAGCGACTTACGTAATCTGACTCTCCCACACGCCGCACTACAGGACGAATTCGAGTTTTACGATTTACCATACTAACTTCCGGGTTAACTACGCTCACCAAATCAGCAAACATCGCTTCTCCATCTTCTAAACAGGAGAGAACTACTGGAGAATGGCTGTTAAGTAGCATTTGGGACAACGGTTCAGTTTCGTCTACTTCCTCACTCGTAATATCAGTGACACAACAGCGTAATTTTTCCATCAAAGTCTTCAGTCGAAAGGGGTGAACCCCATTTTCTGGCTCCTCAAAGCATACCAATCCGTGATGTTTTGGGTCATATAAAAGAACTAGAAGCGCCAATACTCGCAAAGTGCCATCGGAGACAACACGAGAACTGAAGGGTATACCGTCACGATAATCAATTTCAATTTGATACTCTTTATTTTTCTTATCTAAGAAAATATCTAAATCAACCACCCCTGGAATTAGGGAAGTAAGTGCAGCCGCAATATCAGCTATGGCTCCTTTAGGTTGACTTTCAGTTGCTGTCTCGGCTTGTATCCTTGCCAACACAGTAGCGAGATTTGCTCCATCTGGTTGCAAGTCCAATGCTGCGGTAGTAGGACTCGGACGGCGCAAGGAAGTCGGGTCAAGCTGGAGAAAGTGCCAGGAACGCATTTCCTCGCGGATAGCATAAAGATGGGGATATTCAGCACTGGTGATGCTAGAAAGTACCGTAGCCTCAGCGTTAGTCGCCTTCATAGTACGCCCTGCGGCTTCGCCATCTGGCATAATTTGAAAGCTAGGTTGTCCACCAGTTTCCGTTGTGGTTAACCAAGGGGAATATTGCCCGTATTTTAGAATAGATGTGCGACAAATTCCCATCCCTTAACCTCAGAAACCACAATGAAACAAATTCTCCTTGCAGAACTTCCCGAAACCGTCCAAAACCTAATTAACCAAACTCAAAAAACAGGTGAACCCCTCACTATCATACAAAATGGTGTCCCCTGCGCCATCATTTCCCCTATTCAGAAAAAATCCCTCCTGGAAACCCTCTCCACACTTGAACCGTTGGACGAAGACTTTGCCGATGTGGACGAAGGATTATTACCCTTAGATGATGTTGAGTTTGAAAAATGAGTTATTTATACTTGTTAGATACAAACATCATTTCTGAAATAATTAAAAACCCCAGAGGTGAGATATTTTCAAAGATTCAAAACGTCGGAGAAGATACAGTTTGTACAAGTATTATCGTAACTTGTGAATCAAGATTTGGAGCGAAAAAAAAGAACTCTCAAAAGCTCATAGAAAAACTTGAAATAATCTTCGATAGTATTGAAATACTACCCCTAACTCATCCTGTAGAGCAATATTATGCAGAAATTCGCACAGATTTAGAACAGCAAGGTAAACTAGAGACTTTATTATCGAGCTATTTCAAAAATACCCCCTCGATGTTCCAGCCCATCGCAGTTGCCTCATTGACCGTTGGTTGGGAACCGATAGTACGGCAGACGTACAAGAAAAGATTATCGGAGAGTGCGATCGCCTTATTGAATGACCTGAAAAACAACGCATCGGAAATTTATGCTCGTTTGGCTAAATAGTTAGCCAATAGCAATCAGCAAGTGCTATTGAAAACCGCACTACAAGCATTAGAATACAAAATTTGTAGTATCCCCTTGACATTATGTCGAATTTGTATTACATATGTAGTATAAGCATAAAAGCCTCCTCAAAAGGCAAAACTAAAACTCCTTGAAACCTTGACAATTGCATAGATGCCAATTTTGGGGTCGCGATTGGTGTTCGACTGCTCCGAAGCCAACAAACGGACGGCTCCAGGACTCGGGTTCAATTCCCGACGGCTCCACTAGACTTATAATCTTTACTCAATACAGAGGTGAGTTCAATGATGTTAGCTAATTCATGTTTAATAACAACTCAATTAGTACAACTGCATTTAAACAACTTGATATATGAGCGAACATCGTTTGAGCGAGATTGTGATTGAGCGTCCTCGGGGTGGGATGAAAATTAGCCTCAAAAAGGTGACTGGCTTTAAAAAGCAATTGCACAAAATCACTGAGGATGCAATTCAGGATGGGTTGTTGAATCCCTACCTGATTAAACCAAGAAATAAATCTAAGTATCTTTCAGACCATCTCGGTCCCTTGCGTCGGTTTTTGCGCTCAAAAGTCGGACAGCCTTGGAATGAAGTTTACAGCCAACTGTGTCAACGATTAGATTCCAACACAATGGCAGGAAAGCACGTTATCGATCATGTGTGGGACTATGTTGAACGACATGTAGAAATAATTGATGGTGGTTTTTACTTCTAGTACTATCACTTTTGATTACACCAGGAGCCACTGCCTATTTACTAGTTAAACGCTTGCATCAAGTGATGGTTTTAGGCGCGTCTATTGGTGTCTTCTCTAGTATTACTGGAATGTACCTCAGCTACTTTTACAATTTTCCTTCAGGACCAGCAATTGTTTTGGTTGTATCGGGCTTATTTCTACTGGCGTTACTTTTCAGTCCCAGACATGGTATTTTTACCCAACCTAAAGTTAGCAACTTTTCTCGGTTAGAGAATTAGTTGCACTGCTTTTTTTCAACCGCAAACAAGCTCCAGCAACGAGACCTATACCAAGTAGGGCTGAAGGTTCTGGTACCTTCTTCCGATATTCCTCAAAGTCATAGGTGACTTTGATACTTGCCTTAGCATATGTAGAGACACTGGATATGATATTGCCAGGTCCAGTAACGTTGGATGTCGCAAGAGCAGTGAACAAAAAGTCTAGGTTACCAAGACCTGTAAACGACTGCAATAAGCTGCTATCGGTGAAGGTTTTCGTATCAGACTTACTGGCTACAAGTCCCTCCAGTGTCTTACCAGAAGTACCACCAAAATCAGTGATTTTGTCAAATTGGGTAACGTTGTAGCTGTACTGCTGTTGCGGATTTAACTCCAATAAAGACGACCCGTCTGGCATATTTAGCTTGACCAGACCGGAAAGGTCTACAGTCACCGTACTTGGGGTTGCATTTCTGCTTTCAAATTGTGCATCTCCTTTGATATCGCCGCTAAAATCTATCTTTACACTCTTAAGTGTGCCGAGCTTTGAATCAAATTTTTGGATACTTAAAGGAGATTTTATGATGTCTGTTAAACCATATCCCTCGTAAGGCACATTCTCCTTATCCATCTCAGTTGGGTTGTATTGTGCCGTGTACTCAAGAGTTGCTGCACTAGCAACTCCGGCAGATGCGACTACGCCTGATACTGTTAAGGCGGTAGCTGCAGTTAACATACCTAAAAGTTTTGTGTTCATCATAGATTACCAGTGGCAAAACTCTGGTCGCTATACCTCCGATTTATTTGTAACTTTGTGGTTTTGTAAACAGGCTTGATATTTCTACTTAATTTTTTATAAATTTTGCTTTATATAAGAATTACAGCACTGCTGTAAAATTAGCCTAAATGCAGCCGCAAATCTGTGTTTTAAAACCGTTTGCTAATAGCTGCTGCATTATTTTCCTTTGTCAGGTAAGCTGACATCAGCAGTCTAATCTTCAAAACAAACGATGGCAACTCGTCCGAAAATTCTAGCTCTAGACTTTGATGGTGTCATTTGTGACGGACTGATTGAATACTTTGAGGTATCTTGGCGTACCTATTGTCATGTTTGGTTACAAGAAGACCAGACACCGCCGGATGGTTTAGCTTCCAAATTCTATCGGTTGAGACCGGTGATTGAAACAGGTTGGGAAATGCCAGTTTTAATCAAAGCGCTACTTCAGGGAATTGCCGAAGAAAAGATTCTTCAGGAATGGGGAGCGATCGCCCATCAAATTTTACAAGAAGATAATTTCAAGGCAACAGAAATAGGTAGTAAACTGGATAGACAAAGAGATGAATGGATAGCCAAGGATTTGGACAGTTGGCTAAGCCTGCACAAATTTTATCCGGGAGTTGTTGAAAAACTCAAAACGACTGTTTCAAGCCCAATTAAATTATATATTGTCACCACCAAAGAAGGTCGTTTTGCACAACAACTCTTAGGAAAACAAGGGGTTGAACTACCAAAAGAAGTTATTTTTGGTAAAGAAGTGAAGCGTCCTAAATATGAGACTTTGCGAGAATTAATTCGCGCAGAAAATACCACCCCAGATAGTTTGTGGTTTGTGGAAGACAGATTAAAAACTTTACAGTTAGTCGAACAGCAACCAGACTTACAGGAGGTTAAACTCTTTCTAGCAGACTGGGGTTACAATACTTCGATGGAAAGAGCAGCTGCTCAAAACGATCCCCGAATTCGATTGTTGCCTCTTGCTCTGTTTGCTGAAGATTTTTCTGATTGGTAAGTGGTCAGTGGTGAGTCGTTAATGGTACGTTTTTACTACTAACGACTGTACGGGCGGGTTGAGTCAAGTATGTTCTGGCTACCACAAAACAAGCTTATGGATTAAACCCGCCCTACTCATCAATAACTGGTATTAACTATGCTCGACCTAACCAAACTTACATCACAAATGCAGGGTTTGAGTCAACATCTGACTCAAGAGGCTACTGCTAGTCGCCATCGTTTAGAACAAGCTCAAAATCATCTCCACAACGCTCTGACATGTCAGGATGAGTTGGTGCAAAAACAGGAAAAATGGCGCGATCGCATCCTGTTTGCCAATGCAACCCCAGTAGAACCCCTCAATACCTGTGTCGATCTCCCATCTCCCCCTAAAATCCATACCGTTATTGCTACGGATGGTTCCCAAATAGCTCCAAGCCATCACGAAATCGCTTATTGCTATCTTCTCAACATAGGTAGAGTTGTTTTGCACTACGGACAAAACCGTCACCCGCTTTTAGATAGCTTACCTGAAATATTCTATCGGTCGGAGGATTTATACGTTTCCCGTCAATGGGGTATTCGTACTGAAGAGTGGATGAGTTTCCGCCGTACAGCCAGTGAAGCAACGGTGCTGGCAGAACTGGCTTGCAGCGTCATGGCAGAACAGGGGAATAAGGGAATAGAAGGGGTGCCAATGCTAGCAATGGTGGATGGATCTTTAATTTACTGGTTTTTAGAACAGTTGCCCTTCGATGCACGCCATGAAATTTTACCCCCCATCCTAGACGCTTGGGGAAAATTGCGTGATGCAAAAATTCCCCTGATGGGCTATCTTAGCGCCTCTCGCAACGTTGAAGGGATTAACTTTTTACGTCTTTTAGCTTGTCCCCACCAAGTTCCAGACTGTGTCAGTTTTTGCCCGAATCAATTAGAGAAAGTTCCTTGTAAAGTCTTTGAACCTTTGCGAGACACTGCTCTTTGGGCAACCCAACTCAAGCCGGGACAACGCGGTCCCCTATGGCGCAGCAATGCTCGTATTATTGACTTATATGAAGGTCAGCAAATTTACTTTTGTTACATCCACGTCGGTACCGAAATTGCTCGGATAGAGGTACCATCATGGGTAGTTCAAGACACGAATATGTTTAACCAAGCATTAGGGTTAATGCTGGGACAAGTGCAGAAAGGTTATGGTTATCCTGTGGCGGTAGCTGAAGCGCACAATCAAGCTGTAGTTAAGGGTGGGGATAAAGCAAGGTTCTTTTCTCTTTTGGAACGACAAATGATTAGGGCTGGTCTAAAAAATGTAGGAACCTCATACAAGGAAGCAAGAAAACGCGGAAGCATTGCGTAATTAGCAATACTCAGGAGGAGAAAGTGCATGCTACAGGAAAAACGTTATTATACCCGTGACGAGTATCTAGCAATTGACCAAACAACTGGTTACAAAAGCGAATACCTAGATGGAGAAATAGTACCCATGATGGGAATTACAACCGAACACAACCAAATTACAGGGAATATATATTCTTACTTAAAATTTGCTCTGAGGGGAAAAAATTATCGAGTCTATTTCAGTAATGTTCGTTTGTGGATACCGCGTTACAATCAGTATACTTATCCAGATGTGATGGTTATTGATGGCGAACCATTCTACGAGGGAACAGACAACACTACAGTGACCAATCCCCTCTTAATTGTTCAAGTGTCTTCCAGGTTAACAAGCAACCATACGGACTCAGATAGATTCCGCTTTTATCGGTCAATCCCAGAGTTTCGGGAATATATCACGATCGACCAAAATACTTGTTATGCAGAACAATATACCAAAAACTCAAAAGGCAGTTGGATACTCACTGAGTATGATACTGTCAATTCTGTCTTAACTTTTGATTCCATTGATTTTCAACTTTCCTTCAGTGATATTTACGATTTGGTCAATCTTCCCAACATGAGTTTGAGTGAAGGTGCAAAGATTGATTATGGTTTTTAATAAAGGCAGAATCTTGAATGATTTCACCTGAACGGGACGATAGCTTTTCCTTGTTAAGATGGAAAAACGGTCGTTCCGTTCGTTTATATAAACTTTTAGTCACAATTTTTTTAATTTTGCACGCAATTTTTACCCCTCCTCACCTCCCCTTATCAAGGGGAGGAAATTGCACGCAATTTTTACCCCTCCTCACCTCCCCTGGCGGTGTGGAAATACTGACTGCTTGTACTTCTGGTAATTTAACGATGTCTTCTATTGCGTTGCAGGCATGGGGTATGTTGTGAGATTGTGCGATCGCTTTAGCTTTATCCAAATCTCGATTGTATATAGCAACTATTTCCGTATGAGGGTAGGCTTGAAATCCAGGTATGTGAACTTTTTGCCCGAATCCTGTACCAACAACTGCAACACCAATCACAGCTAAATGAGTTCCTTATAATATAATCTTTTAGTATATCATCTTGCTGGCTCCTTACCAGTTTTTTCTTACCGACCTACCTAATGGCTTATCTTAAAAACCTAATGGTGAAAGGATAGCGATAATGCTGCCCCCGATATGCTTTGATAGCTGCAAAACTTACTAAGATGAATTTTGACACCATTAAGACTATAATAGTTATACTAAGAATAGCTAATAAAGAATTAAGAATAGTTTCTAGATAGTTTGATGGTAAATCTGTTGTCAGTGCAACTCCACCTGTTGCCAAAACCAGCAATAAAGATATGGCTATTATGATAAAGGCATACATTGTTAACGAAAGCTGAAAGTTTACAGCTTCTTTTCCTTGGAAGTCAATCCAGGGATCTTGCTTTTTCCTTAATTGCCAAACAATAAGCGGACCCAATATATTGAGAAACGGTAGATATAAAGGAATACCAAAAAATAATAACCAAGCCAGTGGTATCCACAATAAAGCTGAGAGATGACACAACATTGCCCATATACGGATTTGTTGCTTGGGATTTTCTCTCATGGCCTTTTATGTTTGAGTGGATTTATTCAATAATTCTCCACTGTACTGCATACAAAAAAAGCAAACAAATTCTTAAAATATCAGTTTTTTTTGATTGGTAAAAAAGGGTGCAATTGCGTGAGTAGATTTTAGACACTGGAGTTTAGACTAAAGCACGCGATCGCTTTGCGATCCCAGGAGGTTGGTGGAAATAAAAGCAGGTATATGAAAAGATGTAAAAATTTTATTTCCTTCGCAGAACAAGCTTTGTTATATTTATTACAGTAAATACTTGGATAGTGTGTAATAAAAAATACAAATTGTTTCTTTTGATTGTTTTTGAATTTAGATTGTAAATTTCTTAAAAAATCTAGACTTTTTTTAATGCTAAGTGTTATAAGAGTAAAGGGATATATACACAAATAAAAGTATAAAATCTGCCTGTTTTAAGGTAAAATACTAGATTGTAAAGGATTAAAAAAGGCACAATTAGTTGCCAGAACTACACTGAAGCTCTCTACTCATACCTAAAACGCCGCTCCTGAGAAGCAGATAGGTGTTAGTCAAAAAAGGGTAGAAGCTGATATAACCTTTGCGATCGCAAAGACGTGTATCATATCAAACAAATCAAAATTTGTCAAAAACGTAATAAGCTAGGAACTTATGGAAAAAAAGTATTTCATAGTGTTAAATTTATGATTTTTTCAGAGTCATAACAGTTACAATACGGTAAATTTACCAAGATACCGTAGTTAGCGATGTCAACGAAATCTCAGAGTAAACACCGAACTGATTCGGAACCGATTAACTGCAAAACCTAATTTCTCATAGTTTTGAGGTTATTTTATAGTGTACTGAATCGATCCCCACTATCAAACATACCTGGCATTAGTATTTTGAGAGCTTACCCAGTAATTGTTACAGAAGTTTCTTATCCGGACGATCGCCCTTATCGGTCATCTAGGCGATCGCATTTATATTTTTTAGTAAAAAATAAAGGTATGAGATCTGATACTATTTTGAGAATTTAGCTCAAAGATGTTTTGGTTGCAGTCATTGCACCTATCTCGACACTCTTGCAGGTGTATTGTACATAAATCAAGTTAGTTGCTTAAAGTGAGAATGTTGTTGCATATTCAATTAGAACGTCAAGCTTTACCCAGCCTACTCATGCTTCTTGCATTCTGCATAACTGCTTGCAGTAGTGCTGAGGAGAACAACAAGCAGGTGAGCATTGATGGTGGAGCTGTAGGCTACCCTCTCCATCAAGCCGTTGCTGAAGAATTCAAAAAGATGAAAGCTGATGCCCAGATTAGTGTTGCTTCTAGTGGTACTGGTGGGGGTATGAGCAAGTTTTGTTCCGGTCAAATTGATATTGCTGGTGCTTCACGTTCTATTAGAAAAGAAGAAATTCAAACTTGTAAGAAGAGTGGAATTGAATTTATAGAACTGCCGATCGCTCTGGATGGTATCGCTGTTATAGCAAACCAGAAAAATGACTTTGCAACCTGTTTGTCTGTCCAAGAACTTAACAAAATTTGGAGCCCCAAATCAGCAAATAAAGTCACCAGATGGAATCAAGTGAACCCGAAATTTCCCGATACACCCTTAAAGCTTTATGCCCCTGCTTCCGATACTGGAACATTTGACTATTTTACACAAGCCATCAATAAAAAGACTAAAGCCAGTCGCACCGATTTTACTCCCAGCCACAATCAAAACGTCTTGATTCAAGGTGTTGCAGGGGATGAGACTGCCTTGGGGTACGTAGGAATTTCATACTATTTAGCTAACAAAAATAACCTGCATCTAGTCGCCATACAAACCCCACAAGGAAACTGTGAAACACCAGACCCTCCAGAGAAAGTGGCTCAGAACATTTACACACCTTTGTCTCGTCCGCTCTTTATCTATGTCAGCAAGCCAGCTTTAGAAAGTAAGCCAGCAGTCAAGGAGTTTGTTAATTTCTACTTGGATAATTCTAAGAAGTGGGTTCGCGAGTCAGGCTATATTGAACTCACAGATGACGCATATGCCAAGACAAAACAAAGGCTTCTTGCTAAAAAAACGGGCTCTAATTTCAAAGATGCAAAACCCGGTCAGGCTATTACAAAATATCTTTAGTTGGCTAATGGCTAATGATTCAATTAGCAAGATGTTCACCATTCACAAATAAATGATTATGCGGGGCGCAAATTACTTAAATGATGATTTCGATCGCTCACTGGAAAAGAAAGCCTTTGACGATATTCAGGATAAAATTATTGCCGTAATTTTATTTTGTTGCGGTTTGGTTTCAGTCCTAACAACCATTGGAATTGTTGTCATTATCTTTCGAGTAGCGATTGAGTTTTTCCAAGAAGTTTCATTTGCTAAGTTCTTTCTTGATACACGGTGGACGCCGTTGTTTTCCGAAAGACATTTTGGAATTTGGCCATTGATTAATGGCACCTTATTAACTACGGCTATTGCTATGGCTGTTGCTATTCCTTTAGGCTTATGTTCCGCCATCTATTTGAGTGAATACGCTCAACCAAAAGTAGCAGCAGTTTTACGCCCTGCGGTAGAACTTCTGGCGGGAGTCCCTACGGTAGTTTATGGTTACTTTGCCCTTTTATTCGTGACACCGTTTCTGCGGAGTTTTCTCCCACTTGAAATCTTTAATGCCTTAAGTGCTGGTTTGATGATGGGAGTCATGATTATACCCACTGTTGGCTCTATTAGTTTAGATGCCATACAAGCTGTTCCTAGTTCTTTACGTGAAGGGGCATACGCATTGGGGATCACTAAACTCGAATCCATATTCAGGGTGATTCTGCCTGCTGCCCTTTCTGGAATCACAGCCTCGATTATTTTGGGAATTTCTCGAGCGGTGGGTGAAACAATGACTGTCGTCATCGCCGCAGGACAACAGCCCAAGTTGACTGTGAACCTCTATGAGTCAGTAGAAACCATGACAGCTTACATGGCGCAAATTTCTGGTGGAGACAGTCCTCGTGGCAGTCTTAACTACAAGACTTTATACGCTGTAGGAGCAGTTTTGTTTTTGATCACTTTGGCTCTAAACATTGTCAGCAACTGGATTACGAAACGTTTTAAAGAGAAGTACGATTAATTGACATGGCTAATTCCATTCACCCAGAGAATTTTCAACAACAAACGGATGAATTTACTGACAATATAGACAGTAGAGAAAAGATTGGCAAAGTCTTTGAGATCGTTTTTCTTCTGGGTTTGCTCATTGGTTTATTCGTCCTTGCTCTCCTCATTTTTGATATTTGTAAAGATGGATTGGGGAGATTTTTGACGCCCGGTTTCATAACGGAAACACCTTCTCGCTTTCCCGATAGAGGGGGTATTCTGCCTGCAATTACCAGCAGCCTCATGTTGGGTTTGATAGTCATTTTAGTTTCTGTCCCAGTTGGCGTGGGAGCAGCTTTGTATCTCGAAGAATAGCCTACATCAATATATTGATTGGGTAATTTGGCTTGCAGTTTGTCTAAGCCTGTGCCCGTTGCCATCGCGGCAGTAATACCGATGATTTTGGGGTCTTGTTCGGCGAGTTTTGTCAGGGTATGGGCAAAGACTTTGGTATAAGTGGGTGGTTTGGGTTTGCTGGAGGGATAAGCTTTACCTGTGGTTAGATTGAAGGGAGTTTGGGCATGGTAACCAATTTGGTCTTTTTCAGCAAGTTCATAGCCTTTACCCTTCACTGTTGCTACATGCACCAATACAGGTCCAAGTATTTGATGTGCCTGTTCAAAGGTAGCAATTAGTTCCTCCAAATTATGACCATCCACAGGTCCGATGTAAGTAAAGCCAAGTTCTTCAAATACAGCCCCCACCTTCGACACTGCTAAACGCTTCATCCCCTCTTTAAGACGTCCTAGTTCTGGAGACAAGGAAGTCCCTACAAAAGGAATCTGCTTGACCTGTTCCTTGAGGTTGTCAGAGAGAAATTGCACCGATGGATTCAGGCGTATCTTGTTAAGATAGCGAGAAAGCGCACCGACATTGGGGGAAATGGACATTTCATTGTCGTTAAGAACTACCAGCAGGTTAGTTTTGGGCAAGTGACCTGCATGGTTAATTGCTTCTAAAGCCATGCCACCAGTCAAGGCACCATCACCAATTACGGCCACTACTTTAAATTTTTCGCCTTTCAAATCTCGCGCTAAAGCCATGCCTAAAGCAGCAGAGATGCTAGTGGAAGAGTGTCCCGCGCCAAAGTGATCGAACTTGCTCTCACAGCGCTTGAGATACCCTGCAATACCATCTTTTTGCCGCAGTGTGTGAAAGCGATTGTAGCGACCAGTAATCAATTTATGCGGATAGGCTTGGTGACCTACATCCCAAATAACTTTATCACATTCCAAATCCAGAGTCTGGTAAAGTGCTAGGGTCAGTTCTACCACACCCAATCCAGAACCAAGGTGACCACCACTAGCTGCTATAGTTTGTAAGTGCTTTTCTCGAATTTGACACGCAATCTGCTGGAGTTTATCAATTGACAGACCGTGTAATTGGTTTGGATGAATTACTTCACTCAGGTGCATATATGTTTCCTCTAGTAAATAACAAACTTCAGATGATATGGGGAGGCAATAAGAGCCGTAATGTCGAAACAGTTAAGCGTTATTTCATTCAACAAACGAGTAGTGAAGATAGTTTGTATGCCTTGAGGTATCGCAAGTTTTTTCAACGCAACTATTAAGACTTTACCAAAAAAGATACGCCTACAGCACCATAAAACGCATTCAGAACTAAATTTCCATGCTTGTTTACCGCTTTACCTTGACCCAAAAAAATGCGAGAAATCCGGAAACGATGATAATTTCTTAGTAATTGTGGCAATGTCAAATAATGAACTTTTTGTACAGTGAATAAATCTCTGTCTAGTTCATGCAGACTGTGCCAGGAACATTTCATCAGTGCATGGTGGGCATTATGGTAGCCAAAGTTTAACAGTAACAAGTTCAGCCACCAGTAGCGCCGAGAAATTAAGCACGTAAAGGTATTAGCTTGTTCGTAGGCTTGATCGCGCTTGGGTAACGGTGAACCCGCGGGAAATTCTTCATAAGTATGCTGGAAGGCATCCATAAAACGCAGTACTTCGATCATCCCAATGTAAGAGAGAAAGTAAAGCGCTAGTGCTTTTAGTGACACTAATCCTAACAAGATAAACAACGAAGAGCGTACTATAAGCAGAATTGTAACGCGCAGACGTTCATCTCGACGTTGGGGATTCCAAAAAGGAGCAGTCAATGCCCAAAACTGGAGGATGAAAGAAATTGCCGGAAAATATAGCCACTCTAGCGCTAAAATCAAGCTGCGAATTGGCTTTGGAAGATTGCTAATAAAAGCGGGCAAGTTAAAAACTACAGAATCCGCTTTATTAACATGGTGAGAAATATGTTCCTGTGCTAAATCCTTAAATCTTGCATAACAGCCACCGTTCAGCCATAGCATGATATTTCCACCAATAGCGTTCCACTGCATATTAGTAAAAATTGTGCCATGCATGAACTCATGGGACAGATAAGCTGAGAGAACCAAACTGTGGGTAAGTAACACTACTCCTAAAGTGTTGAGCCAAATATTAGATGATAGCAGGAGTGCGATTCCACCGCAGTAACCACTAAAAACGTAGAAGATGACAATGACATTCCACAGTGGCTTCTTTCGGTGAAGGTAATAGGAAAGGTTGATGTCTTTTACTAAAACAGTGCTCACCATAATTACTGATTTCGGGAGAAACTAAGAAGACGGCACATGAGGAAAACTACTTTTCTGTTAAGGCAGTCACTAGCTTTATTTACCCTAATAAACATAATTACTCTAGAATTGGTTTGGGAATAGCAAAATAATTAGATTGGCGAAATTGAGAATACAGCGCCAGGAATTTCTGTTGCATATCTATTGGAAAATTAGCAAGTCTTTCCTGAAATAGATTTTCGTAAAAATCTATTTCAGCCTTTATATATTCTGGCGCATTTTCTTTGTAAAGTGTTACAAACATACGATAAGTGTTGTAGTGATTTTGAGCAACATCATCAACGTAACCTTTGAAATCGTCTTCAATGTCAGCAATAACCTCTATTGGCCAAACGAGAGATAAAAGCTTCTCGTCATACGGTTTTTCAAGCAGACGAAATAAAATGAGATGAAGAAGGCGAATATCAGAGGAACGTAATTCTGCAATACGCATAACCTCTGAATGTTTAATTACTCCTCCAACCATTATCTTGTTTTCTAATTTGATAAATTCCTCTCCAAGAGCTATTTCTTGTTCAATTTTTGAGTCATATAAGTCCAAATCCTTTAATAATTTTAAACAATTCATTTGCAACTGTTTTATACTTTTGTGAAGATCTTCATTTTGTCTGGATGTAATTTTCGCATTTTGTCCTGCTTCCATAATCACGTCAGCTTGGTAAATCAAAGCTTCTACAGATGTAAAAACTGGATAGTAATTGAAGATCTCCTTTGAATCAAGACCATGCAGTGGAAAGTAAAACTGATAGACGTACTTAATAATACGAGCAGCTTTTTGTATTGCTTCATAAGAAACAAGGGGAGTTTGAGTAGTCGCTAACATTTTTTTGTATCCCAGGAAATGAAATTTACACAGAGTTCTTTTCTAACAGTACTTCCAAAAGTTATTTTCTAGGGTTCATTTTTTTTACTTACTAAAGACTTCTGGGTACTGCAAAAAAAGTATTTCGTTATTTAGATTGCCGATTCATAGCCCTACAGACCAGTGATGAACGAGGAGTTGATCGTGAAGTTAATCTTTAAAATTGCTGTCTAAGCTTAAGCTTATTATTATCATTAAAAAAACCAATCATCATCTTTTGAATTTGAAGCTTCTCACCAAAAAAATAAATGCAATAATCAAAAAGCCTCACCAGATGTATAGATACTGATGAGGCTTGAAAATATTTTTTTGTCAGTAAAAAAGATTTCAAATTTATTTGAAGTTAAATGACAACCACTGGAGTTTAAGTAAGTGGGCGAGAAGAAATAGAACTAGCCTACAAAATGTAAATGTATTTGAAATCTTTGCTAATAACAAATGACCAAATAATTCGGTTAGCTGTGGTGTATGCTACTGTCACATAGGCTCCAATGCCCAGCCCCCGTCGTTGGGCTTCACGCCCTAAAAGTAAGTATGAGCTTCCTGCCCTAGCCCCCATCAGAGCTAGAAATTCGTCTAACAGAAAGTGGTTTTTAACGTTGCCTGCCTTCACATCACTTAAACTTATTAAGACTCCGCCTAAAAGAGCTAGTCCAATACCACTGGCAGTGAGAAGATTGAGTTTTTCCTTGAGCCAAAGCCAAGAGAAAAGAGTTACCCAAATAAGGTTCATATTTATCAAGGTGGTAGAGACAGCAATTGATGTGCAAGAATTTGTCTTTCTTTATTTACCTTGCCAGATCAGAACTGACTTTACCAGGGTAATTCGAGGTCTTGAAATTGGACTTAAGCTTTTTACTGCCAGTAGCACAATTGGTTTTACATACTTTGTCATACCAATTAATATCACACAGTATGTATGTATTGTACACTTTTGTCCACTGATATCATGTTCGGTTAAACACTTGTAATAAAAATACCCCTCCCTAACCCAGACCTTATTAAGGGGAGGGTGCCGTTAATGGCGCAAATTGCAGGCGCTATCAATGGTTTGGCTACCAAGCTCGCTGTTGGTATCAACGA
The DNA here is from genome assembly GCF_054684315.1 of Scytonema sp. NUACC21. Classification (NCBI taxonomy): domain Bacteria; kingdom Bacillati; phylum Cyanobacteriota; class Cyanophyceae; order Nostocales; family Scytonemataceae; genus Scytonema; species Scytonema sp. NUACC21. The sequence goes on along the minus strand of NZ_BAAFZH010000041.1, from coordinate 4,135 downwards.
GGTTCCCAGTTCTCTGGCTCGTGCTTTGCAGGCTGTTGCTGATAAGGAAAAAGGCGGCGGCGAAACTGAAAGTGCTTCCTAATTAGTAGTTAGTAGATAGTAGTTAATAGTTAGTAGTTAATAGGAAAACAACTAACAACTAACCAATAACCACTAACCACTAACCATCAACTTAATCAACATTACAGGAGTTATATCAATGTCTGCAGTAACTGATGAAATTTTGGATAAACTAAAAAACTTAACTTTGCTCGAAGCAGCTGAGTTAGTGAAGCAAATTGAAGATACCTTTGGCGTAAGTGCTGCTGCACCAGCCGGTGGAATGATGATGATGGCTGCTCCTGGTGCTGCACCAGCTGCTGCTGAACCAGTAGAAGAACAGACCGAGTTCGACGTTATTCTGGAATCAGTTCCCGCTGATAAGAAGATTGCCGTACTTAAAGTTGTACGTGAATTGACCGGTTTGGGTCTGAAAGAAGCAAAAGACTTGGTGGAATCTGCGCCCAAGCCAGTTAAAGAAGCGATCGCTAAGGATGCTGCCGAAGCTGCTAAGAAGCAGATCGAAGAAGCTGGCGGTAAGGTAACCGTTAAGTAATCCACAATTCATAATTCGTAATTACTCAATTAATTACGAATTACGAATTCATCATCGTAGGTTGGGTTGAGCAAAGCGCGAAACCCAACATTGTCTTATATGTGTTTGGTTCCCCATCGTGTGCGTCTTGGGTTTTCTTCCACACCGTGTGCGTGCTGAGTTTGGTTCCCCATTTTATGGGTGTTGGGTTTTATTCCACATCGTGTGCGTGTTGGGTTTGGTTGTGAATCGTATGGGTGTTGGGTTTCGTTCCCCATCGTGTGCGTGTTGGGTTTGGTTGTGCATCGTATGGGTGTTGGGTTTCGTTCCTCAACCCAACCTACGACAAATCAATCGCTTTTTTTCCCTCAGGTCCAACAACATAAAAATTTTGAGGGTAGACCCATTGTGTTTCCAAAGGACCGTGAATTTGAATACCTGTCATTACAGCATAATTGAATACAGATGAGTTTAAGGTCCTCAACAGCTTTTCTATATCTTTAGAAATAATTTGGCAAGCTAACTTTGTAATCCCAACTAAATCAGGTTTCTCTCCATATTGGAGGGTAGAAAGAATTTTCTGCCGAACAATACTTTGTTCAATATCTTGCATATCAGTTTCTAGACTGAGACATCCTAATTCAATTTCTTTGACAATAGCTTCCAATGCACCGCAAGCATGAGAGGGTTTGTCGAGACCTTGGCGATATACTTTCCCAATCTCGCCATACCGAGAAATAGCAATATGAGGCATGGCATAAAAAGTGAAACGACGCCGACCTTCAAATATGGGAGTATGGTCTGTTGCTGCTGCCAAACCCGTTTTGCCCATTGTCACAAACCCGGCTAAGCTGCAACAGTTGAATGTTTTCCCCCAATATCGAATGATTGCGTCAAAGAGTGGATCTGTAATCTCATCACGACATATAGCCACCATTCCCATTGTGTTTTCATTAGTAAAGCCATAAGAATTCAAGCACTCATAGGTCTTGCTCATATAGCTTTCTAATGGCAAAGTTCCAGGGAAATGATGTTGAACCGTTTGGTGGAAAGCTGGAAATACACTTGGGTTGTAGCCATTGAGTTCTTGCAAAATGGTTTCTTGTTCTCGAACTTGGTAGTTTTGAACCATAATTACTGAATGCTGAAATTTTAAGTACAGGCTGCTGACTGCTAAACTTAACACTTCTTAACGGTTATGGCAAATCTCCAGTCATGAAGCCTTTATTAAAGTTGGAATCCATTCACGAGTATCTTAGTAAGCAGCAGCCACCTGTATGCTGCGTCTTGATTGATGAACTGCATTAATAGTAGGAGTTCTCAAACCTATTGTTGTCTTACTGTCAATAAGGGCTGGTGGGCACTGCCCACCCTACGGAAGAATAAGCTTTTTGGGCTGTGATTTTTGCAATAAGATGATAGTGCAAGATATGAGACAAGCAATAAGTTCAATAATCTGAGTGCCGTCTTTGCGCCATTCAAAAATGTTTCTTAAAGTTGAATTAGGCGTGTTTGCATCCACTCAATATCCGCGTCACTCAAAGCAGGTGGTGGTGGGGGTTGAGTATAGTCTATGGATAAATCGTACCCAGCTTCGTCGTAAATAGCATTAAGTGCGGCTTGCAACTCCAGTACGGCATCGGGGTCGCCATCGCGCAGGGGAACGGGTATCGTTGGGAGAGTCTCTTGTAATGTTAGAGGCCACAAGTCAATCATGCCCTCAGATGCGCGTGTGAGAGTTATTAAATAGGGAACATCTGGAATGCGGGGATGGTTAAAAGATCGGTTCCCCCGACGCAGCAAATCAATTTCAATGAGATGCACGCTGGCGTTATACAATCGCTGGCGTTTTTTGCGATAATCAGTGATACCAGGCTCGCGCTTGTTTACGGGAGAGAGGATTTCGATACAGGATACCAGTACATTATTAGCTGTATCCCGGATTTCAACAGTAGGAATGCGGACTTCCACAGGTTGGATGACTGGAAGCGTCAGCGGTGCGGGGGTTGTCATCACACCGGATGATTGGGTTGGAGTTTCGACTTCGCGGCGTTGTCGCACTTGCAATACTTCAACATCCGGGTATAAAATGCCAATTTCGCTAGATGGAGAAGTGTCCTCGACGACATACACTTCAAGCCGTGCAGCATATTTGGGACGGAGTTGTGGGGCGAGGAAAGCACGGATTTTGCTGGCAAGGGCGTTGTGTACGTCGCTCCACAGGTAGCCTTCAAGATACGGGTCCATGCCAGGGAAGGGAGAGGGCATTTTTCAAGCATGGGTAACTGCACCTTTATTTTAGAACAAAGATTTTTATGGGGCAGTTGGGATTAACTGGGCGCGCAGGGATGCTCACCCCACAAGAAAATTATTGATTTTTTGGAATTCCCTAAAAAAATCCCCAGACAACAAATGTATGGGGATGGATGGCAAATGGGTTGAAAGTTAATTAAGTTATACCTGCGTCACAACTCCCCCATTAGGAAGTTCAAAGGATGCAGCTGTCGTAATTGGTGCATCGGGGTCGGGAACATTTGCTCCAGTGGGAGGAGACTGTGGTAACAATCTATAGTCAGTTCTCCACCGTTCACGAGTAAGGTTGCAGCGAACATAACCCCGTTGGCGTCCGTTGAAATATTTCACCCACGGATTTTCAGGTAAAGCAGCTTCAATCCTGTCGCTTGCTCCGAAACCGGAGGTAATTGAAGTGCCCACAAACTCAGTACCCACAACGTGAGAACTGGGGTTGTTAAAGTCTGCTAAGAGGTCGCTGACCCAACTAGAGTGGGTGTCGCCAGTGATGACTATTGGGTTTGAAGGTCTGCGTTGATTGAGGAAGTCAAGGATGCGCTGGCGGGCTGGTACATATCCATCCCAAGCATCAACGTTGAAAGCGGATTCTTCTCCCGCCGTCCAGTCATATTGTGTAAAAACGACCTGTTGGGCAATAACATTCCAACGCGCTTGAGAACGATTGAGACCATTAAACAGCCATTTCTCCTGTTTGGAACCAGTGAGTGTGGCACCTGGGTCAAAAGCTTCTTCACAACGGGGTTTGATGCCGTCATCACAAGGCTGTTCGGTGCGGTACTGACGGGTATCCAAGACGTTGAATTCAACTAGGTCACCGAAAGTAAGACGGCGATAAAGTTGTAAATCGATGCCCTCAGGTTTGGAGAGTGGGCGCAGTGGCATGTGTTCGTAATATGCCTGGAAGGCAGCAGCACGCCGTGCAAGAAACTGCTCTCGCGACTGTAGTTCTGGGTCTTGAGGAATTTCATCTGCCCAGTTATTGTCCACTTCGTGATCGTCCCAAGTTACTGCCCAGGGAAAGGCGGCGTGGACAGCCTGTAAGTCTTGGTCAGTTTTGTACAAGGCATGGCGATTGCGGTATTCTTCGAGGGTGACCGGTTCTGGGCCATTGTGCTGCCTGATGCTGTTGGGGTTTGCTGGTCCCTCGTAAATGTAGTCTCCAAGATGGACAACGAGGTCGAGTTCCTCTTTTGCCATATGTCTAAATGCAGCGTAGTAGCCATCTTGCCAATTTTGACAAGAAGCAAG
>NZ_BAAFZH010000040.1:0-41157 GCF_054684315.1 Scytonema sp. NUACC21 | reverse complement strand
GTTCCGATGCTTGTCCCTGGTGAACTCCACATTGGAGGCGTTGGTTTAGCTCAAGGCTACCTCAACCGTCCGGACTTGACCGCAGAGAAATTTATTCCTAATCCCTTTCATCAGGCAAAAACAGAGGGAGATTCTTCTGTTTTGCCTTCTTCAGCTCGTTTGTATAAAACAGGAGACTTAGCACGTTACCTTCCTAACGGAAATATCGAGTTGCTTGGTCGAATTGACCATCAAGTGAAAATTCGTGGCTTCCGGATCGAACTAGGGGAAATTGAAGCAGTTCTTAGTACCCATCCTCAAGTACAAGCAGCAGTAGCCGTTGTCCGAGAAGAACAAGCTGACAACAAATACATAGTTGCTTATATTGTTCCTCGCCAGGAATTCCTTAGCAGCAGTGCATTGCGTAATTTCCTCAAACAGAAGTTACCCGATTATATGCTACCGTCTGCTATTGCAATCCTAGAGGCTCTACCTTTGACACCTAACGGTAAGCTAGACCGTCGCGCCTTACCAGCACCTGATATAGAACAGTATCGAATCACAGAGTTTGTCCCGCCTCGGACATCCATTGAAAAAGCGATCGCCAATATCATCGCTTCTGTTTTGAGACTAAAACAAGTAGGCATTCACGACAACTTTTTTGAACTCGGAGGACACTCCCTGCTTGCAACTCAAGTTATTTCTCGCTTACAACAAACATTTAACATCGAATTGCCGCTACGTTGTTTGTTACAATCTCCTACAGTGGCAGGGCTCAGCCAGACGCTTGCAGAGTACTGTCAAACTCCATCCTTAGCATGGGAAAAATCCTTTGTTCCTCTGCCGACAATTGTGCCAGATCCAAAGCAGCACTATCAACCCTTCCCCTTAACTGAGATTCAACAAGCTTATTGGTTGGGTCGCAATGAAGCCTTCGAGCTTGGCAATATTGCTGCTCATGGTTATATAGAGCTAGATTGCGATCGCTTGAATTTAGCAAGGTTAAACCGGGCATGGCAAAAACTCATCCTGCGTCACGATATGCTTAGAGCAGTGATTTTACCGGATGGTCAGCAGCAAATTCTCACAACAGTCTCTCCTTATGAAATAGAGGTTGTAGACCTGCGCGGACAGTTACCTGAAACTATTTTCACACAGCTACAAGCAATTCGCGATCGTATGTCTCATGAGGTTTTATCTGTGGATCGATGGCCCCTGTTCAATATACAAGCGACTCGTTTAGATGAACAACGGACTCGACTCCACCTTAGCTTTGACGCTTTGATTGGCGATGCTTGGAGTTTGTTTGTGCTGATGCGGGAGTGGTCGCAACTGTACCAAAATCTCGAGATGGTATTACCACCCCTAGAACTGTCGTTCCGAGATTATGTGCTTGCAGAGTCAACTCTAGAAAATACACCCCAGTATCAACGTTCTCAAGAATATTGGTTTAACCGCCTAGACACCTTAGCGACACCCCCAGAATTACCCTTAGCTAAAAACCCAAATTCCATTACTAAGCCAAAATTTCAACGTCGCAGCGCTCAACTTTCACAAACCCAATGGCAACAATTGAAAGACCGAGCTAACCAAGTCAACCTGACTCCTTCTGGGGTGCTGTTGAGTGCTTTTGCCCAAATCCTTACTCAGTGGAGCAAAAGTGCAAAATTTACTATCAATCTCACACTGTTTAAGCGTCTACCCTTGCACCCCCAAGTTAATCAAATTGTTGGAGACTTCACCTCCCTCACGCTTTTGGAAATAGATAACTCAGTTCCTAATACTTTTACCGCCCGCGCTCAAAAAATACAACAACAACTATGGCAAGATTTAGACCACGGCTATGTTAGTGGTTTGCGAGTTCAGCGAGAACTCAGCCGTCGGCGAGAAAGCTATCAATTTATGCCAATTGTCTTTACCAGCACGCTAGGTTTGGAATCACTCGGTCAAAACACATCGTCGCTGAATCAGTTAGGAGAAGTGGTCTACAGTATCAGCCAAACCCCACAAGTTTGGTTGGATCATCAAGTTATAGAGCAACATGGGGCATTACTATTCAACTGGGATGCAGTCGAAGAACTCTTCCCAGTTGGTTTTCTTAACGATATGTTTGAAGCTTACTGTAATTTGCTCAAGCAGCTAGCTACTTCAGAATCAGTTTGGTTTGAGACCCGTCAACAATTGTTAAGCAACGCTCAACTTCAAACGCGAATTGCAATAAATAATACTGCTGTACCCCTTTCCTCACAAACTTTGCACGGTCTGTTTATCGAACGAGTACAACTGCAACCTGATTCCAGGGCCGTCATGACTCCAAATCGCACCCTAACTTACCAGGAGTTATACCAACGCGCCAATCAATTGGGACATCAATTGCGGCAGTTAGCAGTCACTCCCAATACTTTAGTTGCTGTGGTGATGGAGAAGGGGTGGGAGCAAATTGTCGGGGTATTAGGAATCTTAATGTCCGGGGCGGCTTATCTCCCCATCGATCCCGAACTACCCCAAGAACGACAGTGGTATTTACTGGCACAGGGACAAGTGCAGTTAGTCCTCACCCAGTCTCACCTCAATCGTTACCTGTCTTGGCCATCAAATATTCAGTATTTATGTGTGGAGAGTCAAAACTCAGAAAATAGCGATTTTAGCTCCATAGAATTAGCGCAGGCTCCCAGTGATTTAGCTTATGTCATTTACACGTCCGGTTCTACAGGTTTGCCTAAAGGGGTCACGATCGACCATCAAGGTGCAGTCAATACAATTTTGGACATCAATAAACGTTTTAGAGTCAGCCCATCTGACCGAGTGCTAGCTCTTTCGGCATTGAACTTTGACCTGTCAGTGTACGATATTTTCGGTATTCTGGCGGCAGGGGGAACTATTGTTATTCCAGCCCCAGATAAAATCAGAGACCCCGCGCACTGGCTAGAATTAATGGTGTCTCAACAAGTCACTCTCTGGAACTCAGTTCCAGCCTTAATGCAGATGTTGGTGGAATATTTATCCCAACCACCACAAAAATCCCTCTCATCTCTACGTTTAGCTTTGTTAAGTGGGGATTGGCTACCTCTGAGTTTACCGGGGCAAATTCAAGCACTGTGGTCAAATGTACAGATAGTAAGTTTGGGAGGAGCAACCGAAGCTTCCATTTGGTCGATTTACTATCTTATTGAGACAGTTGACTGTAATTGGAAGAGTATTCCCTATGGGAAACCACTAAGTAATCAACGTTTATATGTGCTGAATGAAGCATTGGAACCATGTCCTGTGTGGGTGATTGGGCAACTATATATAGGGGGGATTGGTCTAGCAAAAGGTTACTGGCAGGATGAAGAGAAGACAAACGCTAGCTTTATTATTCATCCGCATACCAAAGAGCGATTATACAACACTGGTGATTTGGGACGCTATTTACCCGATGGCAACATTGAGTTTTTAGGGCGGGAAGATTTTCAGATCAAAATCAATGGTTATCGTATCGAACTCGGCGAAATTGAAGCAACTTTGAAACAGCATCCCAATGTTAAGGAGTCCGTGGTTACTGCTGTAGGAGAATCACAAAAGAATAAACAATTAGTCGCTTATGTCGTCTGCGATCGCAAGTTGACATCAACTCAAAATCTAGCTGAAGCTTACCAACCACCTCAACTTGAAGGAGTATTGACCGATGCTGTAGAGCGTATAGAATTTAAGCTGAAACAACCGGGATTACGACCACTAAAATCTTCTCAACTCAGTATTCAATTGCCTCAGCCTGAGTTTGATGAAGTTCTCAGTCAAACTTACTTAGAGCGTCAGAGTTATCGGCAATTTCTGCCTCAACCTATTTCCTTGGAACAGTTCAGCCAGTTTTTAAACTGTCTCCAGCAAATGAAATTGGATGATTATCCTTTACCAAAATATCGCTATCCTTCTGCTGGCAGTCTCTATCCCGTGCAGACTTACTTGTTCATCAAACCCAACCGAGTCGAAGGTCTAGAAGCAGGCATATACTATTACCATCCCGCCGACCACCGTCTGGTATTACTCAGCACCACCAGCGAAATTGAGGGCAGTGTTTATGGTGATAATCAAAACATTTTTGAACAATCTGCCTTTTCACTATTTTTAATTGGAAAACTCAATGCGATCGCCCCTATGTATGGGGAACTGGCAAAAGATTTCTGTCTTCTAGAAGCGGGTCACATGGGTCAGTTACTGATGAGTTCTGCACAAGTCATACTGAGTGCGGTTAGTATCTTGATATTCGTCTACTAGAATGTGGCGAAACTTATTGTGCCAATAACCCAAAACCTGCTCGTTTTGCTGAAATAGCCTCACAGGAACGAAGATAAGGTCATCAAAATCCAAAGCATTGTTTTCTGCAAGGCGATTTTGATAGCAGCTGTAAACTTCTGCTATCACCCGTCCCCGATAATTAGGTTGCTCTCTCTCGAATTCTTGAGGTGATAAACCTTGGTTTTTGGCGTTGCTGATAGCATAACGGACAGAACGAGGTTCAAACTTCTTATCGTCTAGGTTAAGTTGTTTTGTAACAATTTCTTTAATCAAGCTTTGGGCATCGGACTCGTCAAAAATCGAGAAATTCTGTGTCCAACGACGTCCTTTTTCATCTTCATATTTTGCAATATCAAAGCGGAGAATGCGAGAGCATAAACTGTGGAAAGTGCCACACCAAATGTGTTTGACAGTTTTTTTCCAAACCTGTGACTTCAGTTTATTCTGTTCGTATTCTGCTAGTAAATCAAACCGTTCACCATATTCCATCATTGCCAACCGTTCGGCAAACAGCTTTTGAATGCGTTCTCTCATTTCTCGTGCGGCTTTATTAGTAAAGGTCACCGCCAAAATATTCTCTGGATCGACACGATGATGGGAAATTAGGTTAGCAATGCGATAAGTCAGCGCTCGTGTTTTACCGGAACCCGCACCAGCAACAACTAGTAAGGGACCGCAAAAATGTTCTACAGCGCGGCGTTGACTGGGGTTGAGGTGACTGAGAAAGTCGTTGGTTGTTGTCATGGGCGTGAGGGAGCAACACGTATCGCGTAATGTCACATTATAGAGGAATTTCAATTGTCATGCTTTGGGGCGATCGCTGAAAGCTATCCGTAGGACTACAGACGCTTGTAGTCTTGCTTGCAGTAGAGTCAATAGTACTGACCTACCAATTGTTCAAAATTTCAAGAATTATAATTTTTATTTAACAAATATAAAGATAGTATTTCTACGTAAATGGAGCAACATCAACACTTTTGTCAAGAACCCGTGCTCACAACCAACTACTATTGAGTACTGACACGTCACTTAATTCTTAACAGAAAGTGGAAGGCGAACAGCAAAAATCGAGCCCTCTCCAGGTTCACTCTTAACAGAAATATCACCTCCCATCATATGGCAAAAGTGTCGGCTAATTGCCAACCCCAACCCGGTGCCCCCATACTTCTTGGTAGTCGAGGCATCCCCCTGAGTAAAGGGTTGAAAGAGCTGCTGCTGTTGATGATAGGTCATTCCAATGCCCGTGTCTTCAACTGTAAAATTAATCATTTTGGAAGACCCGTTCTCATTTGAGCTTTGCTTTTCTTTCCGAATGACCAGCTTAACTTTGCCGTTGTTGGTAAATTTGGCAGCATTACTCAAAAGATTGTAAAGAACTTGCCTGAGCTTGGTTTGGTCGGTATGCATCACGCCAAGCTCCTCATCACAATCGACTTCTAAGACATTGCCATTTTTTTCCACTAAGGGCTTGACTGTCATAATGATGTTATTTATCAGTGTTGCCAGTTCAAACGTCTCTGGGTAAAAGGTCATTTTCCCCGCTTCAATTTTTGAGAGGTCGAGGATATCGTTGATCAGTGTCAGCAAATGCCTTCCTGCACCATTAATAGATTCAAGGTCACTGATAAAATCTTCTGCCATGCCAAAATCAGCAGCATCATCTTTGAGCAGTTGACTCAAACCAATAATGGCATTTAATGGCGTGCGTAACTCGTGGCTGATATTGGCAAGAAACTGACTTTTTGCCTTACTAGCTGCTTCTGCAAGTTCTTTTGCTTGTTGGAGTTCTTTAGTCCGTTCGGAAACTCTCTCAATGAGACGATTTAGAGATTTAGCAAGTAACCCAATTTCATCTTCGGTGCTGACTGGCGCTCGCAAATCAAAGTTAGATTTCTTGGCTACCTGTTCCGCAACTTGAGTCACAAGAATAACTGGTTCTGCTATAGCTCGCGAAGTGCGCCATGCAACAACAGCAGCGATCGCCACCGATAGAAGCATACTTACTATAACAATTAACCTCTCGACTCCTTTAGCAATCTCTACATCTCTTTCTATTCCTCGCTCATACTCTTCCGCACTTTGCAAAATGTTACTCAATTGCTGGCGTAAGCGATCGAGACGGAGAGATGTTTCACCACCCATAATTGTTAGTAACTGTTCTCGGGCAAAGGCAATTCGCTGTTGCTGTTGAGGCTGTTTTTCGAGTTGCTGTAGAACTGCATCAATTTGCCAAACGTAGGAGTCTAAGTTACTTGCATAATCGTGCATTAGAGTTCGTAAAGTGTTTTCGGTTGCTGCTAACCTTCCCGGTTTACTGTCTAAGAATTCTGTAATTTGTTGTTCGACATTTTTAGCTCTGTCAAAACTCCTAAATAGGTCAAATTTTTTGCTTGACAGCCTCTCTGGGTCTTCTATAACAACAACTAAGTTGGAACTGTGTAACTGTGCTGCTACTAAGGCATTCCTATAGTTAGAAAGCATATGAGTTTGGTACCGGGCATGGCTTAATTGCCCGATTTCAATTCCTCGATAATAGTTAGCGATCACTATACCGGTCAGCGAGCCTAAAAAACCAATACCAATCGCTAAAAAGTATCCATAGCCTATCTTTTGATGAATTCGCCAAGAACTAGCTTTGAGTTTCCCTCGGGAGGGAAATTCAATGGTTGGGAGTTCGTCGGTAGAGGGCTGTTCGGCTGACACTTGTTTTCTTTCTATATTGCTGTCAACAGCGGTTGGCTTTTGAGTTTGCATACCTCAAATTCTCCTTGCCCTCCCGCGAAAATCTGTGAATTTGTATAGGGGCTGCAATTTTATTAATTTGCGATTAACACCTACCACTTTATCTTCTTTTTTAACAAGATTAGGGGAGTTATCAGTAGAAAATAAAGTTTAGATTATAAATAAAGGCTAAGTTTTTAAGGATCTATTATGAAGTTTTTACAAAGTGCCTTTATTCTCGCTGATGGTAAACCATACCCAAACTAGTAGAATGCTACTTTTCACAAAGGAGGGCATATAAATTTCATGAAAGAGCACCCGCAAGTAATAGGAAGCCATGCTCTTGGACAGTAGATATTGACTCCTTTCATCTCTAATTTTTTCTCCATTGACTAGTATAGTTTGCCTGACCTGCTTCATTTCTATCACAGATTTTAAATTTTTAGAGACGCGAAATGCCTTGTTCCTTAAGGAACTTTGCACTTCACGTCTCTATAGTTTGGTTTAGCTCCAGGATTGGTGCTTATTTACTAACTTCCACGCAAGAGTCTTACGCAATAGCCGCGCTTAGATTGTCAACAGCTTGCTTCAACAACTCTACCTTATCAGTACGCTCCCAAGGTAAGTCTAAATCGTTACGTCCCAAGTGACCGTAAGCCGCGACGTCCTGATAAAAACGTCCGCCTCTTTCGCTTGGTAAGTTACGTAGATTAAAGGCATGGATAATACCGGCAGGGCGCAGTTCAAAATGCTCTTTGACGACTTCTAATAAGATTTGGTCATCAACTTTACCCGTGCCAAAGGTATCCAACATAATGCTTACGGGTCGTGCGACACCGATGGCATAACTCAGTTGCACCTCACATTTTTCTGCCAACCCTGCAGCGACAATATTTTTCGCCACATAGCGACTGGCATAAGCAGCACTGCGGTCTACCTTTGTGGGGTCTTTGCCAGAAAATGCCCCGCCGCCATGACGCGAGTAACCGCCATAGGTATCAACAATGATTTTGCGTCCGGTCAGACCGGAGTCCCCTTGAGGACCTCCAATCACAAACTTACCTGTGGGGTTAACCAAAAAGCGAGTTTGCTCATCTGGCTTGACATCAAGGTCCACAAAAACAGGTTCAACTACAGCTGACCAGAGGTCTTCTTTAATCTTGGCTTGCACCTCTGCCTCATCTGTAATTTCACCAATGGTAGCTGTATGCTGGGTGGAAATCAGGATAGTATCAATTCCGACAGGTCGTCCGTCCTCATATGCGATGGTCACCTGAGTTTTTCCATCCGGTCGCAGGTAGGGTAAAACCCCTGTCTTGCGAACAGCCGCCAATCGACGAGCAATACGGTGAGCAAGGCATATAGGTAATGGCATCAGTTCTGGGGTATTTATGTGCTGTAAGTAAGCTTATTTGCGGTTTACTCGTACAGGTGCAAGATGTGAGTTATAGGGAAAAAATTGAAGAACTTGTAAAGAAATTGAAGAAAAATTGTATAAAATATCACAATTCATTTTTCTACATTCCAAAGTATTCCTCTGCCTTTTCTTAGCACCTCGTCTTTAGACCGCTATTCATCCTTGCTACATGGCAAGTAAAGAATTTCGCGGAATTCTTAAACAAGTTTACTAGTACTTAGTATGGAAAATTTAAATATTTTTCATATTTCTTAAAAAAACTTAAAGACTAATAATGAATCTATAAAATAAATTTTAAAACAATTGGTAAAGCTTTGGATGTTAGCTTATTATTCCCAATGATGCTTATGAAAAACTTACATATGGTTGCAGAAGTATCTAACACCAAAACAGACCTGAAAAATCTAGATAAACACAAGTCTAAACGCCACCGTGGTGTTATTCTTACCCCTTCAGGGAGAGAAAAGCTGCAGAAAACGATACTTGAATTAGAATGGCGGGAAAACTTTGGAGCAAGGTTCACTTTTGAAAACTTGAGCCAACGTACAGGATTAACTACTATTACCCTAGCAAGGGTAATGGCTTGCGAAGAAAAAGTTGACAAACGAACACTTATTCATCTATTCAAAGCGTTTTATCTAGAACTGAATGAAAGCGACTATTCACAACCTGCTTCCAATGATGAGAGGATTGAACAGGTTGTTACTCCACTGAATCAAGATTGGGGAGAAGCAATTTGTGTCTCAGCTTTCTACGGGCGTACAGAAGAACTTGCTAAACTAGAGCAATGGATTATCAATGAAGGTTCCCGAATAGTTACAGTGTTGGGTATGGGGGGAATTGGTAAAACTTCTTTGTCTGTAAAGTTAGCAAAACAGATTGAGAATAAGTTTGAGTATGTCATTTGGCGCTCGCTATGGAATGCTCCATTAATTCAAGACGTTTTAGATGATTTGATTCAATTTTTATCCAATAAGCAGAAGGCTAAAACAGAGCTGCAAGAAAGTAGCATAAATTCCAAAATTTCGTACCTGATTAATCATTTTCGCTTACACCGCTGTCTGATTTTGCTTGATAACGTTGAGGCAATTCTACAGAGTGGCACTTATGCTGGGTACTATCGAAAGGGATATGAAAATTATGGACGCTTATTTCAACAGGTAGGAGAAGTTTCTCACAAAAGCTGCATGATGCTAACAAGCCGTGAAAAACCCAAAGAAGTGGCATCACTCGAAGGAGAATCACTATTAGTTCATTCATTACACCTAAGTGGTCTCAAACAGGTGGAGGCGCAAAAAATCTTTCAACATAAAGGTTTTTTAGTCTCTAATGAAGAATGCAAAGAACTGGTGAACTACTATGGAGGTAATCCATCAGCTTTGAAGATAGTAACTACCACCATTGAAGATGTTTTTGATAGCAACATTTCTGAATTTTTAAAACAAAATACAGTTGTTTTTGGTGAGTATCGCCAGTTTTTAGAACAGCAGTTTAACCGCTTATCAGATTTAGAAAAAGAAATAATGTACTGGCTGACAATTAACCGTGAGCCAATTTCGCTTTTAGAATTACAAGAAGATATTGTAGCACCAGTATCACAACAAAGATTGTTGGAAGCTTTGGAATCTCTAGGACGGCGCAGTTTAATTGAAAAAGCTGCAGCACGCTTCACATTACAACCTGTAATAATGGAATATGTAACTACTGAATTGATAGATTTAGCCTGTGAAGATATTGCAACCCAACAGCTTGTATTTCTTAGAAAGTATGCCTTAATGAAGGCAGAGAGTAAAAGTTCTATTAGGGAAGCTCAAATACACTTTATTCTCCAGCCAGTTATAAATGGGCTGATTAGTATTTTTAAAAGCAAAAGAGGTGTCAAAGATTGGTTAAATGAAATTATAGAAAGTCTAAGACAGCGATCTCCACTTGAATTGGGATATACAGCTGGAAATATTCTCAATCTGCTTAAGCATCTAAAAATTGATTTAAGCGGGTATAATTTTTCCTACCTGACAGTTTGGCAGGCAGACCTATGGGGTTGTAATTTAAGTAAGGTTAATTTTGCCCACGCAGATTTAACAAAATCTGTTTTTAATAGAGCTTTCAACAGCATTTATTCGCTATCATTTAGTAGCAATGGAAAATTTTTAGTTACAAGTGACGCTGATGGTGAGATTCGATTATGGCAAATAGTTGGAGAGAGTGAGCAACTATTGTCTTTAAAAGAACATCTTAGTTATGTTCGCTCGATCGCTTTAAATCCGGAGGGTGGTACTTTTGGTAGAGATAGTACAAAGCAAACTGCAAGTATAGGGAATGTTAGCATTGATGAATGCTTGAACTCTTCGCCAGTACACCCGAATGGGGTAAGAACAGTTACCTTTAGTCCGGATGGTCAAACCTTTGCTGGTGGCTGTGAGAATTGGACGGTAAAGCTATGGGATGCCAGCACAGGTCTTTGTCGCAAAACATTTCAAGGTCATACTAATCGGGTAAAGGCTGTTGCTTTCAGTCTCACAGGTAATATCTTAGCCAGTGGCGGTGATGACAAAACAGTAAGGCTGTGGGATACCTCTCATGGTCAGTGCTTTAAAATACTGCAACATAAAAATGGGGTATGGTCGATTGCCTTTAGTCCTCTAGGTAAAACCATAGCTAGTGGCTGTGATGACCAAAAAGTACATTTGTGGAATGTCAACACAGGTCTTGAGTGTAAAACTTTGGAGGGACACACAGACTGGGTATTGTCAGTTGCTTTTAGCCCAGATGGTGATACATTAATCAGTGGTAGTAAAGACCAAACAATCAAGCTATGGGATTTCCGCACTGGTAGATGTCTCAAAACTTTAGAGGGACATACAAGCTGGGTATTGTCAGTTGCCTTTAGCCCAGACGGTAATACCTTAGCTAGTGGTAGTACAGACCGAACAATAAAGTTATGGGATTTCCGCACTGGTAGATGCCTCAAAACCTTAGAAGGACATACCCACTGGATACGGTCAGTTACCTTTAACCCAAATGGTCAAATTCTGGCTAGTGGCAGTGAAGATCGGACAGTGAAGCTATGGAATGTTTTAACAGGTGAGTGCCTGGAGACACTAACAAACTATGGACTCTACGAAGGTATGAACATCCGTGGGGTTACAGGTTTAACCCAGGCAACTATTGCGTCTTTGAAGGATATGGGGGCAGTAGAAATCCCAGAATAACAGCTAATTCGTAAATATTAAGCAGCTAATGTCCTAAGTCTTGGCGACATTTGGCGATATTTCAGAACAAGCTTGCTACATACTCATCAAGGTTAGCACGCTTGATTCTCCAACTTCTACCGATAACCTTGGCTTTCAACTTTTCTTTGTTAATCGCCTCTCTCAAGACTTGGCGAGATAGCCCGGTTAACTCTTGAGCTTCGGCAATAGTTAGCAGTAATTTCTCAGCTACGCGAACACGGGTATCTTCTCCAGTTCTAGCCAGCAACGTTTCGATGACTGCTGACAGCCGTTCAATTACTGTGGGATTCTCGCCAAATTCCGCAATCTCGCCACTGGGGTAAACTTTTGTATCTTGCTGGTAGTGTAAGGTTGTCGTGATTTGGCAAGTTTCGTTCGCTGAATCTCCGCCAAAACTCGCCCCTTCTTCATCCTGGTCAAATGCTGTATCTTTCTGCCCGTGTTCTCCTGTCGGATTTTGGCGACTTTCTACAGCAGGTTTGTAACTGGGTTGATAAAGCTCCTCTTTAAACGCTTCCAGTTCCGTCTCATCAAAATTGGCTGTTGGTCGGGTTTTACCTTTCTCATAGCGAACGCTGATTTTGCCCTGTTGGACGTAACGCTCCAGTGCTCGAACACTTACACCTAAAAAATCCGCCGCCTGTTGTTTATTCATATTTTAATCTCGCCAAATATTGCCAAATATTGCCGGGAGCCGAAACCTCAATCTACACTAGATTTTAGCAAAAGTAGTGGCGAATTTTGACGATATTACGTGAGACGTTTGAGATGATATTTCGCAGTTTGTACCATTTTAGTATCGCAAATGACAAAGGCAAAGCGCATGACCCAATTAAGTACTTCGCTGCCCCAGAGAATCAAGACTTAGGCGTGGTTAAATATCTGCGAAAGCCAGTCTCCAAGCTTGACATTATCTTTGGCAAAGGTATTTCTACAATCGGTTGTCTTGTAGATTTAGCTGAAGAAACTGGTGTGTTGATCCGTAAGGGTGCTTGGTATAGCTATAACGGTGAAAATATCTCTCAAGGTCGGGACAATGCTATTAAGTACATGGAGGAGAAACCCGAATTTACAGAAAAGATTAAACAGCAGGTACGTGAAAAACTAGAAATGGGGGCTGTTGTTTCCGCAAATTCTGTCAGGAAGACAAGCGAAGACGAGCAAGAAGAAGAGATGGATGAAGAATTTGAAGAAGAATAAATTTTTTTAAATCTTCCACTTCTTAAGTGGAAAAACGGACTCTCCGATTAAGCTAATAAGTTAATAGATTTGTGGTGTGGGTATCCCGCCTGCCCATAAATCTAAAATCACAGTAAGCCGCGTCTGCCATTAGGACGCACAGTCATCCAGTTAGTTTTAGCTAATGCCAATTGTTCATCAGAAATTTTGGCACCAGTTAAATTAGCTCCACAGAGATTGGCTCCTCTCAAATTTGCATTATTGAGATAAGCATGACTCAGGTCTGCGCCTCGAAGATCGGCTCCTTCTAAATCAGCATTATTAAGATATGCCTTAGTCAAAATGGCATCTTTAAGATTGGCTCGATTGAGGCTTGCTCGCCCAAAATCGCTGTTGTTGAGATTAGCTCCTTGAAGGTTAACGTTTTGTAATTGAGAACTATGGAAATTTGTTCCTGATAGGTCAGCACCTTGTAGGTTTAGCATACTTAAATTATACAGGGCAAAATCTCTTCTCCCTTTCATGTAAGCTGTCAGTAAACCCTGAGTATCTAACTTACGTGGAGTTTGGGACTTTTGCTCTGCAGAAGGTCCGCTGTAACTGCTAGTTAGAGTGGTTGATTTGGTTGTCATCACTCTTTGTGTGCCTACTCCATTAATGCCGGTACCTTCTCCGATTCTGGCTCGTCTTGCGCGAATTGCAGCTGCCATTTGTGCAACTCCCTGTCCTCCAGAAGCATGAGCAGAAGGATTGCTGGACAAAGCGCTGGATTCTTCCCAATGCGGCGATCGCTCTTTTGCATGACCTTGAGGCTGTACTACCATACTTTGAGCCAAACTATCTAAATAAGGCTCAAGTGCTAGTGCTCTGAGGACTTCTTCTGCTGACTGGTAACGATTGCGAACCGAGACTTCTAGCATTCTCCGCAGGACTTCAGCGAAGTGATTGCTAATATGTACGATTTGCTCCCACTGCATTTCTCCTGTTGTGGGATTATAATCGATGTCTTTAGGAGATTTGCCAGTTAGTAAGTAAATACATGTCACGCCTAATGCGTAGATATCGCTTGCATAGACGGGACGCATTGCCATTTGTTCAGGTGGTGCAAAACCTGGAGTGCCAATTGCATAAGCCGTTAATGCTGTCTGTTCGGATTGGTTTGTTAATGTTTGTACTTGGTTTTTAACAGCACCAAAGTCAATAAGAACTAATCTGCAATCTTGAGCACGACGAATTATATTTGCCGGCTTGATATCACGGTGAATCACTTTCCGTTCGTGAATGTATTGCAGTAAGGGCAAAAGCTCGCTCAAAAACTGCTTAACTCCTGCTTCGCTACAAACTCCGTTGCGTTTAATTTCTTGTTGCAAGGTAAGACCGCTGATATATTCTTGAACCAAGTAGAATTGTTCGCGGTCTTCAAAATAGTCTAGTAACCGTGGTACTTGGGGATGATTACCAATTCGACCCAAAGTTACAGCTTCTCGCTCAAAAAGCTCTCGTGCCATTTGGATTATGTGCGGAGCTGTTCCTGAAGGACGTAGTTGCTTGATTACACAACTTGGTTCTCCTGGTAAGGCTTCATCTTGAGCTAGAAAGGTTGCTCCAAAACCACCCTGACCTAAGGCTTTGACGATTCGATAGCGATCGCGCATTAGCAGTCGCGAGCCACAAGACTGACACCTGTCGCTATATGCCAAATTTTCAGGGTTAACACACGTGGGATTTATGCAGTAGCTCATGTACAGTCAACTCGCTACACGAATGATGATGAGTGTTGAACTCTTCTCTCATTATTTAGTCCAAAATTGGCTTTTGCCAGGTAATTTTCTCTGGAATTCTATTGAAGAGTTGCTAAAGTTCAGCAAGTATTGCGTGAAGCAATCGTAAACTCACTAATATTTCCCATATCGAAGCTATTAAGCCACATCCAGCTTATTATTCACCTTTATTTCTTTAAAATTAAAACCTCAACCTTCAAAGTTTAAAAAAATTCATTAATTTTTTGTAGTAGGAAGTTTATGTTTTCATCTTACACAACATGAATCGCTGCTCTTAAAACTATACACCCTCGTGTTTGCCTCAAGCTATTTTTCTGACAATTTAGACCCAGATCCTTTTCACAATTTTTAAATAAAATGAAGTTTATTTTAGATGAGTGTACAGTTATGGGCTAACAGTCATAGGTTTTGTTCTACCCGCATAACCTTAGTATCTATTTTTACATTTATCCGAGGGCTCTTCTAACCCACCTTCATGGTAAGGAATCATTGCTTGGTGCTGTCAAGATGTTAATTTATATCAATTTTTCTTAGTTTTTATTTCTTAATAACTGAACATTTGTTCATATATTGTATATTAAATCTTAAGAATAAAGAGAAATTTGGAAAAAGCTTATGACAAACGTCACCCAAATGAAGTGTGCCTGCGACTCTTGTCTGTGTATTATCTCTATACCGGATGCCGTCAATAAAGATGGCAAGTACTACTGCTCGGAAGCTTGTGCAGAAGGGCATACAAAAACTAAAGGCTGCGGTCACAGTGGCTGTGGCTGTTAGGTTCGGTATTAATAAATACAGGGGGCGAACAGCCATTCACCCCCGTACTACTAGGTACCATAAGTCATAATTCGCACTTCTAACTTTACAGTTAGGAATTATGAATTACGAATTACCAACTTAGAGATTAGACATGACATCACGTGCAGCTTGCAGTGTCCGGTCAATATCTTCCTCTGTATGAGCTATCGAAGTAAACCCAGCCTCAAATTGAGATGGTGCTAGATAAATACCGCGCTCTAGCATACCGCGATGAAATCGGCCAAACTTGGTTGAATCGGACTTTTTAGCGTCCTCGTAGCTGTGGACGGGACCATTCGTAAAGAACAGACCAAACATACCACTGATGTGACCGCCACAAGCTGCATGACCGGTTTCTTTAGCGATTTGCAGCAAACCTTGTGTTAGCTTCTGAGTAATTCGGTCAAGATACTCATAAGTTCCCGATTTTTGCAATAATTCCAAAGTTTTAATTCCAGCGGTCATTGCTAGGGGATTGCCAGAGAGGGTTCCTGCTTGGTACATCGGACCTGCTGGAGCAACTATTGACATGATATCCCGACGACCACCATAGGCTCCTACAGGTAATCCACCACCGATAATTTTTCCTAAGGTTGTTAAATCGGGGGTAATGCCAAACTTTTCCTGAGCACCACCGTAAGCAATGCGGAAACCTGTCATAACCTCATCAAAGACCAATAACGCTCCATGGTCTTTAGTGAGTTCCCGTAACCCTTCTAAAAAGCCTGCGTCAGGAGGAATAAACCCAGCGTTACCAACCACTGGCTCTAATATCACGCCTGCAATCTCGCCGGGATTTTCCTCGAACAAGGCTTTGACTGCTTCTAGATCGTTGAAAGGAGCAGTAAGGGTGTTACTGGTGACAGATTTGGGAACTCCAGGGGAGTCTGGTAAACCCAGAGTTGCCACACCAGAACCTGCTTTCACAAGGAACATATCGGCATGACCGTGGTAACAGCCTTCAAACTTGATAATCTTGTCACGCTGAGTAAAAGCCCGCATAAGTCGCAGGACTGCCATACAAGCTTCTGTCCCCGAGCTAACAAATCTTACCATTTCGATGCTCTTAACTGCATCAATCACCATTTCAGCCAGTACGTTTTCCAGCACGCTTGGTGCGCCAAAACTGGTACCCTTTTCCAAAGCTTCATGTAGAGCGGCGATAACTTCAGGATGAGCATGACCGCAAATAGCTGGACCCCAACTGCCCACATAGTCAATGTATTGGTTTCCATCCACATCCCAAATGTATGCGCCTTTGACACGGTCAAAAACGATAGGTTGTCCACATTGGTCATTGGTCATTGGTCATTAGTCCTTGGTCATTGGTCACTGGTCATTAGTTAGTACGTAGTACTTAGGGTGGGCACTGCCCACCAATTGAACAAGTCATTGGTCATTAGTTAGTGGTTAGTAGTACGTAGGGTGGGCACTGCCCACCAATCGAACAAGTCATTGGTCATTAGTAGAAAATATGATTGATTATGGTCTGTGCCCGAACTAGGTTTAGAAAACTTGTCTTGTAAGGAAGTCGGTGTGAATAAACAGAAATACATTACAAAATGTAAATGCATCTGAAACCGTTACGAATGACCAATGACAAATGACTAATGACTCTTACTTAGATTGACCTTTTTCCAAAGCTTCTTTAACTAAATCATCGCTAACTTCGCTTACACCATCAGTTGTGGAAGCATGAACATCCTTTGCCATATCCATATAATCTTGTGGATCGCCTGTTTGCTTCGTTTGGGTGTTTGTCTGTTCCGGTTCGTGTAATTCAAACTTAGGTGCAGTTGCTTCGTCAGCAGCTTTTGCACCTTCACCAGTGCGATCGACATCACTAACGCTAAATTTCTGGGCTGCTTGGTAATCCGCTTCCATATCAACGTTTGGCGTTTTTTCCTCACCACTCCTCATGTTCTCCGCAGCCAATTGAGCATCATGAGTAGGGGCTTGAGAGGGATTGGGTTGAATTTGGTCAGCCATAGGTCACCTTTTTAAGTATTTTTACCAATGCTGAAATTCTATCAGGGTCATATGTTCATTTATTGGCATCCTAAGATAGATTCTTACCTCTATTAAAAGGCAGATAAAAACTTTTTTTTTAATCTCTTTCTCATGGAGGTAGAACTTGTTTCTAAAACTTTGATACGCCTTAATTCAGTGCAAAGTTAGGAGTTAGTAGGAGAGGGTTAAACCAATTCATTTGTTTTAGTGTAGCCAGAAACTATTTGATTAAACCCGTTTCCTACAGGAGTTAGTAGCTGTTATTTTCTACTAAGCACTATCTACCAACTACTAACAAATAACAATGTTAAATACTTTTGGAGATAAATTATGACTGCAAGTTACAATAAAAGTGCTCCTCAAGCTTTAAGCAATGAAACTCAAAAAGTAGTCAATGCATTCAATCGTTTGGATACTGATGCTAAGCTAGCTTGGCTGTATTTTGTTTATAAAAAAATGGGTGATTCTATCACTCCGGCTGCTCCCGCTGCTGGCGAACCAGAATTAGCACCAAAACTGCTCGGTGATTATCATCAATTGTCTGACGAGGAGCAATTAAAAATTATGCGGCAAATTGTGAATCGTGAAGATTCAGAATACTCCCGTGCATACGGTGCATTAAAAGAAAACAACCAGCTTTTTGTTTGGTATGGATGGGCGGTTAAGATGGGTGAATCAATTGTGGATATGCCACCAAACTACAAAGCAACTGACGCAATTAACAACGTGCTTTCCCAAATAGAGGGACTGGATTTTGAAGCACAAATGTCCGTGCTTCGGACAATCGTTGGTGACATGGGCTACACCGATATTAAGCCTATTGAAACACAAGCTCAAACTGGTAAAACACCAAGTTTGTAACAGCTAATAGCTAATGGTTCTCATCTCACTCAAATCTTGTGTAGAGACACGTCATGGCGCGTCTCTACATCGCCTAAAATGAGGCAAATTTGTGCGGTTATCTGTGACCCACATCCCCTTCCTCTTCTGAGCGTGCAAGATGTCAATTAACAACTAGCAACCTACGATGCAAGGTGACTTAAATCAGATGGAGTGAGATGAGAGTGTACGACTTGACCATCCCGAAACCAAACAATACGCTGTGTTTGACGAGCAACATCTGGTTCGTGAGTCACCATGACCACAGTAATGCCGGTGGCATTCAATTCGCTAAAAATATCGAGTACTTCTTGAGTTGTGCGCGAGTCAAGTGCGCCTGTAGGTTCATCGGCTAGAAGGACAACGGGACGGTTAACGATCGCACGGGCAATAGCGACCCTTTGTTGCTGTCCCCCAGAGAGTTGGTTTGGTCTATTATTGAGACGCTTTTCTAAACCCACCCGCTTGAGTGCTTCTGCTGCGCGATCGCGACGCTCGTTAGCATTTACACTAGCATATACCATAGGCAGCATCACATTTTCTAGGGCTGAAAGTTGGGGTAACAAGTGGAATTGTTGGAACACAAACCCCAGTTTTTTATTGCGGATGTGTGCCAACTCCGTATCATCCATTTGGGCAACATCAACCTTATCTAAATAGTAATGTCCTGAGGTTGGGCGGTCTAAACAGCCAATGATGTTCATGGCTGTAGATTTCCCAGAACCAGATGGACCCATAATGGAACAATATTCACCCTCTTCTACAGTTAAATTAACTTCATTAAGTGCCCTGACTTCCGTTTCACCACTGCCATAGATTTTAAAAATATTTTCCAGACGAATAATTTCCGGTTTAGATAGGGGATTGGGAGTGCGAGAGTCGGTAATTGATAGAGTATTTGCCATAAAGATTTTTTATCCCACCATAAATGACTTAGTAAGCAATGCCCACCCTAAGCTTGAATTTTCTAAGCGCTTCTTAAAGCCACGATTGGGTCAAGTTTAGCAGCGCGACGTGCGGGAACGACACCAAAGAACAAACCAATAGCACCGGAAACCCCCACAGCAAGACCAATCGCCACAGGGGAAATTCCCGCTTCCAAAGGTGTCAAACTAGCGACCAGCATAATGCCACCTACACCAAAGGCAGTCCCGATGAAACCACCAGCTGCTGAGAGAATCACTGCTTCAATCATAAATTGCAGCAAAATATCTTGGGGGGTTGCACCAATGGCTTTACGCAAACCAATTTCATGAGTGCGTTCGGTTACGGATACGAGCATAATATTCATGATACCGATGCCACCAACGAACAAGGAAATACCTGCTATCGCCGCCAGCATAATTGTCAAAGCGCCCGTGATTTGACCGACAGTTTGCAAAGCATCTTTTTGGCTGCGGATAGTAAAATCATCCTCACCGATAATTTTGTGCCGCTGACGCAATAAGTTAGTGATTTGAAACTCTGCCGCATCGACACTATTGCCATCGCGAGCCGAAGTCACAATATAATCTAACGCAATGCCATAGGGAGAATTCTGTCCCACAAGTCGATTTGCTGATGTTGTCAGGGGTACAAGTGCTGCTTCATCATAATCAGCCCCCAAGCTTGAGCCTTTAGCTTCTAAGACGCCAATCACCAAAAAGCTGGCGTTTTTGATTCGCAACTGCTGACCTACAGGGTTGCTATTACCAAATAACCTCTCTGCTATCTCAGCACCAAGTACGGTGACTTGATTATTGCGCTTCATGTCAATTTCGGTAAAAAACCGCCCTTTGGCAGTGTTAAAATCCCTCACTTCTGGAAAGCTGGGAGTTGTACCAATAATATTGACATTGGTGTTTTTATTACCGTATATAACAACGTATCTCCTGTTTAATTCTGGTGCAACTCCCGCCACTGTAGGCACTTGAGATGCGATCGCTTCAGCATCTTCAAGCACCAAGTTTTTCGGCATATCAGTGGAAATACGTTGAGTTTCCTGATTTCCAGGAATAATAAACAGCACGTTTGGACCCAAAGACTGCAACTGCTTGTTAACGTACTTTTGCCCTCCCTCACCGATGCCAATCATAGCAATAACTGAGGCGTTACCGATAACAATTCCCAGCATGGTGAGGGCACTGCGTAACTTATTTGATAGCAAGGTTTTCCCTGCCATTTTCATACTTTCTAAGATGTTCATTTTTTCTGTTGTTGTGCTTTCTTGTAGTCTGAGGGTGGGTTGAGGAAAATGCGATCGCCCGCTTTCACGCCATCTAAAATCTGAGTTTGGTCTTTGACTTGCGCTCCCACCGTGACAGAGCGAAACTCAGGTTTATTGTTTGCATCCGGCACCAAGACACCCGTCTCGCCCTTCTCAGTAACAATCGCTACAGTAGGCACCAGTAAAGCATCTTGTACCTTGTCGCCTAAAAACGTCATATCAACATTCAACCCAGAACGCAATTTATCCGCACCAGTCTCAATTGCAACCCGTACCTGGAACAAAGTGACACCTTCTTCCTTAACCGCTTCAGGAGCCCCCTACCCTGACTCAACCCAATCCCGTCACTTTAACACCCGGTCAAACCATCAACACCGTTGATTTTGGTTTTCGTCCAGTAAATTCCTTAGGTAGCGCGGTATTTATTGATACTGATGGTGATGGCGTTCAAGACCCAGGAGAACCTGGCATACCTAACGTTACCCTGACCATAACTGGACCAGGACCAGACGGTCAGCTGGGTACACCAGACGACATTACACAAACTACAACTACCAATAACAACGGTAACTACAGTTTTAACAACTTACCACCCGGCTCCTACACAGTTGCCGTTACTAATCCCCCGAATGGCTTTACTGCCACCCTTACTCAACCTAACCCCGTGGCTCTAGGTGCCAATCAGAGCATCAACACTGTTAATTTTGGTTTCCGACCGGGGAACTCAATTGGGGATAGCGTTTTTATTGATACCAATCGCAACCAACGTCAAGATCCAGATGAAAGGGGAATCAGCAGCGCTACCGTTACCTTAACAGGTGCTGGAGCGGATAATCAATTTGGTACTCCCGATGACGTTACTCAGACCACAACTACTGATGACAACGGTAGATACACGTTCACCAATTTACCACCGGGCAATTACAGAGTTAGAGTTACCGGCACTCCCTCGGACTTTACTCCTACCCTGGTTCCACCCGCAACCATTACCCTAGCTGCAGGTCAGAATATCGATACGGTTGACTTTGGTTTCTTTGCTTCTACCTTGGGTGCAGGTGAACCCGATCTACGTCTAGTCAAGCGAATTACTAATGTGTTGAGAAACGGTCAGTCCATTGGAGCTAACTTCAGTACTTTTGATGATGGTCCCGGTGATAATGACAATAACATCAACCAGTTACAACCCGTTCTTGGAGTTCGAGATCTTCAAACACCTCTACAAAGCGGTGATGAAGTTGAGTACACAATCTATTTTCTTGCTCAAAATGTCAATGACGTTAGGTTCTGCGATTTAATTCCTGTAGGAACAAGCTACAGCAACGGTAGCATTTCCGTTGTTGGAGGTGGAACTGGTGCAGACCAAGGTACCTTTTTCACTCCTTTACAACCTTTACCTTCTGGTAATACCTGTTTGAGTCAAACAAATACTCAGGGGGCATTGATTGTGAATTTCGGTAGTTTTAACGCTACTAGTGGAAACCCTGTTTACATTCGCTTCCGTGTCAGAGTGGATTAAGGTGGTTTGTGGTTATTGGTTATTGGTTAGTGGGTAACAAACTACTAACCACTAACTATTAACTACTAACCAAACCAAGCTATGATTATCTTGGTTTTCGCCTGCTGCCTCAAAACTACTTTTTTTAGACGACAATGCAAAGAAATCGTTTAATTGCGTCCGCGATCGCTAGTAGTGTGTTTCTATCCTTTTTCAATAGTTTTGCTGGAAAAATTGCTCAGGCACAAAAGCCACAGCGCCCTACTCCCTTGCTCAATGCTAAATGTGTGAACAGTGGACTTGGCACTGCCCGCGAGCAAAATCTTGATGTTGCCATAGGAAGAGCAGTTTATACCAGTCAATTTTATTTAGGACCCGGTACCCGTTCTGCTTCAATCACTTGCAGCATAAAGCCAGAAAACCGCCCTCAACCCGTTTTTCAAACCCTAAATTTGGCTTTTGGAATGCGTGATAATAACATAAGCAGTCCAAGTGTTGATGTTAGAGTATATTTAGATGGGAAACAGGTTGAGAACCGCACTGTTGGTCCTGCACAACAAGCCTCTTTGTCCCTTGATGTGAGTAATGTCTCCAACGTTTCTATAGAAGCTGTTTGTTCCAGCCAAACCCAATATTGCGATCGCGTTTACTTTTTCACTGCTGGTTTGGAGCGACCAACCGCACCCCAACAATCGCAAAAATAGTTGTAGAGACGCGCCGTGGCGCGTCTCTACAAAACACTAACTCCTAACCATTTTATTACCAGCCATTTTTAGATTTTTTCTCTAGACTTTCAATAATATCAATATTATCTGTTGTGTCCGGTTGACTGAGATTGGGTTGTTCCAGACTGGGGTTTTTTTGTTTACCAGATGAATCTAAGTTAGGAAGCTGCTGTTGTCCTAAATTTTCTGCAGCTTGCTTAAATAAGGGCTCTATTTTATTTCGCCAGTACTGAATATTAGGTAACTTTTCCGGACGATCCTTGTAGGACAAAACCTTATCCCATTGTCCCTCAGCCAGCGCTGTATCCACGTCTTTAAATAAAGCTTCTGCTTTCGCCCAATCTTTCTGCCATTGGGTTACCATTTCTGTTGTCTCTTTCACAGGAGGGGAGTTTGACGTTGCTGATTGGAGTAATGCGATCGCACCCTGTAAATCTCCTGATTCATACTTCTTTCTGGCTTGTTCCAGCATCTTAGACGTATCATCAGCAGACTTATTTTGTGATTTTTCTGGTAACTCACTTGAAGGTGAAGGGGTAACATTAACAACTGGTTTGTGTTTTGCTTTTGGAACGGGGCGAGAGGTAATGAGATCGTCATCATCCTCTGTTTTCACCGCAATGCCTTTATCTCGCAAGCACCCAACCCACCCATCTCGATCTTTTATAGCATCAGAGTGAACCCATGCTGATGTTTTTGGGTCAAGTTTAATCTGCACCCAACCGCGTTTTGTCCGCAAACCCGTGACTTCAAAATGGCTGTCTTCTGTAGTGGTTTTGACAACACTTTCAGAAATATTACTTGGCTCAGAACGCAGGTTAACATTCTCTTTTACAACAGCCAAGCACATTTGTGCTGAAGTCGTGTCATTATCGCTAAAATTAGAAGCAACATTTTGAACATTCTTAACTACAGCTGGGGTAATAGCAGCAGCACCAGTGGCTAAAATAGCAAGAATGGATAACTGTAGCAAATCGGGCCCGCTAGAACCTTTGGGGGAGGGGGTGGATCTGGGAGAAACTTCTATTGGATGAGCAACGGGATTTGCTGGAGCAACGGCAATGGTTTTTTGCCGGGACTGGGGCGATAAAGGCTTGATTGGTGGGTAGTGTGTGGGGTATGTTGTGGAATTGCTAACGGATTCTACAGGCGCAGAGGACGCAGCAGTAAACGAGTGTAACGCTTGTAATGCTTCCGATGCACTTTGGTAGCGGTCTTTGAAGTGATATCGCACCATCTTGCTTAAGACTGCTTCTAAATTATTGCTAACAGGTATTAAATGTTGCCAGAGGATTTCCCCAGTATAAGTGTCTTCTTGCAAATCCATCGGTACTATTCCCGTTAGCGCTTGAATAGCGATAATCCCCAAGGAATAGAGATCGCTGTTAGGGCGGGGCTTGCCTTGCCCCTGTTCTGTAGGCATATAACCGGGCGTGCCAATAGCTACCGTGGCAGAGTGGTTTCCTGCCATAGTAAACAACTGGGTTTGGGAAGAGTATCCCGAGGAGACGCGCAATTGCTTGACAGCGCCAAAGTCTACTAAAACTAATTTGCGATCTGAGGCGCGACGAATGATGTTATCTGGTTTAATGTCACGATGAATAACACCCTGTCCGTGGACAAATTTTAAAATACCCAAAACTTCCAGCAACATCTCGATAACCTGACGTTCGGTCCAGCGTCGGCTGGGAAGCAATTCGTCACTCAGGGGATGCCCTTCAATAAATTCTTGTACTAAGTAAAATTCTTGATTTTCATCAAAATAAGCTAAAAGTCGGGGTATTTGGTCGTGATTCCCCAATTTTTCTAGAGTTTCTGCTTCACTTTGGAATAGGCGTCTGGCAGTGTCAAACACTTTGGGATCGGAACTAGCAGGCTTGAGGTGTTTGACAACGCAGATGGGGTTGCCCGGTCGCCTAGTGTCTTTAGCAATATATGTTTCCCCAAAGCCCCCTGTAGCAAGGACTTTAATAATTTGGTAACGATGATCCAGTAGCTTGCCTATCATATTCACTCCCCAGTGTTAACACCCGATTTAATAGAGCGTAATAAATATCTCCAAATATTTCTCAATAAAATCCGCTATCTTGGGAAAAGATTTGGATGTAAAACGCAGTTTTTTAATAAATACACGTTGTTAATTTTTCTTTCAATAACCTTTGTTCATTCCACTGCCACCTAAAATCACGGATTCAGTAGCATGGCAGCAGGCAGAACTTGGAAACCTCTTGGTTGCAAGCTTTTTCCAGAATTGACTGAATTACCTCAGCTGGTGTGCGACCTACAGCTAATTTGTAGACTGCTTGCGGTAATAGGTTGAGAGATATCTTACCAAGTTGCTCGGGCGTAAAACTTCCAAGTATGGGGGCGAGCTTTAATAACTGATGAGCAATTCCCGATATCCATCCCATGCAGTTTCCCAGCGCTTGTTCGTATTGTTTTGGCGAAAGTTTTTCTTTAAGGAACTGCAACAATAGACCTGTTTTCGCTGCTCCTAGCAATGTTACCGGGTTGGTGTAGGAAATTTCGTAGCTAACTTCCTCTATCAGGTTCTTACCGGGCTTAGCTAGTTTGCGGATGAGAACTTCGACTTCTTGGGCAACTGTTTTAGAAAAATTCCCAGGTTGAGCTGTTTCTGGCGTGTGACTCATGCTAAGATATCTCCAGAATTAGTAAATTAGTAAATTAGTTTGCTTTATTTTTTGAGGAAGTGCTTTTGGGCTAACTTAAGCGCTTCCTCATTTAATGTTCATAATACAATATTTTGGAAATTGCAAGTAAAATTTTTTATTGAATTTTAGTTTCACTATCTGAATTAGAAACTGGCAGAATTTCTTTGAATAAAGGAATTTAGAAAGTGAAAGAATTCGACATACTCACAGACATCATGTCAATTTTTTTTGGTTTTATTAACTTTTATTATGAGTGCTACCATGTTTAATCAGCCCAAGTAAGCCTTCTTGACTCGCTCATCAGTCATCAAATCCGATGCTTTACCTGATAGCGTGATGCAACCCGCTTCCAAAACATAACCGCGATCGGCAATTTGTAAGGCAAGGTTGGCATTTTGTTCAACTAACAAAATAGTCACACCTGTAGCACGTAAATTTTCAATGATGCTAAAAATTTCTCTCACTATAGCTGGTGCCAAACCCAAACTGGGCTCATCTAAAAGCAAAAGTTTAGGTCTACTCATTAAAGCACGGGCTATAGCTAGCATTTGTTGTTCCCCACCACTTAAAGTTCCCGCTAATTGATTGCGCCTTTGGGACAAACGGGGAAACAACTCGAATTGTTGTTGAATATCTGCTTTAATTTCTTCTCGCTCGCTGCGAATATAAGCACCCAATAACAAATTCTCATATACGGTTTGCCGTGCTAATACTCTCCGCCCTTCAGGAGAGTGAGCAATACCCAGTTGCACAACTTCATGAGGTTGACGGCGAGTTATATTTCGACCGTTATAAATAATCTCACCACGATGAGGACTGACTATTTTGGAAATGGCGCGTAAAGTAGTCGTTTTCCCCGCACCATTAGCACCTACAAGGGTCACAACTTCGCCATTATTGATAGATAAATTAATATTTTCTAGAGCTTGAATGCCCCCATAATTAACAAAAAGGTCTTTAATTTCCAAAATCCTCAAATTATCTGGTTTCATCTGCGGTTAAAATATTTATTCATTACCCAAATATGCTTCAATGACGGCTGGGTCATTTCTGACAACAGATGGTTCGCCTAAAGCAATTAATTGACCAAAATCTAAAACAGCAATGCGATCGCACAAACCCATAACCAAGGGAACGTGATGCTCGATTAAAATTATAGTTAAATTAAAACTCTGGCGGAGGTTGCGGATAAATTCGCTTAATTCCTGCTTCTCACTGGGATTCATACCTGCAGCTGGTTCATCCAAAAGTAAAACCTGGGGTTCGAGAGCGAGGGCGCGAGCGATTTCCAAGCGGCGTTGGTCACCATAGGGAAAATTTTTAGCTTTTTCGTCCAGACGTTTGCTTAAACCAACCAGTCCAAGTAAATCTACAGCTCTTTGTTTGCTTTTGAGTTCTTCTTTGGGAGCCGGAGACAGCCCTAAAACTCCTTTAATTATACTGCTGTTAGTATGTAAGTGCCGTGCAATAATAACATTTTCCAATGCAGACAGTTCGCCAAACAAGCGAATATTTTGAAAAGTCCGGGCAATTCCCAAAGCTGCTATTTGATGCGACCGCAATTGAGAAACTTCCTTGCCTTGATAAAGTAACTGACCGCTAGAGGGCGTCACTAAACCCGTAATTAAATTAAACAAAGTGGTTTTACCAGCACCGTTAGGACCGATCAGCCCAAAAATCTCGTGTTTATCGACTTTAAACGACACATTATTGACAGCTACCAGACCGCCAAAACGACGCGTGAGATTTTTAGCCTCTAATATTGGTAAGTCAGATGAATTTTGATGGAAATTTTCTTGAATCATGATCTTTACTTCAAGACTTCATTGCGGCGCTTTCTTCGTTTCTTGAATAAATCTGGAGTGACAAGCCCTTGAGGAAAAAATATTGTACCAATAACTATAAGCAATCCAAAAATAATCAATCTGCCATCTCGTAAAAATTGTGCCAACCATGTAGGTAACCCGCCCGTATCTGCTACTCCTCTCAACACCTCTGGTAAGGCTGTAAATACCATACCTCCCACAACAGAACCTAAAAAAGTTCTAGAACCACCAATTAATACATAAGTCAAATAGTTAATACTAGTATCAAAGGTACCTTGACGTGCATTCCAAGTATTGAGAACATGGGCGCTCATAGCACCAACAACCCCTGCCAGAAGACATCCCAGAGAGAATGCCAACACCTTATAGTATGTTGGATTTATCCCCATCGCACCAGCAGCTAATTCATCTTCCCGGATAGCAATGAAAGCCCTGCCAACTTTGATGCGTTCCAAGCGGTAAATCAATACCATACTCATAATAAGTAATGGTAGTGCAATCCATAAATACTCAATTGGTTGTTGGAAAGGTTGAGGGATACCAAAAATACCTACAGCACCACCCGTGATATCTAAATTTAAGGCTATGACTCGCAGGACTTCCACAAAGGCAATGGTAGCGATTGCTAAATAAATCCCCCGCAACCGCAGCGCTGGTATTCCGACGGCGACACCAAATAAACCAGAAATGACACCTGCAATTAACATTTCCAGTAACAGGAGTGGGATGGGAAATACTCCTGTAGTAGAAAAAACAGTTGTGGAGAGAATAGCGGCGATGTAGCCACCCAAAGCATAAAAACCAGGGCTTGCTAGAGACAACTGTCCAGCCATCAGGGGTAGGTACAGCGACAACCCCAGTAGTGCCCCCAACACCATAGAAACGATAAGAGCTCCGTAAGTCGCGAAGAATTCCACCATAAAGTTTTAATGCTTGTTATTTGCTCCTAAAAAAAGCTCTCATAATTGTCATGGTTACCAATCCAAAACCAAGTGACTGTATCACCCTCAAGAATGCCAATAGCCCGGTAACTACGAGTTATTCTGACAGACCAAATGCTTTCCTCTTGATTAATACACTTAAAGTGTAAAGATGGGTGAAACGGGTTTTGTTTCCACAAGCGATATGCTTTCTTTGCTCTGCTTTTTGTGTCATTATCTAAGGAGCTATAAGCTTCCCAAAAAGAAGGTAAAGTAGCAGAATTCATAACTGGTTGTAGTCCAGTGGCTTCGCTTTTCCTTCAGCAATTTCCTGTTTGGCTTTTCGAGCAGCAGCTACTAGTTGGTGTTGAGTTTTTTGAAATGCCATATCCCATTGCATCTCATCTCGCAAGTCTTCAATGTACTCGCGCAAATGTTCGGCAATTTGGTTTTGTGCAGCTTCAGGCAATGACTCCATCATTTTAATGACAGTAGCGATCGCAGTGGACGACATATCTTAACCTTCCTTGACTAAACTTTCTGAATAAACCGACGCCCAAGTAAACCTTGAGGTCGCACTAAAAGCATAATAAACAAAATGCTGAAGGCAACGGCGTCTTTATAGCCAGAATATTCACCGGGAACAAACGCTTCCACCAGCCCAATCACCAAACCTCCCAACACTGCACCAGGGATGCTACCCAAGCCACCCAAGACAATGACGGACAATCCCCTCAATCCAAAACCAATGCCAAAGTAAGGTCCGGCGATGCTAACGCTGGTAGCGACGAGAGTTCCCGCCACTCCTGCTATAAAACTGCTGATAAAAAATGTCAGGACGATATAGCGATCGCTGTTAATTCCCAATAAACTAGCAGTAGTTGGGTCTTCTGCGATCGCCTGCATTGCCTTACCATACGCTCCAAGGAGAGTTAAGTACGCCAATTATTGATAAAGAACGAGATATTGCAATTACACCACTAGCTTTGCCATTGCTAGCGGGACCGGGTACTCTGACAACAGTGATGCTATTGATGTCAGAATCTCCAAGTCCCCACCTTAGTGTGATTGTGGGTATTGTGGCGGCAATGTTTTCTAGTTGGTTAATTTTGCGTCTATCTAATCAAATCGATAAATGGATTGGTGCAGAAGGAGAAGTGATTATCGCTCAGCTTTTAGGTTTTTTGTTAGCGGCGCTAGCGATAGAAATTGGCAGTGCGGGAATTAAAGAGTTGTTTTTAACTTGACTTGGAGCAATCAAAAAAATCAGATCCCCCCAAAGCCTACCTTTAACGGTGTCTGGAGGGATCGTCTTTGAACTTTTTCATCTAAAAGCTTCCGGGAGTGCAGAAACCTTGCGACTTTAGTCCAAGGAGGAAGCACGGCTCGTCCACTTTCACAATAAGCACATTGTCTATCCCATTTTTCAAGTAAATACTCACGAGTCTCGTAACCGTAAAGTGTACCCTGCTGGTACTCCTTACCCTCAATGTTGGGGTTTCTGATTAATTGGAGATCGAAACGCACTAATTCTTGAGATACAGCCTCAATTGGTGCAAATTTCCGCAATCTTTCAACCCAAGTTTTGATATTGTCAACACGACTTTTAAGACAAGGTGGTAGCCATCCCTGTGGTCGTGTTCTATTATTAAATCTGGGTTGGCGATATCTAGTTTTACGATTTCTTCTACTTCTTCTTAATAGTCTTCTTGAAGTAAGAGAGTCGCGTATTGCAAAGCCTCTATGTTTAATTTCAGCAGCAAATACAACTTCACCTGTTGTATCGTTCAATAGTACAATACCCGTTACGACTGCGCCTGGGTCGGTTTTTAGTCTTAGGGGTTGAACAGGTATATCAGGTTTCGCTTCCTTAAGCATTAAAGTAAATGGAAATTTGCGGAATATTGCTGCTTTTTTATTTCTCAATAATTGCCTTGCTTGCGCTGGATGAATTGGATCTAGTGGTCTTTTGTTTGAATCAATTACAAATACTTTGCTCATCAGAGCCTCCTTACGGGTAAAGTTAGCTATGCCTCCTTCGTCGGCACGCTTCGCGAACGACAAAGTTAACAGTCGGTACTTTCCGCTCCAACACTGACTTTAAACCTTTACGTCTGGTTAATTGCTTGGTTCTAGGGTCACAGGGACTAGCTTCGCATCCCGGAGTAGGAACTTTAACGCTTGCTGTTAACGTAGTGTTCTTTACACTTAGTCTGGTAAGCTAGGCTTTAACTAGTACTAGATCTAGCTAAAGCCTCCGAATTTAATTCGGAGGTTGCTTACGACAACGAACTAAAACGTCTGCCCTGCATAAATTGAGCGTACTTCACCATTACGACGAATGATAGCTTCTCCGTTGGCAACTTCCACCAGTGTCCAACCACTGTTACCTATAGCTTCACCCACTTCAATTTGTTGAGTAACACCGTGAATTTTGAATAAAGCGGCAGATTTTTTCCCTAACTCCATCAAACCTTCTAAGGTGTGAGCGGGGGCGGGTGCAGCAGGGCTTGGCGCAGAAACCGCAGCTACTATTTCTTGTGTTTGTGCTGCCCCAGCAGGTGCGGGTGATGTGGCTGTTGGTAGTTTTGGTGGTGCAATTTTTGCAGAAGTCACAGACAGTATTGGCAGAGGCTTGGATGCTTGCTGCACGGTAACTGGCTTGGTTTGTACTGCTATGGGCTTAATGTCATTGCGTACAGCAGCATCATGACGTACAGCAGCAAGAGCAGTGACAGTCATGGGTTTGGTAGTTGAGCGTGGCTTGTTCAGAGCTATTTTCTCAGGTGCTGGCTTGGAGGGACGCGCCAAATGCTTCTGAGGGTAACTAGCAACTGGTGGCAAGGATCTGAAATTGGCAAGCATGGGAGGGGGCGCGTAACGCATGGGCTGCGGCGCTTGGTATACCGGGATGTAGATTCGCTCAACAATGGTTGTTGACCTGTTGGCGGTAGGTGGTACGTTATTAGCCGCAACAGGTGTTGGCAAAGTGCCTGCGGATGAATAAGCAACAGGTGTTTGATTCGCTCCGACAGCAGCAACTGTCACTGGTTTGGCAGATCTGAGTTTGTTTCTTGCCTCCTGCCTATCAATCACTGACAGTGCTCCCAGCATGTAGTTAACCAAATCTTGCTCAATTTGTACCTTTGTAGGGATTTGTGACTGAACTGGTTGTTGCAGCAGGCTTTGCTGAAATGATTTGGAAACCAAACGATTGACTAAACCAGAGTTTAATACCCAAACGATACTCGCGATCGCTATACCTAAGCCTGCTCCCATCCAAAGCGTGATTTTGAGGGGGCGGCTTGATTTTTGTTTGCTTGGTTTGCTAACTGCTTTGCTTGTAGCCGGAGTGCCCAAAACTACCGTGCTTAGTGGGTTAGTCCTCACTTTAGCAGTTGCTTGGACGGTTTGGATTTGTGTCTCTGGTAAGACAATTTGCGGGACTGTAATTGTTTGCAAGTGATAGCTGTGTCCTTGCTGTACAGTTCCGGTAGGTAACTTATCGTTACTATCCAAAATCTGGTCGATATCAGCAAAGATTTCATCCATCAAGCCATCAGCATAGGTCTCTATTGACCAAGGTTGTTCGCTGACTATTAAGTCCTCGGATGCTTCTGGAAGTATGAGATAAGTACTGGCTTTTTCTGACATGGCTATTTTAAGTTGTGGTTTTTGGAACTATTGTTCCCGCGTCCCACTGCCTGCGAATAAGGAGCTTTGGATGGGTTATCCCATTTTTCGTCCAATTCAGACAAGTTGATTGATATATGTTATTTAATTCAACTTTAATCTGGGATTGTTGATGGTGCCTATTAAATCATGTCACTTATCATACTAGCCTCCATAATTTCACCAAAGTTTTCAGAAAATTCTGAAAAATGAAGGATGAAGCATGAAAAAAATGGCGCACCCAGGCAAAAGCCCCAGTATTTATTTCTCAGATTCTACTTCACACTTCATCCCTTGGATGTTCCTATTACTATAGTGCCCTGAGTTGAGTTGGTTCTACGCTAGTGCGGGAAAATTACTTTGGTTTTTATTTTTACGCACTTCTAAGTATATGAGCAGAGCATTGACATCAGCAGGATTGACACCTCCAATGCGTGCAGCTTGACCGATAGTTAAGGGTTTTACCTTATTCAGTTTTTCTCGCGCTTCTTTGGATAAAGTATCAATTGTTGCATAATCCAAATCCGCAGGTAACTGACGGTGTGCCTGACGGGCAATTTGGTCAATCTGAGTTTGCTGCCTGTGCAGATAGCCAGAATACTTGATATCGATTTCTACGCCTTCTTGTTCGGCGCGGTCTAGATTGGGGTTTGTCAATCCGTATCTGTTAAGGTCTAGGTAATGGAAACCCGGACGCCGCAGCAAGTCCGCTAGAGTTATTGAACCTTTGATTGCTTGCTGGGTTTCTTGTGCGATCGCCCGCCCGATATCATCGTGTTCTTTTATCCTTGTGGCATACAGCCGTTCTTTTTCTGCTGCTATATTTGCCTGCTTGCGAGTAAACAATTCCCAACGGCGGTCGTCAATCAAGCCAATTTCCCGTCCCAACGGGGTCAAACGCTGGTCGGCATTATCAGAGCGCAGTACCAATCTATACTCAGACCGACTGGTTAGCATCCGGTAAGGTTCCCGTAAATCCTTAGTACACAGGTCATCTACTAAAGTCCCGATGTAACTTTGTTCGCGAGGAAAAACAATCATTTCTTGACCGCGAGCAAAACGAGCAGCATTAATTCCAGCAACTATACCCTGGGCTGCTGCTTCTTCATAACCTGTGGTTCCATTAACCTGTCCGGCACAGAACAGCCCTTCCACCTTCTTTGTCATCAGTGTAGGATAGCACTGGGTAGCTGGTAAATAATCGTACTCTACCGCATATGCCGGACGAAGCATGATACAGTTTTCCAAACCGGGAAGGCTGCGTAGCATTTGCAGTTGCAAATTTTCCGGTAACCCTGTGGAAAACCCTTGGATGTAAAGTTCGGGGGTTACAACGGTCTCAGCCAAGAACAAAGAAAAATTCAATCAACTTAAATTACGGAGTGAACTAATGTTAAACAACGAACAAACACCCAATAAACCTTTATCAGGATATAACGGTCTCAAGAAAGGTAACGGAGCCATTTCAACAAATGGGCAATTGATGAGCAATGGTCAAATAAAGTTCGACCCATTTCCATACAATTCCATTAATGATAGGGAATTTCAATTCTTGGGTATGGAAAATGTATCCATACCTAGTTCACTGGAATTTGTACCCTATCAGCCAGAAGTTAGAAAAGGTGTTCAAATCCACACAATTTTTAGTTTGGTAGACCAAGATCCGCAAGGTCCCGATGCCGCAATTCTTAAATATGACCCAGGAGCATTTGTAGCTTTACACGAGCACATAGGGTATGAAATGGTTCTAGTATTAACTGGGGACTATATTGAGAATGGTGTTACTTACTTACCTGGTTCGTTAATACTTCGCTCACCAGGTACCTTTCATACAATGGCTTCCATCAATGGCTGCACCATTTTGGCTACGCGTTATATCAAAGTCAAGCAGCGCCCTGATTTGTGGAACGAGTTTGCTGCAGGCAACGAAGATGTAAAGCCCGTTGAAGAATAATCGCAATCTTCACCAATCAAGTCCAATGATTTCCTATTAA
This sequence comes from Scytonema sp. NUACC21, assembly GCF_054684315.1. Taxonomy (NCBI): domain Bacteria; kingdom Bacillati; phylum Cyanobacteriota; class Cyanophyceae; order Nostocales; family Scytonemataceae; genus Scytonema; species Scytonema sp. NUACC21. The sequence goes on along the minus strand of NZ_BAAFZH010000040.1, from coordinate 7,372 downwards.
GTCAGTGGCAAGAATCATGAAATATGAAATAGCTATTTTGTGGGACAAACATCTTATGAAATAGCTATCTTGTGGTCCGGGAGTCCTCGCCCGTTCTATGTTATTAGTTGCTTTTTTAACAAAATTATCTAGAAACAATTATGCATTCTTACGTACCTTTAACTCCAACCACTTTCCTAGAACGTAGTGGTCGCGCCTTTCCCAACGGAACTGCGATCGCAAGCTCTAACAAAATAGTAACTTACGCCGAACTATTACACCGCTCTCGTTGTTTAGCACAAACGCTGAAGCGATTTCAGGTAGAATATGGAGATCGGGTTGCTCTTCTAACACACAACAACCAACAGGCAATCGAAGCCTACTTCAGCATTCCAGCTATTGGTGCGGTAATCGTCGCGCTCAATCCGTGGCTCGCAGCACAAGATATTTTATCCCTGCTAAACTATTGCTCGGCTAAGGTTTTGATTGTGGATGCCTCTTTAATTGAAAAAATTCTCCTTAAGCCTCAGATTACCTTTTGCCACTTGCAACAAATTATTGTTATAAATGATACTGCTAATCCAATATCTACTAAAGCCCTCGACTACGAAACCTGTTTAGCAGGGGAAAACGGAGATTTTCAACTAGATCGAACTATTGTCAGCGAACTTGACCCCATCGCCATTAACTTTACTTCCGGTACCACTGGTAGTCCAAAAGGGGTAATATGCAACCATCGAGGCGCTTACTTAAATGCACTGGGACAGGCGCTGATGATTGGACTCAGCCGAGCCTCAAAATATTTGTGGTTACTTCCCATGTTCCATGTGAATGGGTGGGGACACATTTGGGCGAATGTCGCTGTGGGAGCTACCCAAGTTATTCTCCCCAACCACCAAATTCAAAAGGGTTCTACGGATTTGCTCCAGGCGCTTTCCCAACATCAAATTACTCACCTATGTGGTGCTCCCCGCCTTGTGCGATCGCTAGCATTAACTCCAGGGGACAAGAAAGCTTTTCGAGGGCTGACAATTACCACAGGAGGAGCTGCTCCTGCTCCGACTCTAATTCAGCAATTAGATGAGATGGGGGTTAATTTCATCCACCAATATGGATTAAATGAAACCTATGGTCCCTACGTCGTCTGTGAAGAGCAAAAAGAATGGCAGGCATTATCTCCCGAAAGTCGTGCTCTCAAACGTTCTCGTCAAGGTGTAGCAACTATTCACGCTGGAACAGGATTGCGAGTAGTTGATGCCTCAAGACAAGACGTTCCTTGGGATGGTCGTACCCTAGGAGAAGCGATCGTAGCAGGTAATACGGTAGCAACAGGCTACTACAACAATCCAGAAGCTACCGAAAAAGCCTTTCGAGATGGGTGGTTCCATACTGGAGACATGGCAATTATTCATCCAGATGGCTATTTGGAAATTCGAGACCGCTTAAAGGACTTAATTTACGTAGAAACCGACTACGGTTGGGAAAACATTTCCTCCGTTGAGATTGAAAATGTGCTATGCAAACACGAACAGGTGCGAGATGCTGCTGTTATCGGCATTGCACCTGAAAACTTAGGAAAAAATCGTACCCTGCTGGTAGCTTTTGTTGAAACAAAGGGCTCCCAAGAGCTTACTGGAAAAGAACTGCGCTCTTTTTGTAAGTCTCAACTTAGTCTTTACAAACAACCCGAAATGTTTTTCTTCGCCGACTTACCCAAAACAGCAACAGGTAAAGTTCGCAAGGACTTGTTAGTAGAAGAGGCACACAAGCACCTCAAACAGAAAGTTTAAATCAAACAAGAAACCTCGTCCATTCTTTAAGCACGGGCGAGGCAAATCATAATATTCCAATGCTAATAACAGCTAGTAATTTGAGGTAAAATCTACATGGCTCAGCAATCGAACAGCAATGCTATTAGTTCTAAAAAAACAGCATCTCAGATAAATTTTTTCCAAAAGCTGAAGGGAGATAATACTAAATTACCTCCCAAGCATTCAGTTAGAGCAATCATACTTGCTTGGTTAGGAGGATTTTTGGTGATCGCTGCGGTTGCGCTTCTCTCAAACACATTTTCCGTAGCACTTGTACTAGGGTCTTTTGGAGCATCCTGCGTTTTGGTTTTTGGGTTTCCAGATGTGCCCTTTTCACAACCACGAAATATACTCGGGGGTCATTTTTTCAGTTCTTTTATTGGTTTGTTGTGTCTAATCCTCTTTGGAGCAACTTGGTGGTCAGTTGCTATAGCCGTTGGTACAGCCATTTCTGTGATGATGTTTACCCGAACAACTCATCCACCTGCAGGCTCCAATCCAGTTATTATTTACCTGACAAAACCAGCATGGAGTTTTCTACTGTTTCCCACTGTTTTTGGAGCAATAATTTTAATCTTCGTTGCCCTTCTCTATAATAATTTCACCCGTGAAAGCAAATATCCAAAATATTGGTGAAATCGCAAAGTCTAAAGATGTTCTTACTCCCTTATCGGTGTAAATTACCGCTCTTCTTTTCCTATTTCTTCTCCTGGCGGAGACGCTAAGCGCAAAGCGCACGCAAGTCAGCTTTCGCGTATGGATGCACTCAAGAAATTTCCCGATTGAGGGTCGGCTAAGGAGTTTATTTTTTATTTCTAAACACCCTCTAAGGATTTCAAGTATGCTAAAATTCCGTAACATAGTTCTACTTATTTCTGTCCACTTGCTTACTAAGGGTTTTAAGTAAATTTATGTTGCTTAATTCGCATTTTGTTTATTCTCGGCGGTTTATTTAGTGACTTTAGCTACAACAACTTCCAAAATCTAAGGAACCACAATCAGCAGCGCTGCAATCTAAGGAGCCACAATCAACTATTCCACAGTCGCTAGTTGCTAACTCTCCCAGCCCACTGGCACAATCGCAACTTCCCTCACAGCCTTCATAGTTGCTACTGCTGCAATCCCATTGACGATCGCGATTTCTAGAGCAAAAGGAGGTACGACGCTTTTTGTTGGGCGTTTCTTCTGTTGAGTCTGAGTTTTGAGTGTGTGACAGCAAAATTTGATTGGCTTTGGAGCACGCTTGAAATCGCGATCGCGATTTGACGATGGCAGCCCTCAATCCTTCAGTAGCGATCGCTTGCTTAATATACTGAGAGCAAGACTCTCGACCGTAGAGAATGCGATAAGCGCAACTAAAGCCTTTGCGGGGAGAAATATGTTTTTGATATCCAGTAATTGCCGCAACACTGATTTGTCTGGAGAGAGAATGAAACACGGAAATCTGCATAGATTGAGGCACGGGGCATAAGAGTTTCTTATTAACTATTCCCAATTCCCGATGTCCAATTTCCAATTCCTAATTTGGAGAAATATTAAGGAATGTTGCATTTGTGTCAATTCTTGACGGGAGAGCGCAAAATCATCCAAAAGACCGTGATACGATGCTTTCGGGCCTTGAACAGTATAGACGTGACCTCGACTCAGCTTTTGGAGCAATTAAAGAACTTGCCAGAACTCTTGAGGCTTTTGAAAGTCGTCGCCGAAAGCGTTCCTAGTACGAATTCACTATTTCAGAAGTGGGTGGACGTAATGGAGAACCTGAGTTCACTGGCTTCCAACAATCTGTCTCTAACACGGCGCATGGAGAGTCACTTCACGTATACGGAAGCTTATGTGAACCAATATCACTCAAGGCAGATGCAACTGCTTTCTAGAACAGTTCTTTTCACAACCACTAGAAATTAAGACTTTTCGCCAGCTATTCTACGAAATGGCTCAACGTCAAGTACGCCGCTCCTGATCGCGAGAAATTACTTCCTTCTCGGTTTAATATTACCTATTTTAACGTAGACGCGCGGGGGCTTGCCGCAGGCTACTGCAAAGACGCACAAGACACGAAGTGGCACACCCGTTGGGTAGCAATACGGTTCGGTTAAGGGTAAAAACCAGATAAACTAGCCTCTTGATCGCTGCTAAAGCCTAAATTCCATTCCTCACCATTTTCGTCCTGATGAAGTTACAGGGAGATGGAAAGATCAGAGGACTCTGTGCCATCGGCTACAAGATAAATTAAAATAGGCTTAAGGCGGGAGATATCCCTAAAATGTGGCGTTATAAGTACTTTTTCAGTATAATACGTGATTATCCAAACAAATCCTGACAGCCATTAGCGTATAAATTCTGTAGGAATAAGCCAGTGACAAAAACAGTTTTAGTTCTAGCAGCTAATCCTAAAGACACATCACGACTCCGCTTAGATAAAGAGATTCGCGAAATCGAAAATGGCTTACAGCGAGCGCAGAAGCGAGATGAATTTATTCTTAGGCAGGTATTAGCGGCACGTCCTGTGGATGTTCGTAGAGCAGTGTTAGATTTCAAACCCAACATTATTCATTTTTGTGGACATGGAGAGGGTGAGCAAGGTATAGCTTTTGAGAATGAAACAGGGGAGACAAAGTTAGTAAGTACAGAAGCTTTGGTAGGATTTTTTAATTTATTTTCTGATACAGTAGAATGCGTTGTTCTGAATGCGTGTTATTCTGAGTTCCAAGCTGAGGCTATCGCACAACACATTAACTATGTTGTTGGAATGAAGCAAGGTATTGGAGATACAGCCGCAATTGAATTTGCTGTTTCTTTTTATGATGCTTTAGGAGTTGGAGGATCTATTGAATTTGCCTATAAGTTTGGTTGTAACGCTATCCAATGGGCAAGCTTACCTGAATATATTACTCCTGTTTTGAAACGTAGGGCTTCTTCGACCCAGAAGTCAGAGTCTTCTAAAGAAGTGTTTCCAGAGAAAAGAGATATAACGGGTCAATGGCTAGATCCTGCAGATAACGACACTGTCTACTTTAAGCAAGTGGGTAGTAAAGTCATCGGCTTTTATGACTTTGGGCAAAAACGAAAGATAGGTGTATATATAGGTTATTTGAAGGGAAGGACTTTTGAGTATAAGTGGAGATGGCTAGATCGCAACTTGAATGGATATGGTCGCCTAACTTTATCGGATGATGGAAATAAGCTTTCAGGTTCTTGGTGGTATGGCAAAAAGGAAGTTGATGTTGAGCACGTTGGCTATCAATATATTTCCAATGAAATGCCTTTATGGCTTAATAAAGTTGACTTTAAAGAGGGAGAGAATGACTTCTGAGCTTTTGATTTATTGCTCTCACAAGTAAAAGTCTGGCTAACAATTGAACATACCAACTTTTAACCGAATGTTGGTAAAAATGAATACATTTGGCATAATAGCGGTAACGCTAACCCTTGTTCCGTCGAGTTTCGTCGTATGTCTGCACTGCATACCTTATCCGACACCCAATTATCAAAAGTTGGTAAAACGGAAAAAAGTGAGCCCACTGTCTCCAGGCGTAAGTCTCTGAATCAACGCAAATATGAGGATGTGCGATAACTTGTATTCTGAACCGTCAGGTTTTTACGATTGCCACTCCAAAATTTCTTTGATAGTTGGTAAGGTACCAGCAATGTTATTAGCTATATACTTAAAAACTAGATTAATAGTATAATTACATACATTTTACTGAGCAAACCATCGTCGAATCAGCTCCACTTGGAAACGATAGCCGTCATCAAGTTTTTCTATCAATTCTCGTTGTAGAAGTAGTTTCAGAGCGCTATTTACATTATTAGGGAACTGTTGCGACAAAGTTCTAGTGCTGAGTGTTACCCCTTCCCCTTGATCTGCCAGAAAGCGTAGAATAGATAACCCAAGGGAGTCTACTTGGTTTTTCTGAATGTCTGCAAAAAACAAGCTACCACTATTTAAAGCTTTTGGTATTGCTGCTTCCACATCGCTCAACCTTGCAAATCGGCGAATTGAAGGATCTTGCTCGTTTTTAAGAATAACAATTTCGTTACATAGTAACTGTACTAGGTACGGGTGACAACGGGTCAATTGTAGTACACGTTCAACAGCATCAGGTTTATAGCGCAAAGCAAAATCTTTGATAGGGCGCTCAATGAGCTGACAGGTTTCCTCTTGCTTAAAGTAGCTAATATGGACTACTTGTACGTTAATCAGGTAGCTAGCCCAGCGCTGATACTCTTCTAGTGTATGGGAACCAGACAACAACACTTTGAACTGGGGATGATGTTGTATGATGTGACGTAGCATTCCCAAAACATCTTGCTCGTCAAAGCGTCCTTTGGTTATGGCGCTATCTAGTGCCTCGAACTCGTCTAGCATCAGCAACGCAATATTTTTTTCTAGTACTTGTTCTACTTCTTCAGAGAGCCATTCGTTAAAGCAGGTAAAGGGATCATCTTTAAGTGCTTCACGAGTCAGGGGTGATAGGATAATGCCTTGCTTCTTAGCAGACTTAACCATCTCTTTAGCTAGATTGTAAAGAAAACCAGCAAAATCTTTAGCTAATGATGGTGCTCCTTGCAAGTCTATAAACATAGGAATGATGTTATTTGGAAGTAGACGTTCCAAATTGTTAAGCAATGAAGTTTTCCCCATACGCCTTTGACCGTAAAGTAATAAAGGAGAACGGCGTTGATCTAGCAGTAATTGCTCAATGCGTAAGCCAATGTTAGTACGTCCAATAAAGATTTCTCGTTGTGTGTCGTTAAGAGGTATACCAATTATGTAAGGATTATCAATTTCTTGGCGAATTTCTACAGTTTCAGCTAATTCGCTCAAATAATTATTTAGTACTTCACGCCAATGTTGACCGATAACGTAGAACCGAGCAGCATATTTGTTAGTACTGCGAGCCAAGGTGTGTAACTGTGCATCTAAACGCTGTATAACACCCTCAAGAGATTGACGCTGATAGTAAGCACTTTCTTGATTTAGTGCTGCTTCTACATTTTCACTAATATTAAAAAAAATTCTTAGCAGAGGTCTGGTTGGACTTTGTAACTCGTCAATTGCCAGTCTACGGTGAAAATTACGAATAGCCTCCGCATTTATACAGCTTTCTAACTCACGTATATCTTGTATAACCAGTTGTTCATCTCGATACGATGATACAAATGGTAACCTCCATTGACTAATGGTAACGAATAAGGCAGCAATAGTTACAGCTGCAAGAAAAAGCAACAGTTCAAATCCTAGTGAAACCTTTAACAGTGCTGCCCCTAATACAATGATTGCTACCAAATAACTTACTAAATTGCTTACAATTAAAAGTTGCCTTCTGCGATCGCGTTCTAGTTTCTCCCTATCCCGTTGACTTGCGCTAGCTTGAATAAAGTCTCGCTCCCACAGCGTCATTTCATCTGAGCGTTTGTACAACCAATCTTCTGCTACACTTAACGGCACACCTCGCAACAACGCCCCAGAATCATAGTCGTTATTTTTCCACTCAAGCATTGCTACTTTTAACCGTTCCTGCCAAACGCGAAACTGACGATTAGCATTCATCCACTCGCGCAGAGTTATCCATTCC
>NZ_BAAFZH010000039.1:0-38585 GCF_054684315.1 Scytonema sp. NUACC21 | reverse complement strand
GTATAATCATTGCAAAACTTCCCAGTCCTCTGGAGCGACGGGTTCTGTGGGGTCATCATAACGGTATGGCTGTGTGTTGTGCAAAGGATAAGGATTTGTACTTAATTGGGATAACTGTTGGGCTTGCTGCTGTGGAATTTTAGTTTCCAGAATAATCACTTCCACCGCATCCCCAGCATGAAAAGGTAAACCCTGTAGCGTCAGAGTACCATCTTCAGTTAAAACGACTTCTATCTTGTGAGCATTCATATTTCGACCAGTAAGTAAGGTTTTCAGTCTAAGTTACAGTTGTAATCTAAAACAAATTTCTGGGCAAGTGCGATACGGCTTAAGCTGTTAAACTCCGTTTATCGCATTTCCTGTGCCTTATTAAGGTGCTATCGCACGGAAAAATAATATAATAAATTATGTATACCCCCTTACTGTAGGGATATGAATACTTTGACATTAAATTTAGACACCGTTCACTTGACTGACGAACAGTTCTATCAGTTATGTCAAAATAACCGGGAGTTACAGTTTGAACGCACATCCAGGGGAGAGTTGATTATTATGCCACCTGTGGGTGGAGAGAGTGGTAATCGAGAAGCTGATTTAATTATCGATTTGGGAGTTTGGAATCGGCAATCTGGTCTTGGTTATACTTTTAGTTCTTCTACTGTATTTAAGTTACCTAATGGGGCAAATCGTTCTCCGGATGCAGCTTGGATTCAAAAGGAACGTTGGGAAGCACTCACCCCGGAACAAAGACGCAAGTTTCCCCCGATTGCACCGGATTTTGTTGTAGAATTGAGGTCAGCTACAGATGATTTAGAAATGCTGCGCGATAAAATGCGGGAATATCTGGATGCTGGCGTAAAATTGGGATGGTTAATTAATCCCCAGCAGCAGCAAGTAGAAATTTATCGTCCTGGGGTTGATGTAGAGGTGCGAAATCTACTAACAGAATTATCTGGCGAAAATCTTTTGCCTGGATTTTGTTTGAGTTTATCGTCATATTTGTAGGTATCGGACTCCCAAATATCAGAACGACGATCTTCATTTTGCCTCAATATTTGTCTAAAAACTGCGATAGGCTCCGCCGACGCCTAAAGGCATATTTCCGCTAAAGCTTTCATGGAGAGTTGTAATTTAACGATGGCAAAGAATCTGAATGAAATCATGCAAAAACTGCCAAGCGATCGCGTCGAGAAAATCGAAGCACGAGCAGCTGAGTTAATTGCTAAATATATGACGCTCCAGGATATAAGACAATCTTGGGAGCTTACTCAAGAGCAGATGGCAGAAACCATAAGGGCGTTTTGGTTTTCCTCTCATACGCCATTGCGCTTGTATAGAAAGAGGAACTCTCGGAAGTGATTCTGGGAATTCCCGCACCGCGATAGTCGGGGAGGATGTCAAAAAATCAAGCATCGCTCACTCGTGCTTTGATCGGCTGCTCTAGTTGGTTGAGATCCTCCTCACTAAGTCCACCGCTTTGTCGAATTACACCAGGTTCATTGTGCAGTCGCGCCATATAGATCCGTAAAGCTTCTTCATCCTCACGGTGAGTAAGTACATAAGTTCTGAGTTCTTTTCGACTCATCTGTTGAAAGTCAGGCTTCAGTGTCATCATCAAACTCCCAGTGCCCGTTTCCTTTGATAGTGATACCGATTGTGTCGCCAGCCAAAATGTAAATTTCCTTACGCTTTTCGTCGTAGCGGAATAGGTGGATGTCGGTATAGAAGCTAGACAATGTTTGGCAGACTCCCATACAGACAAGCATTTGCTCGACAGTTGGTATCATTTTCGATCTACTTCTATCCCCAATAATTGTTTTTTAAGCTTGTCTGTATTATAATTCTACGTTAATATTGATTTACCTTGATACCTATGTAGTAGTGTTCCGGTTGAGATTTATGGCTGGTGACGACTTCTGCGTGCAGCGATCGCTTGCAACAAAAGACTCAAACCCCAACCAACAAATGCTCCCACAATACCAAAAATCAGGCTTAACACTACCGACAAAACGAAGGGATGTGGTAAAGATATAGTAAAAGGTAGCTGTATTGGGTTTAGTGGTTGTGGTTGAGGAATAATGTAAGGTGCTGTACTGACACCTATTTGTGCTGCACCCAAGCCAAAACCCAAGATTGCGATCGCTGTTTGCAAGTTCTCATTGCGTCTTTTGTCTGCTTCCTCTTTTTGGCGGAGAATTTCTTGGGTTGTGCGATCGCTTTCTAGCTACATGGTACAGGTCTGGTGATTCCTTCATCCGTACATCTGTCTACCAATGCATATGTATCCTAGAGCATTGACATCCAATGTACTTGTACGCAAATATACCATCTCCTACTGGACTGGTAGGCTAGGCTTCCTCAGAGGAGATGATATGATTTTTCTTCCACTCTTCTCTTGCTTCTTACGTAAGTCATTACAAATAGCTTGTAAATCGTAATTAAAAGATTTAGCGTGTTCTTCTCGAATCCTGTAAATTTCTTCGAGAACTTCATCCTTCAACATTTTTACTCTCCTATTAACTCATAAGGTGTACAAATAGTCGGTAGCTCATATCCAGCTTCAACACTGATTTGTGATAGTTTCTTTTGAATCTGGGCATTAGCAATGTGTCTACAGTTCCACGTTAACAGATAGTTCAAGCCATAAACTGTAGCTACCGCTATGTGAAGCGCATCGTCAGCAGCTTTGGGTGGAAGGTTACTTCTTGTCAGAAATTGTCCGGCTAAACTCTGGACAGCTTCATTGACTTCAAGTAATGGAAAGTCACGCACTATCTCAAGGCGTTTGGTTGCCATTTCTGCCTCGCCTCGTGCAACTTCATCCAAAACAATTTGAGAGATATAAAGAGTGAATTGGTCGCGGCGATTGTCCCACCATGCTTGCGTAATTTCCCGGTTGGCCATAAGGAGTAAATTATTGCTAGGTCGGGCTGTGAGATAGCCTAAGATGCTAGTTTCGATATAAACAGTTTCACTCATAGGGTTATGCAATTATCTATACATATTAGCCCTAGCCATCTACCGTCTGCAATACAGGGTAAGTTCGATGCCTAGAGCATCGGTACAGAAATCATAAATAACCTAGTTTTGTGTAGAGACGAGCCATGGCGCGTCTCTAAATTCACGAAATATCAAGGATTGCAGTAGAGAGAAAATGTGTGTTTTGCTTCTCTGCTTGACTACTGTACTGGCGCTCTAGAAGCAATAAGGATGTCAAACATGATGCCGAAGCGCAAAGTAAATTTATCCGCGAGTCGGGGAGATTTCTTTAACCGCAGTTATGGCATATCAAGCTACAGGCGAAACGCTTCCAGTCATAGGGATTTATACTTTACATATACACAGTTAAATGAGAGCGGAATTTCGCTTTAGCTGGCTCCAAGTCTACCTCTACCTCATCGAATAACCACCGATTCAGCTTGTTTTGCGAAAACTGCGGCAACATCAAGCGTTGAATTCTCATTTTTGGAATTGCGATAGCTTCGCTACTGCCTTCGGCAGATCGCTCACAACTTGATTATTTTTACTAATAACCGTAAAGATAAAGCCACTATGTCATAATATCGTCGAGTTTGAGTTGTAAATTTGGAAAGAGGGAAGAGGAAATAACATCTCCCAATCGATATTGTTGCTGCTGATATACGCCATTCATTAATTGACAGACTGTGAAGGTAGGTTGTTTTGGATTACCGATAAATTGCAAGCCACCTAAACCGCGAAAGTCTACAATACTAGAGTTACGGTTTAAATCACTAAATGGATTGACAATCTGTAAGGTATTTTCTGTCACTAACCAATGGCACAAAATGCTGCCCAATGCAGGGGTTGCTGAAAGGGTTTAGCGTTAGCGTCTAGTTGATGCAATTTGCGGCGTAAGTTAATTCTTAGAGGATGTCTGAGAAGTAAGAAAGCTCTCGTAACGGTATCCTGTCAGTAGAAAAAATACTTAAGTATGACAGCGTTAGATATTAGTTTTCATCCGTTTGCGGTTAATAGCATGGGCAACTGCTTGCCTAAAAGCCAGGTTATTAAACCACCGAGATTTGATTGGGTGTACAAAAGGTTGCCCTTTAGCATTACGTGCTTGATTGAGATTGAAACCAACAAATGAAAAACCACCAGTAAGCCCACCGTTATAAATAGTGTATTTTCCGCGTTTTTCCTCCTTCTTCAATAACCTAAATACCGATGGTGTTACATTTAAGTTATCCAGTTCTCCAGAGCGGAATTTGAGCAACTGGCTGTCAGTTGATGAAATAATTTGCCAAACAATGCGTTTAATATAAGGTAATTGATTTCCACTAGAATCATGTCGCCAGTAATAGGAGTTGCGTCGTAAGATAACTCTTTCAGATGGAATATAACTTTCTATCTTATAAGGTCCATTACTAATAATTTTTTCAGGAGGAGTGTTGGTTCCCCACATTGATAAAAATTGAGGATAACCATTAATATCATTGGTAAAAACAGAAGAGCTTAAAGCATGAGCAGGAAGAACTGCCAGTCTTTCTATGTTTCTTAAAAAAGGAGCAAAAGGTTCTGGTAAGATAAATCTAACCTGACGCTCGTTGAGTTTCTGTAACATTGGAAAAGCTTCTTTATCGCCAATACGCAGAAAATCTCTCCAAATAGTAGGAATTTTTTTGTTGAGGTAAATATCTCGATAAGTAAAGACAATATCATCTGCTGTCAAAGGTTTGCCATCTGACCACTTCAATCCCGGTCTCAGTGTAAAAGTAATTTGCTGGCGATCGCTAGAAATTGACCATTTCTCTGCCAATGCTGGCTCTAACTTATTAGTTACGGGGTTCTCATTAATCAATCCCCTATAAATAAAGGAAAAAATACCATAGGGAGAATCATTCATAGCATAATTAAAGCTAGGTGGATCGCTCAGAGAAACTAAAACTACTTGAGATACTTGCGCCGCTTTAGTTTTAAATTTTCCCGGATGGCAACTTGCTAGCAGAAAACAACAAGATAGTGATAGAATTACCAACAATTTTAAAGGTTTAAAAATAGTAGCAACCATCTTTGTTACCAAATAGACTCAAGCTTTCTAACCCTTTGTTGTGTCGCCAACTGTCTCAATGTACTACCGTCTGGTTTTGGCGACCGATTTTTTTCCATACCTATGATGCTCCCTCTCTGATGTCAAACTTGTCAATACCCCTCAACTGAATCCTGACAATTATTCATCTCTTACCTTGTAACAATTTTACGTTTCATGTTTGAGGTTCTTGGTTTATTATTTATATTATCTATTCTAAAAGCAACATTATAAGATTTAAATACAGGCTTAAAATATGTAAAATATTAATTGTATAAATGATATACACAATGACAAATGACAATAACACAATTTTCCGATAATTTTATAAGTCTGTGGTTAGAAGACAGCCAACACATTAGAGAACGCTATTCTGAACTAGTTGCCAAAGAGGGGCTAACATCAGCAAGAAGTATCGGAGAAAGAACCGAAGAAAGAGACTTTCGATTTTTCGAGCGGCTTTTTGAACAAGTTTCGATTCAGTCTAATTATTCAATACTAGATATAGGTTGTGGCAAAGGAGAACTGCGGGATTACTTGTCACTCCGTTTTCCTAACATGAGTTACTCTAAGTATCTTGGAATTGATATTGTCCCAACTTTCATATCCACAAACCAACAAAAAATCCCCTCAACAGAATTCCAATTAGTTAACTTTATCGACCCCTCTTTTAAACCAGAAAATAAATTTGATATTGTTTTAGCGCTAGGGCTTTTAGTAACCAGAGTTCGACACTACGAATCTTTCGTAGAATATTTTGTAAAGAAAATGGTTAAGTGCGCTAAAAAATATGTTCTCTTTAATGTTATTTCTTATATTGAGCCATCTTCCTCTAATTACTCAGATCCGAAGGGAGTTGGTCACTCCACAATCCTTAACACCAATATTTTGCAATCAATTGTAGACAGTATCTGCTGTTACAACTGCAGACTGGAACCTTACAACATTTTCCCGGATGCAACTGACCTTTTCGTACAAATACAGTTAGAACGTTGAACAAGCTTGTCGAGCGAGTTCAAAGACAGTTTGCACTAACTTACAGCAGATTGCAACGCGGAGGAGGTACAGATTGTTGTAAGGGCGTAAGTCCTGCGGACAGGCTCCGTCAACGCGTTCGCGAAGCGTGTGCCTTGCACATAGCGTGCCGACGCTCCTAGGCATACAACCGTTCGCCCCTACGGGTGTACTTCGTTTACCTGAAATATGCTGTATCTCAATCAAGTGGCTTGGAAATATGGTGTACTACACCTCATTGTTACAAGGTATTAAATGGTGGGGTGCAAGTTTTGGAACCCCATAAAGTACCATCATAATGGTACTAAATTTCTAAGTATGGCTCCTCGCAAACGAAAAAAATCTGAAAACGAAAATCCGGATATTCAAGAGTCTCATCCTCAAGAAGCCACGGTAGATTCCCCACCCCAAGTTTCAGATTCAAAATCCCAAATAACAGCCACTGCCTGTAGCGAAGACACGCAAATAGAAAAGACAATTGTCAGCGTCCATCAGCCTCCGCCTGCTGTTCAAAATTCCAAATCAATCGACCCAAATCTCAGCTTGCTTGCACGGGAAATTGAAAAGCAAAACTCCAATCTATCGGTTTTAGCAGCCCGTGAATTTCGCTACCAATTACAACAAACGCTAGTGGAGGTGATGATTAGCGAGCCGCGTAAGTTTAATGTTTTGGAGGAATTTATCCTGCGTGCAAGTCTTGAGTTTACACCTTCTCCAACAGTTAAGGAATTAGCGAGTGTACTTGGGTTAGACCAAATATTTGTGCAACATACTGCTGAAAATCTAGAAAGTTTTAAAAGCTTGCAAGTTTTATCAACAGGGGAAATTAAAATAACATCCCAAGGACAAGAATTTTACAAACGGGGAAATATCTCCTTACCACCCCAAAGTAAACAAATTTATGCGATCGCTGACCCTTGTCAGGAAAATTTGACTTTTCAGTTTGAAGCTTTGCCAGAAGGAATTGTAGATTTACCTAACTTAGAAGAATTGGCTCCTCTTGAAAATAATCTTCCCAATATCCAGGCTTTAGCAGTTGCAGATATTCAGCAACTCATTCAGAAGTCAGGGCTTGGTCTCCACGTTCCCGAAGATGGCAAAATTCTCACTAACTTTCAGGCGATCGCAAAACCTCAAATCTGTTGGCGGACTCTCTCTATTTTTGTCTTACTTGATATTAAGGAAAACAAGCGTATTCTTCAAGTCAGACAAGACAAGCAAGTTTTAGAAAAAGCAACAAACTGGCTGACAGAATTACACGCCCAACAAAAATTGAATTTAAATGAATTGTGTCAACTTTCAGAAGAAAACACCTCTTCTCTTGAGCCAACACCAAAAGTTAAACGTAAAACAACGAGAAAAAAGCAACAGAGTTAATAGTTAGTAGTTAGTAGGAATAAATAAATGAAGTATACCGGTAGGGGCGAACGGTTGTTCGCCCTGACAATTTAGCACCCCAATTCTTTACACAGGTGAAATGTCCGTTACAAAAAAAGAGGGGCTTTCCCTCTTTTTCAAGCAATTTCATCTTCTTAAACGCTGTTTAAAATCACAACGAAAAAACGGATTACTCTTCAATCGCTGCTGGTATTTCCTCTTCGATTGCTGTTGGTATTTCCTCAGCAATGACAATCTCTTCCTCAGCAACGGGTGCAGCAGCTTGTTGGCCTTGCTGTTTAGCCAATAGTTGTTCCCGATATCTAGCAGCCATTTCTTCTGCTTTGTCATAAACCAGATCGCGATTCTTAATCATGTCGCCTGGTTCGGGTTCCAACTGTTTGGTAGATAGTGAAATACGACCGCGTTCTGCATCTAAATCAATGATCATGACTTTCACTTCATCATTGACATTAAACACGAAGAAGGTTTTAAACCACATCCTGCAAGGTTCCCTCAAGCGTTGCCAGAGTTTGTTATTAATCTTTGTACAGAACCAGGGGATATTGTTTTAGAACCATTTGCTGGTTCTAACATGACAGGTCGAGTTGCGGAAACTTTACAAAGACGGTGGTTAGCTTTTGAGATTGATGAGGATTACATCAGAAGCTCAAAACTGAGATTTGAAGAAAATGCGCCTTTGGTTGTTGAACCTCCAGCAGATTTAACAACTGTTACGCCAGAAAATTCCGAGCAAAATGACCAGATCTTGCAGTTAGGGCTGTTATGAACTACCTCATTTTACCTGGCTGAAAAGCGGATAACTTGCATTTTACAAAAATCTTGTACATCCTTAGGATAAAAAATAACACTTTAGGCGGTGCATTGAGCTAAACTGTCAAGCAATATCCTGCAAGTCATACGAGAGCGCTCTACAGTCTGAGACACTCACAATGGAAAACTGGCAATTTCTCATACAGCAACAGGGCGATCGCTCTTGGCGTCCTTTGGAATCGCCAAACGAGGAAATTATAGAGGGGCGATATCGCGTTGTCGCTCGCTCTAGCCGTGCCAACATGGATGTGGAGGTACGGATCGTTCATACCTCGACTTTGGAAATGCCACCCAAGCGGCGAATCCAAAGGCGAACGCGTCGCACAAACGCAGAGGGTTTAATGGCGGTTATTCCTTATACCTACCTCAAACCGGGAATTTGGGAGTTGCGTTGTTCCAGCGATCTCGTATCGGATGTTCTCGGTACACCTTGGCAGCAGAGTGTTCGGTTACAAGTTCTACCTAAGGTCACCATCACACAGGGGGAACAGGAAAACGAAAACAAGGAGGTACTTGCTGCTGAAAGTCAGATTGAAAACGAAGAAGAAATTATTGCACAACCCGTCAATCCGGTATGGCTAAAAGGAGAAACAGCAGAGCAAATAGTCAACCATTTGATTGAGTTAGCTATACCTGATTCGGAGCAAGTATTAGAGGATGAAAAAGCGGTTGCGGATTCTCCAGAATCTGTGCCGGATTGTCCCCTAGCACTGACACTAGACAAGGAAATTTATACTGTGTCTTGGGGTGAAAATATCACAATTAATGGTTCTGTAAAGTTAAAAGAAACAGAAGCTAGAGAAAATATTGAAAAAATTTATAGTGGTGAAATTCGAGTAGAACTACACTCACCGCAAGGTTCTGAATTAATCAGAAGAGTACGACAGTCTTTACCAGAAAAGTTAATTCCCTTTAATATTAGATGTTCGGTAGAGATTCCTACTGAATGTGCATCTAAACTTATTTTGGCAGATGTCAGTTTGTATGGGACAATTTCGGTTGGAGGTGACACTCTACTGTTAGCAAGAGAGTCTTTTACAATTGCGGCAGATGTAGCAGAGTTACTGGCAATCAGCACTACAGCTAATCAGAGTACAACGGATATTGTAGAAGATACACAAGCGCAATCAGCGTTAACTATTACTTCAGATACAAAAAAGTCGAATATAACTCTAGATTTGGAACTTTTTAATCTAGTAAAAACAGCAAAGACTTCTCAGCCTGTTATTGCAAATCCCGTAGTCACAAAAACTTTACCACCCAGTATTAAGAGGCGTTCCCTTCGTCAATCGGCACCTCAATTACCAACCGTTTCTCAAAGACAAAATCAACAGATTGCCTCTAGTGTTGTTGTTCCTGCATTGCCAAGTGCAGATAAAGAGGATTCTTTGACTGCTATTGGTCAAACAAGGAGCAGAGGCACTACTTTTCCTTATCTTAGACGAATCACAGTTATTTCAGATGATAAACAAAAAGTTGAGGGCAAACCAATAGAGTTATTCAACTTTCAACCGCCCATTCATAACCAGCAAATCTTAACTGAAACTCACAATGAGGATTTTTCTCAGTTAGAGGTAGGAAAAACACAATTTCAAGATGAATCTCTTATTCAGGATTTATCTGAATCAGCAGAGCGAGATACACAGCCCCAAGTAGAACCTTTGAATGATTCATCTCAATTAGTAGTAGAAAAAAGGCAATCTCAGGAGCAAGTGTATTCTAACTTGGTTCCTCCATCTAATGCTGAGTTAATAGTCATAGGTGATAGTTTTACATCTCCCCTAATTAAAAAGTGGATGCAAACTCAAGGGTATTCTATACCCGAGCCTATCAATTTACAAGACCAAGACCAAGACTACGATATCACGACTGTCCCTGTAGAAGCGATCTGCTCGGAGAGCAGGAGCGAAGCTATCGCAGTGACCCAGGAACAAGAGAAGGTTGAGAATCAAGCAACGGGTACCGAGACACAGGAACAAGGGGACGCGGAAAATCAAGCAACGGGTACCGAGACACAGGAGCAGGTAGCAATAGATTCTGTAGCGGATGTAGTGGATGTAGCAGATGAGTTACCTGCTAGTCCTACAGATAGCCCGTCTGTTGCGACTTTCCAGTATGGCAAAACACCATCAATGTGGTTAGCGCAGGAAATTGTGGTAGATGATGATACTTTTGATGAACCGTTAGCTGATACCTCTATCCCCAACCCTTCACAAGAGGAGGAACAAACAGGAGTGACACCCACTTTGTTACCAAGTACTTTGGTTATAGCAGAACCGCTACCAGTTCCCCAGTTGTTTTTACCAAAAGGCGAGCTGATTTCTGGGAAATCTATTATGGTACGCGTGCAACTATCCGAACGACGCCCTGAATTAGCTGTGAAACTTTGGGTGGAGGATTGCCAAACTCGCGTGTTAATAGATGGTCCCCGTTGGTTGACAAATTTGCTTCCTCTGATTTCTCCTGGAATGGAGGAATTAGTTCAGATTAACGTTCCTTTTGGCTGTTTGGAAATTCGCGTGGAAGCGATCGCAGTAGACATGGCTACCCAACAGGAAAGTGACAAAGTGTCCATCCAACGGGCTGTTGTCCCTCCAGACTTACCTACTTTGCTTCCGGATGAACTTTTGGGAATTTGAGTAGGAGCGTCCTCTCCCTCCCACACCCAGGGCTCATTTATTTCTTGGAAATCCCCTAACTAAGAACTCCTTTTGTTAAAAATCTTTAGAATAAAAAGAATCAAGGCAAAATTTACAGTAAGCTCCTAAATGAATTGTTGCTTAATGATAAGAGGAATCTTTATGTACGCAGCTTCATTCTTGCCTTCCATTCTCGTTCCCCTAACCTGTTTGGTTACACCAGCTGTAGTATCGGCGTTTATGTTGTTATACATTGAACGTGACGATATTGGCTAGATTGGTTAGTAGTTATTAGTGAGTTGTTAGTAGTTGACAGTATCCGCTATACGGTGTCTCTACTAACAATTAACCCATCAATAAAACCGTCCATCTTCATCAAGTGGGCGGTTTTAGACTGACTATTTTTTAACTCATTATTCAACTATTAACTAATAGCTAATAACTAATTGCGCTTTCCCATTGGCAATTAGCTATTAGCTATTTCGCATTCGGTTTACTACTAGATGGAAGAACCGAGACCTGCGTAGGCTCCGTAGAAGAAAATGCCTACAACCGTAATTACGCCTAACCCTGCGATTGTTGCGACAACCCAGAGGGGTATTCTGCCACTTCCAGACACTGCCTTTTCCTCCCTTAACTAATCAACGTCACCAGTTAAAAATCTACAAAAATGGATAACCGCTGTTCCAGTTAGTTAAAGAAGTAACTGGAAAACAGAATCCCTAAAACGAATACAAGTAATAGTCCCAGATACAATGAGGTTCGGTTTAACTCAACCGGCTGATTGTTGGGATTGGTATTTCTGTCCATAATTTTCTCCTAGCGTTGAATAAACTGCATCGCAGCGATCGCACCCAAAAAGAATACAGTTGGTACAGCTAGGGTGTGAACAGCAAGCCATCTAACCGTAAAAATTGGATAGGTCAAATGACAAATGACAAATGACACATAACTAAAATGGAAAGACCTACTTTATACATTGCAATTACCAATCACGGATTCGGGCATGCAACCCGCACAGCATCCGTAGCTGCCACAATTCAGAAGCTATGTCCGGAAGTTCTTCTCATTATGGTGACAACAGCGCCACGCTGGCTGCTAGAGTGCTACATAGAAGGCGATTTTATCCAGCGCCCCCGTGGGCTTGATTTGGGTGTCGTTCAGGCAGATAGCTTGAGAATGGATAAAGATGCCACTTTAGAGAAATTGCTGGAAATTAAGAAAAACCAGAATTCCATCGTTGCTTCTGAAGTGAATTTTATCCGCCAGAATCGCGTACATCTTGTCTTGGCAGATGTTCCGTTCCTAGCGAGTGAAATAGCTAAAGCATCTGGTATACCTTGTTGGACGATGAGTAACTTTGGATGGGATTTTGTTTACCGAGATTGGGGCGGAAGCTTTACAGGCATTGCTGATTGGATAAGTGATTGCTACTCAAAGTGCGATCGCCTCTACCGTCTGCCTTTCTATGAACCGATGAATGCTTTCAAAAATATCATAGATGTGGGATTAACGGGCGGTACTCCCCGTCATACTTCAGAGGCAATTCGTTCCACGTGGGGAATCACAGCCCCAAAAGAAAAGACTATCCTACTGACTTTTGGCGGTTTGGGCTTGCAGCAAATTCCTTATGACAACCTGCAACAGTTCCCTGATTGGCAATTTATTACCTTTGATAAATTTGCCCCCCAAATGCCCAATGTCATACCGGTGACCGACCAGAAGTACCGTCCTGTAGATTTTATGCCTGTTTGCGGACGAGTTGTTTCTAAACCGGGCTTCAGTACCTTTGCAGAAGCCACAAAATTGGGATTACCCATTGTTTCAGTTACCCGCGATGACTTTGCGGAGGCAGCTTGTTTATTGGATGGTATTTCTAATTACAATCCCCATCAAATACTAACCCCATCTGAATTTTTCCAAGGAAATTGGGATTTTCTCAATCATCCACCTCAACCACCAAAGCAATCTCAGCCCGTTGCCAAGGATGGGAATGAAACTATAGCTCATGATGTCATTAACTATTTACAACGTGAGAACGGTTTAGAGTGTAAGGAACCCAATTAAAAAATCAGCTTGCGGTCGCAGGGTGCTAAGTTTGTCAAGTATTTTTACACAGGTATATGTATTCCAAAGTTTTTTCATGGAATCACAAAATCTATATTCCCTGACGTTGAGCTTAGCCTCCCAAGACGTGCGTCGGGTTTTAGACAAGCAAAAGGAGGAACGGCAAATTTTGCTCACTCAGACGAATATTTTATTTGTAGCAAACAGCGCACTGCTGAGCGTGCTCACTATTGCCCGACTGCTCTCGGTATATAGCCTCTTCAGTGTTATGGAGGTGGTATTATTCTCAGTAAACTTCACCCTGTTAGTAAATGCTTTACTGCCGCGTCAATTCGTTATTTCACCCAATCCAGAAAACGAAGTATTCCTAGAAACATATTTGGCAATGCCACCAGAAGAATATCAGTTACAGATGCTGGTTAACTTGGTAGAGACATATAATGCTAACAAGCAGCCATTGAATGACATTTCTCAATCTTTGTTCTATGCTGCTGGTGTGACTTGGGGACTTGCCTTAGTTGCTTTGCTACACGTGGTAGCTGTCTATTTTATACCCAATTTGCAGCAACATTTATGAGTTCATTTCCACAATTTAACAATCGAGAGTCAGAGTCCAAAGTGAAAAGCTTGCGTTTGCCAAAACCAGATCCAGCAAACATCACAGTGCTAACCCCTAACTTACCCAACAAGCCCATTCTTCCGTGGACTCATTTTGATTCTCCTTGGCTTGATAGTCACCTCCATGACTCAGAAGAACCAGAGAACCAAGAATCAACAGTCGATAATCAAGAGTCAAGCCACCCTCAATCAAGTACTAATGATAAGTAGGCAATGACTAATCACTAATTTTAAAGATGCCCCATTACCAAAAGCTACTGAGAATTTCTACCACTGGTAAATCTTTACACAACATCACTTCAAAAATTGAAGCCATTGTTGCCGAATCAGGAGTTGAAACAGGTTTGTGTACCTTGTTTTTGCGCCATACCTCAGCCAGTTTGGTCATTCAAGAAAACGCCGACCCTGATGTACTTAAGGATTTGGAAAACTTTATGGCAAAACTCGTGCCAGAATCCGCAAACTACATCCATGATGCCGAAGGTCCCGATGATATGCCAGCACATATCCGCACAACCCTCACCCGCAGTTCAGAAAACATACCCATAAATAACGGTCATTTGGTATTGGGAACTTGGCAAGGAATCTATCTGTGGGAACACAGACAAAGAAGCCATGTGAGAGAGTTAGTTGTTCACGTATTTGGTTAAGTTTCAATGAGCGACCCATGAACGGTAACCATTAATTCATTCTTTCCAAAAACTAGATGATATCTTGAGCCAGTATGCTATCCAACCTTTGTCATTGAATCCGCGCAAGACTTTAGCTACTAGTTTTGCAAAACTGGGAAATGCGATCGTTAAAAACACTGCTGATATTACACTCATAAGTTCCATAACGGATACATTAGAACTATATATTCCACAAAATGACACTTAGCCCAAATTGACGGTGAACAAACCAACTGCCGATGGCAAGCATCCATCAATTTATTTTTTATCCTTTATCCTTCATCCTTTCTTTATCCCTTTTTGATGAAAATTGCTGATTTAATTGCTTGGTTTGAACAATGGGCAAATCCAGCTTGGCAAGAAAGCTGGGACAACTGCGGCTGGCAAGTTGAACCTGGGGTATTGCAGGAAAGCGCACGGGTTCTAGTTTGCTTGACACCAACTTTAGCAGTCATGCAAGAAGCACTTGCTTTGCGTAGTGCTGGGAACCCCGTGAATCTGATTTTTGCCCACCATCCCCTAATTTTTACTCCACCTAAGTCGTTACGTGTTGGCAACGCTGTCAGTGAAATGGTGCGGCTGGCATTTATTCACAATATTGGTATTTACAGCGCCCATACTAACTTCGATCAAGTAGAAAATGGAACTGCCGATGTTTTGGCTCAAATTTTAGAACTTCAGGAAGTCTCGCCCATAGTCACAACTCAACCCAATCTGGGTTATGGACGTGTTGGAGATCTAAATCCATCCCTCAGTTTGGGCAATTTGCTCAAAACAATTCAATCTAGACTCGCGCCACCTCACCTGATTTTCTCTCCCACAGCTGATTTAGAGCAGGCAATTTCACGAGTTGCTGTTTTGGGCGGTTCGGGCGCAAGTTTTATTTCGGCAGTTCTCAAAACAGGTGCCCAAGTTTATTTGACTTCTGATTGTAAATTTCATCAATTTCAGGAAAGCCGCGATCGCGATCTTATTTTAATTGATGCCGGACATTACGCTACCGAGCGTCCCGCATGCGATCGCTTGGTGCAAAAGTTCCAATCTTTACACTTAGACTGGGTGCAGTTGAGTCACAAGGATGAGGATTTCCGCTCATTTCTTTGATAAACAAAGGTTACAAGATAAAATTGTGCGGAGAACCGTACAATCCGGCACATATTAGTGTATAATTTAATAGTTCAAATATCAAACAAAATTCCGTGTAAGACCTCTAGCACCCGATATCCATTGTCAATGAAAAAGAGTTTAGGCTAAAGTTTACATAAGATGAATAAATTATGAAGATATTGTGATTTTAATCACAAGAAAGCTAAAGTGACAATCACACAGTAAATTGATCCATATCAGACTAAAGGGGGTTGAAATGTTTCACAGTGGAGGAAAGAAATTGGCAACTATGCTCTAATCGACATGATCCGCGCACTCGTTGAATCTGCTTTCCAAACCGGATGTCTTAGTGTTGAATTGATGGACAAAGAAGTCCATGCAACCTGTGCCCAACTGGAACACGGCGATCGCGACGGCGCATTGTATGGGGACGAAAAACAACCCTATCACACCACAACCAGGGTTCGACGCATCTATGACATCATGCAAAACGAACTTTCGTCACCTGCGACAATCCTGACTTATACAAGTACAACAGATTCAGGGGAGGAGCATAAATGAAATGGGTCTACATTGCAGCCGGGATAGCGCTGTGCATCAAAATCCTCATCATGCCCAATCCAGCACCAGACTTAACGGATATTGTTGAAGCGGTTGTAAAAGATAGTGGGGTACCTAATGCAGTTACGGCTATCATTCTCAGAAATCGGCTGTATGACACTATCTTTGAAGTAGTTGTATTTACGATCGCAATTATGGGTGCCTACTTTCTGCTGGCGAATGAAAGACCGTCCTGCTCGATCTATCAATTTAAAGATCAACCATCCATTATTCTGGCGCGTTTGGGAGCGACCATTTCCGCGTTAGTAAGTATTGAGCTAGCTATTCGGGGGCATCTCAGTCCGGGTGGTGGTTTTGCTGCGGGAGTGGCGGGTGGAACGGCGATCGGGCTGATTGCGATTACTTCATCAACTGAATGGATGCAAAGCATATACCAGCGTTGGCACGCCGCTACATGGGAAAAAGTTTCGGTTCTTGTTTTCGTTGTACTGGCGGTTATTACTCTGGCTGGGGTAGAGTTACCACACGGAGAGTTGGGCACACTTATCAGTGGTGGAGTTATCCCCGTGCTCAATATCCTGGTTGCAGTCAAAGTCGCGTTAGGGTCGTGGGCAGTGGTTTTGGTTTTTATTCGTTACCGAGGATTGTTGTAATACCTAATAGCGAGTCCAAGCTACCTTGCACCCTACACCAACTCGAAAGTCGTAAGCACACTCTGCACTAGACATCGTTTGAGTCTGCAGATCTTTAAATGAGCAAGTGACATAACCGTTAGAATCACTGTCTTGACCAGAACAATCAACAACAGTCAATTTCGACTTTTGTGCATACTTTTCAGCTTGGGAAAGTGCGTTAGCCTGAATCTGCTGGGGAGTAAGACTGCAACCGAGAAGGCAAAGTAACATTGAAGCTACTGGAAGATGAAACAATCGAGTTTTCATTGCAATCTTTTGATAAGCACAACATCTACACTAGAAAATCAAAAATCACCAGTAACCAACAAAATTATGAAAGTATCCCACATTACTCTCATAAATTTTACTGATGGTTAATATAAGTAAGAGATCTGCCGCTATGCTGTAGCGAAGCTATCGCTTTAAAGTTCTCAAACTACGGATGACAATTTTGGAAAATGAGATGCCTCTTCTTCATAGACTGCTAAGTCGAACCAAAAAGTGGTTCCAACTCCAACTTCACTCACCAAATAAACTCTACTGTGGTGCTTTTCAATGATATTTCTAACAATTGATAAACCCAAACCAGTGCCTTCCAAGGTATGAACGCGATTTTCCACGCGGAAGAAGCGGTCAAAAATTGCATCTTGATCTTCTGGGGCAATGCCAATGCCAGTATCGGAAATTTCAACCCGCACTAGAGATGTACGACGATCGCTTGAATTGGGCTGTGAGTCGAGTTGATAGGCACGGAGTGCGACTTTCCCACCTGCTTTGGTAAACTTCAGGGCATTCCCAATCAGATTCGCCAACACCTGCAGCAACAGATCGTAGTTACCGACAACTAGAGGTAACCTAGGAGAAATTTCCTGAATCAGTTCAATGCCTTTATCTTTGGCATTCAGTTGGTAAGTACGCAGTGTTTGCTCGATAGCTTGTGTCAAATCTACTCCATCAAGATGATACCTGCGACCTGATTCCAGTTTAGACAAATCTAAAACATCGTTTACGAGGCGGGTTAGCCTATCAGTTTCGTGATTAACTGTTTCTAAAAATTCCCGACGTTCCACTGAGCTTAACTCTTCACCGTATTCGTGCAACGTCTCAATAAAGGATTTAATGTTAAACAGGGGGGTTCGCAACTCATGGGACACGTTGCTAATAAATTGGCTTTTTGCCTCGTTCAATTCTACTTCACGGGTAATATCCTGTACGGTAATAGCAATACCTTTAATACTTTCCCTCTGCTGGTTAACAACCGTTGTCAAGAGAATGCGGAGGGTTCTTTTTGTGGGTTGATTTAGTGGAATACGGAATTCCGCGCTTTCACATTCCCCTGCTGCCATTTCATACAAGGGACGGGTAATTTCTATTTCTATTGCTGACGGCAAGTAACGCAAAACATTTTCTCCTACCACCTCAGTGCCTTCCCAGTTAAAAATCCTCCTGGCTGTGGGATTTACTAAAATGACCTGCATATTGTTATCAATCAGGACTGCACCATCGGCTATGGTAGAAACCAATGTTTCCAGCTTGGCTTTTTCTGCTGTGAGTTCTTCAATATTTTGTTCTTCGTAGCGCTCCAAGCGTTCTGCCATTTCATTAAAATTGAGAATTAATTCCCCTAGTTCACCTCCAAGTGGAAGGTCAATACGCTGTTTGAAATTTCCCGCAGCAATTTGTTTCACACCTACGAGTAGTTCTTTAATGGGTTTGGTGATGGTCAAAGCGTTAATCACGCCTCCCAAAATCACCATTACCCAAATTGAGATGAAAACAGCAATGGTGACATCGCGGGTGAAGTTTGTGGAGATTGCTGCGGCTGGGTTGGGGTTGATACCAATCGCCATTACCCCCAAGTATTTGCCATCCACTGTCAGCGGCACAAACACATCAGTGACTTCTCCATCTGGCGATCTATGCTGTCGCACCATCGGCTTGTCAGCATCAGCCGCGTAATCATCTGGCAGTTGTATTCGCCGTTTGATAGTGAGGGAGGTTTCCACTTCTGGTTCCCAAAAGGGAATGCCGAAAAAGATTTTTCCCGTTTCATCAGCGTACAGCATATAACGCACGCTGGAAGTGCTGCTGTAGAAGCGTTGAGAAAATTGTGCGACCTCAGTGAGATTGCGTTCGGCAATGAGTGGGGCAACGTTAGCAGCTAGTAACAGTCCGAGATCGCGTCCAAAGCGGGTATCGTTGAGACGCGCATCTTGCTGAATCGTATTCACTGCCCAGAAGGTCAAACCACTCATCACCAAAGATACGACTAAAGTGGCAGCAGCCAAAAGCTTGGTCTGAAGCGTGAACTCCGACCACCAATTTACAATTGCTTCTTTGATTGTTTTGAAAATAGCCAGCATCTTAAAAAGTTATTAATGGTGATGACATCCAGCGTACTAAAACAGTTTAAACTCTGTTTCATACCTATCAGGGTTTGACTTTTTTGGCGGGGTCTATTTCTGTTTTCATACTTCTGTGGCATGAAAACAACCCCAATATCTAAAAATTAACAGTTTCTTTGGCAAATAAGTAAGCAGCGGATTGGTAAAGTGGCGGAGCAGGGGATCGGGAAAATTGCTCCCGACTCCCCCCAGTGTTCCTATTTTCTTACCCGATATCCGATATCTCGTCGATAATACATTCCCTCAAAATGAATGTTTTGTATACCAACGTATACTTTGTCAAGTGCTCCGTCAAAATCTTCTCCTACTGCTGTAACATTTAACACTCTACCCCCATCTGTCACCAGTTGTTCTTGGCTCAGCTGAGTGCCAGCGTGAAATACGGTGATTCCCAATTCAACGCAGCGATCGATGCCATTAATAACTTTTCCTTTTTCGTATGCTCCCGGATAACCCCCAGAAGCAGCAACAACGGTAGCAGATGCTCCTTGTTTCCAGGCAATGGGTGGCATTTCACTCAAACGCTGTTGCACGCAGGCAAGAATTAGCTCTTCCAAGGGTGTTTCTAAAAGTGGTAAAATCACTTGCGTTTCTGGATGTAACATACCTAGTCATGAACTGTATTTGTATCACTGTATATTTAGTTTTACAGATCCAGTAACATAATTCCAGAAAAATCTACAAACTAGTATTTATTTTTTCTTTTAGTACCTACGGTTACTTGTGACTACTTTATCTAATATCTTTTGTGGAGTATAGAACTGGTGCAATCCTAGCAGCAACAACAAGCCTGCAATTTGGAGCCCTGATGGAACTAGAATAAATCCCATCAATAGCAATATGGCTCCTGCAAAGACAACTGCAATGCGATAGACTTCTTCGGTTATCTTTAGTCCGAACCGAACACTAACTATTCCAATAATTAATAAGACCAAATGGGTTAATAGCATGGTTATTTCCTTAAATATGCTGTGAGTTGCGCTGTCGCATTCAAACCGAAACCGCAGGTCTGTAATGAAAGAGCAGTAGTTAAAAATATGCAAATATCGAACTAATTCGATATAAACAGATAGAATAGATTTTCAACAAGAGAAGAAATACGGCTTATCAGCAAAAGTTGTAAAAATTTACAATTCCGTTGCTACGAGAGCAACAAACTTAGAGAATTCCTCTTCATTGCGCCGATAGTAAGTACATTGCCCCTGACGAGTAGCCACTACGAGCCCTGTAGCCTCTAGCATGGATAAATAGTGAGATACAGTAGACTGGGCTAAACCCGTCTTCTTTTGAATACAGCTAACACAGATTCCCACAGTATGAGGGTCTACCTCTTGATTTGGAAAGTACTCCTCTGGCTCTTTCAACCAATGCAGGATTTGGAGCCGAGTTTCGTTTGATAGCACTTTGAATATGTCTTTTGTTTCCATATTGATATTATATCGAAATTGTTCGATATGTCAATTTAGATGTGGATAGTGGTTAGTGGTTAGTGGTTAACTACTAACTACTAACTACTAACTACTAACTATTAACTATTAACTATTAACTAACCGCGTCATTTCAAACAACTGCTGAGCGTTTTGTCCTAAAAAAGCATCAAATAGTTCTTGCTTGCCTGGTTCAACCTCTACCATATAACGTTGGGCAATCTCATAGTAGGCATAAGTCCAAGGAATTTGAATTTCTGCATCAGTCAAATCGTCTAGCACGGATACTACTTCAGCCACGGCTTGAGTGGCTGTTTGCCGCAACCCGCAGGCAATATCACCTTCAATCTTATCTTTCATGGGCACGCCGAGGTTAGCTAAACCTTGGGCAGTGGTGTCAATATCTGGATATGTTGGGGTGTTTTGGCGGTTGACGTAGCCTGTAAAGTGGTTAACTGAGTAACCGTGTAGCAGTACCCAGGCACCATACTGAGTCACTTTGCTAACTTCTTCTATAACGGATCGTTTTGCAGGTTGCCAAGGTATAGTAAAAACTTTTACGAGTTCTTTTGCAAGACGTTCAGTATTAGTGCCAAATGCATCAAAAAGTGCTGAAAAACTAAATAAATTTGCACCTGATACGGTTTGATGGATGAGTTGAACAGTATTTTTTGGTAATTCATCCACAATCAATTCGCTAATAAACAGTTTGGGTAAATCCAATTCTTCTTGTTGTGGATGGCGATAGTGACGGGCATAAAGATGGGTTTCTGGAAAAGAATACTCGCCGACTGCCTCGTAACCTAAAGCTTGAGCCAGTTGTTCTAAGTAATCAATCCCTAGATTAACGCTACCCTGGGGACTGTCAACGGTCATACGTAAAGACCTAAAGGCAATGTGGTCATTAGCAACGGTTCCACCCGCAGTTTGGATCATTTGCGCGTAAATACGGGCATAACTTACCCTAGTGCTGTAGTCCTGCCAAAGCAATTCCCAAAGACGATGGGCAATTTCGGGTTCCATAAAGTTTCAACATTGCACATTTAACATCATGATAACCTGCGTTCTGCCGAAGGCAGTAGCTAGCGAAGCTATCGCTTTATCCTTCAATTTCTCGCATTATCTGAGCAAGAATCTGAAGGGCAATTTCAATTTGGTTGCTGTCAATGACCAAAGGAGGGCAGAAGCGAATTGCTGCTTTACCGCAACCTAATAATAACAAACCCTTCAGGAAGGCTTGTTGAAGAATGCGATCGCGCAACTGCGGATTGTAATTCCCCTCATTGTCTAACAAATCTACTGCCACCATCAGCCCCTTACCTCGTGGTGGAGTCATTTGCGGAAATTGTTGTGACAAACGATACAAACCTGCTTGCAAGAGTTCTCCCATTTGGGTAGCATTTGCCATCAAACCACTTTCTAGCAGTCGCAAAGTGGCAATCGCTGCCGCACAAGCAACAGGATTACCTCCAAAAGTCGTTGCGTGAGAACCGGGCTGCCAAGTCATAATTTCAGGGCGGGAGAGAATTGCCCCTAAAGGTAAACCACTTGCAATACCTTTAGCTGTAGTGATGATATCCGGCATAACGTCCCAATGCTCAATAGCAAATAAGCGTCCGGTACGTCCCATACCTGCTTGGACTTCATCAACTACCATAAGGATGCCGTGGCGCGTGCATATTTCCCGAATGCGTTGTAAAAATCCATCTTCTGGAACAATATAACCACCCTCCCCTTGAATAGCCTCAACAATAATTGCTGCAACTTCTTTAGGTGGCAGCATTGTGGAAAAGAGCTGTTTTTCCAAGTAATCCAAACTAGCCATCTGGCCATAGGGAATATGAGTGACACCTGGAAGTAGAGGACCAAAATTTGCTCGCTGCACTGTCTTGGAACCAGTTAGGGACATCGCCCCGTAAGTACGTCCGTGAAATGCTCCCAAAAAGGCAATTATTAGAGAACGTCCGGTGTAATATCTAGCGAGTTTGATTGCTCCTTCATTAGACTCTGCCCCAGAGTTGGTAAAAAACACTTTTGCACCATTGGGAAAGGGCGCACGGGAAGCTAATGCTTCTGCTAGTTCCACCATTGGTTCGTAGTAGAAATCAGTTCCCGACATATGTAGCAAGTTTGCCGCTTGCTCTTGAATAGCTTGGACAACTTCTGGGTGAGAGTGCCCTGTAGCGGTGACTGCAATTCCTGCTGTCATATCCAGAAATACGTTTCCATCAACATCTTCCACCATGCAACCTTGACCGCGAGCTACTACCAACGGGTAATCACGGGTATAGGAGGGAGAAGTGACAGCATGGTCTCGTTCTACAATATCTTTAGCTTTAGGTCCGGGTAAGGAAGTGACTAACTGAGGTGTAGTAGGTAAAGAGATTTTTGATTTTAGATTGCGGAGCGTGGATTGTGAAAGTTTTAGCATAAAAAGCTTGTTATCTAAATTTTTTAATATTCTTTAATAATCTTCTGGTATTAATAGAGTTTGGTATGTAACATTGCTTACCAATTGTGTATAAGAATTGGCAGCAAATTTTATAAAGGATATAACGGATGGTAGAGCGATAAAATGCACGCCCAAACATCTGTTACATCCATTTGTCATCCGTTGCCCAAACGATTATCAATTTGGGCGCGTTGTAAGCTTCCTGAAAAGTCCACGTAGACAGTTTTCCATTCCGTAAAGACATCTATGGCAGCAGTTCCAGCTTCTCGGTGTCCGTTACCAGTCTGTTTGACACCACCAAAAGGTAAATGCACCTCAGCACCGATAGTCGGACCGTTGATGTAAGTGATACCTGCCTCAATATCGCGCATGGCAGCAAAAGCGCGGTTGATATCGCGAGTATAAATGGAAGAGGAAAGACCGTAAGGCGTATCATTGAGGATTGCGATCGCTTCCTCAAAAGACTGTATCTCAATCAAAGCCACCACTGGTCCGAAAATTTCTTCCCGTGCAACCCGCATTTGGGGAGTAACACAGTCTAGGATAGTCTTTACCCGGACATGATATCAGTGGTCATTTGTCCTTCGTTTGTAAAGGTTTCAGCGATTTTGATATTTCTTCACATAGTGGCTTTTCTCTCCGACCGTTGACTTCAAGCTCAATTCAGCTTTTTGTCTGGTGAAATTCCTCTCCTGCATGTGGTTCATCCAATTGGGTGAATGCGAAATTGAGCTTTGGAAGATACTCTGAAAGTGTAGCTATCAGCCAAATAGCAAACCAAGTGGGTAGGGGGGAATAAAAGCAACTATATGTTTTGTCTAAGAATGCTTAGAACCCTTACAAATAAAAAAGGACAAATGACACATGACAAAGGACTTTTGACAAATGACTGACATTACAGATCGGAATCTAGCAGAGGAAAAATTACGCGAAAGTGAAGCAAGATATAAAGCAATCTTAGATGCTCTGCCCGATTTGATGTTTCGTCTCAGTCGCGATGGTGAGTATCTAGATTTTAAAGGTGATGGTGCAAATGTCACTATTCCCAGACATGAAATTATTGGCAAACACCTGCGGGATTTTTTACCTCCTGATGTTGTCTTACTTAGCGAACAGGCAATTGCTAAAACTTTAGATTCACATACCTTGCAAACTTGCGAATATCAATTACCAACGCCTTTGGGAATGCGTGATTATGAGGCGCGGTTAGTTGTTAGCGGGCAAGATGAGGTTTTGAGTATTGTACGAGATATTACAGAGCGCAAACAAACCGAAGCTAATTTGAGAAGTCTAGCAGAAAAGTTTACTAAAGTGTTTCGTTCGAGTCCCAATCCCATCTCTATTAGCACGCTGTCTGAAGGACGGTTTATAGAAGTTAATGATAGTTTTGTAGAACAGTCGGGTTATCAGCACGAGGAGACTATCGGTCGTACTGCAACTGAATTAAAGATTTGGGCAAATGAGAGCGATCGCACTGCAATGTTACAAGAATTGCACAAACATGGTGTTGTTCGCAATATGGAAGCCCAGTTCCGCCGCAAAACTGGTGAGATACGAACGGGGCTGTTTTCAGCAGAGGTGATTCATTTAGATGATGTTCCTTGCTTGCTTTCCATCAACCACGATATTAGCGAGCGTAAAACAGCAGAAATTGCCTTGCGTGAGTCAGAGGAAAAATTTTCTAAAGCGTTTCGCTGCAGTCCAAACCCAATGACTATCCTGACACTTAAGGATGGGCGGTATGTTGAGGTCAACGATACCTTTCTCCAGATTACTGGTTTCCGTCGAGAAGAGGTGATTGGTCGTACCCGTTCTGAGCTAAATGTATGGGTCAATCCCAAAGACTGTTACATCATACAACAGAGGTTGCTGGAACATGGGTTTATCCGCAATTTAGAAACTCAATTTTACGATAGATCGGGTCAACCAAGGGTTGTTCTGTTTTCAGCCGAGGTTATTACCCTTGGTGGGGAACCTTGTATGCTTTGTGTTACTAATGATATCACAGAACGCAAACTCTCAGAAGATTTACTGCGCCTGTCAGCACAACGAGATCGCCTGCTTGCAGAAACTTTGGCTAGAATTCGCACCTCACTTAACCTAGACCAAATTCTTCAAACCACTGTGAATGAGGTTCGGCAATTTTTAGAAGCGGATCGGGTTTTTGTTGCTTTAAATGATACTCCCGACCAATCTAGAATTGTAGCTGAATCAGTCGATCCCAAATATCCTTCTGTTTTGGGCTGGAGAACTGATGATAAAACCTACTTGG
The DNA here is from genome assembly GCF_054684315.1 of Scytonema sp. NUACC21. Lineage (NCBI taxonomy): Bacteria > Bacillati > Cyanobacteriota > Cyanophyceae > Nostocales > Scytonemataceae > Scytonema > Scytonema sp. NUACC21. Next base: position 13,417 of record NZ_BAAFZH010000039.1, on the reverse strand, counting down.
CAGAATTCAAAAGATTACTCGGCAGCGATCGCGTGCGAGTGGTGGAAAATATGAATCACATGACAGCATCTGCTAAAGTCAAAAAGCTGTATCATCAATTCCAAACCAAAGCGACCTTGGCTGTACCCATTATGAAGGGAGATGAATTGTTTGGTGCTTTGATTGCAAATCAATGTAACAAACCGCGACGTTGGCAGCCAATGGAAATTGATTTGCTCCAGCAGATGTCCCAACAAGTCGCCATCGCCATTCAGCAAGCACAACTCTACCAAGAACTAGCCCAACTCAACACCAATTTAGAACGTCAAGTCGAAGAGCGCACAGCACAGTTACAACAAAAAATGCTGGAACTCCAGGAACTGAACCGACTCAAAGATGTTGTTTTACATACAGTCTCACACGAGTTGCGGACTTCAGTGATGGGTAATTTAATGGTACTTAATAATTTGTTGAAGAGCAGACAGGGAGACAAGGAAAACTCTTTCCCCCTCTCCCCCTCCCAAATACCTGTGTCTGACTCAATCATTGAGCGCATGCTTCAAGGTAACGATCGCCAACTACAGATGATAGAATCGTTGCTTGAACTTCATACTAGCGAAGCACACGGAATCGCCCTGCATCAGGATATCATATCATTTAATACATTTATCGAAACAATTATCAAAGATTTGGAACCAGAACTGAAACAAAATCAAGCAACTGTGAAAAACTTGGTTCCAAAAGACTTACCATTAGTTATTGCTGACGCAGCGAAATTGCAGAAAGTTGTAAACCAATGGTTTACACATAGCTGGCAAAACAATCCACCAGGATTAAAATTTACCCTGAAAGCCTCAGTTCAAGAAGGCGTCATTCACTTTACCATTCAAGATGACGGTGTGGGTATGAGCAAGCTAGAATGCGATCGCCTTTTTGATTTGTACGTCCGTGACCCACAAGCTCGGTGCTCAACAGGCATTGGCTTAAAGATGTTTCTGAGTCGGCAAATTATCAAAGCACATGGTGGTGAAATTGGTGTAAACAGCAATCGCAAACGTGGTTTAACCTTCTGGTTTACGTTGCCCCTAGCAACTCCATCTTCATAAAAATTTGGTCAAAGGCTAATGGCGATCGTATTAGAAACAATACAAAAGTATTTAAGGAACGCTTTTTCTGCTGCGTGCTTGCTAATGGGTGGTGTCATAACACCCGAATACAAAGCTTGGCGCAAAAGCTTTTTGTGGCAAAGATTGCACCTAGGTCTGTGGATTGCCTTAATCTTGGTCTTGAGCTTTAGTTTCCGTGATGTTTACGCCACTTTCTTTCAACTTCAGGAGTTACCAGAGATTCCACAGGAACTGAAACCCCTTGTGTTTGTCCTGGAAGGTACCATGATCCTAAGCTTAGCAATCTGCTTAGCCGTACATAAAACTCGTTTTGGTCGTCGTTATCCGGAAATTGTCTTCCTAGGTTTATGCTGGTCAATTACTCTAGTAGAACAGATTTGGGCAACACTCAATAACTTTGCGCTACCCGATATCATCGCTTGGTTTCTCGTGTTTTTGAGCCAAGCTATACTCATACCTGTTCGATGGACTCTTCACCTGACGTCTCAGTTAGGTGTGCTAATTTACTATTTTGGTGTGAATACAGCACTTGGACTAAAACTACTGCCACCAGACAACCAGAAACCGCTATACCATGTCACAATGATTTTAGCCGTGTTTTGGTTGTGTTTCATTTGTGACTTAGGCGTTTTTCTATACGATCGCCTGCAACGCTCAGAATTCTTTACTCGGAGAGAACTGGAGGTAGCATACCAGAAAATAGGGGCTGCTGAAGCCAAGTACCGCAGTATCTTTGAAAACGCAGTAGAAGGGATTTTTCAAAGTACGCCAGATGGACGTTATATTACAGCAAATCCCGCACTCGCTGCTATTTATGGCTATTCTTTACCTGAAGAAGTTACAGCAAATTTTACAGATATTGGACACCAACTCTACGTTGACCCAAACCGTCGCTCGGAGTTTATGCGCCTCATAGAAGAACACGGTAGCGTCTCTGAGTTTGAATCCCAAATATATCGCAAAGACGGCAGCATATTATCTTGGCTTGGGTGGAAGGCGGTTTATTGGCAACCCCAAACAACCAACTATTTCGATTTATCAACTAGTGGAAGGCGAATACCAAGTTAGCCAGTTTAGGAAAGGCGATCGCATCATATCACCAACATTTCCTGAATTGAATTTAACTGTACAAGAAATTTTTGATGCTGGCTTGCAAAGTTAGTTAAGGAAAAAATTTCCGTGAATTTAGAAAAATTATTACTTTAAATAAAATGGTTACTTCAAATAAATCAGTAAGTTCAATCCAGGAATTGTACGAGAGAGAGTCCAAAAAACAAGGGTGATGTAAAGTATACCTAGAACCCATTGATACCATGCTAATGTTGTAATAATGCTAGGGAGGTGTTCGTCTCGCAAACGAATGTCATTAAATCCCAGTCTCAAAAGGTTATTGAGGCTAAAGTCATAATAGTTCAGCCAATTCCAACGGCGATCGCACAAAATTGGCAAATAACGCTCGCGAAACATTTGATACCTGGGGATGACGGGCAAACGTCCAATCAGCAGGCGTAATTGTCGTAGAGTTCCTTCCTCTGTAAAGTAAGAAACATCTAATAAGTTGTGATAGCGTCCTTTTTGGTAAAGTTGGAACAGTAAGACAGCAGGGACGGGGAGGATAATTGCGACCAGACATCCCAATGTGAGCCAAGGGTGTTCTGCTGCTTTTAAGATAGCCAGTAAACCCAGCAGTATCAATAGAGTACAACTGGTTAACATCGCAGTGGTTTCGTAGGCAGTGGGTAAGATGGGTATTGGTTTGAAGCGACGAACACGGTCAACAAGCCAAAACAGTAAACCGAAGTAGGCAATTGCGATCGTTCCCACACCAATTACCAAGCAAAAATTCGTACCGTATCCTGAAAGCAGCAGTAGTAAACTCAAAGCCAACCAACTCCAAAATTGCAGCAACCAGCCACCTAATGAGAGAGGATTGCCAACAACAATGCGTGACGTAGCTTGCGTAAATGTCTCGTAATCAATATCAGCTAAAGTCAGTAATTCACTCTTATTGCGAAAGAGTTGTACCAGGCGACGATGAACAATGGCATCTGCTTGAACAGGGGAAAAACCCAGAGCAATCAGACGTTTTTGCGAAGCACTATTGATATTTGTACCAAACAGAGAACGGCTTAACTCCCGCAGTCGCAATTCCTGCTTTGTATACTCCAAGTGATTGGCGTCGGCAATTTGCTGCAACTGACGAAAATTTTGCCCCAAATTACGCAAAACAGTTTGATTGCCTTGCAAACCACACACTACAAGCATTTTGCCAATTTGACCGGGATTTCCTAAAATCTTTGCTTGGTTGGAGTTAAAAATGAGATCGGATACATTTAAATAGGCTTCGCGATCGAACCCTGCATCACTAAAGTCTGCTTGATTGAGAATGCTTGCGCCTCGAAGATTGACAGGTTGGTTAAACTGTGATTCCCGAAAGGTAACAGTCTGGTAAAAAGTAGCTTCTGTAAGAAAAAGGAACCGATTGAAAATATCTTTCGTAAACTGTGCTTGCTCAAAAAAACGCACGCCGGAAAAATCAGCATTGCCGTGCCATTGCACGCGGCTGAATTTTGCTACCTGCTTAAAACTTGCTTCAGTAAAATTAGCTGTGTCCTCAAAGGAACTTTCCTGAAAATTTGTACTTTCTTGAAATTGAGTTTGCTTAAAATTCACTTTATCAAAGAAAACACTGCTTTGGAAGTAACTTTCTTTGCGGAAATTGGTATTGAAAAAGCTAGCTACACGGCTGAATCGTGTTTCAGTCCAGTAAGCAGGCTGAGTAAAAAGGGCACCTTGGGCATTAACAGTCTGCAGAAAAAAGGTATTGGCAAACTGTACAGTACCGTTGAAGCGAGTTTCTTCCAGTGTGAGAGAACCGCGAAAAACACTAATTGCCGTTGATATCGTTGACTCAGTTCCCAAAAGAAATTTACAATCTCTAGAACTAGGTAATGACACAGCAAGTGACTGCAAGCAAACATCCCGCAATCGTTCCAGTTGTTCTTGTTCTGTGGGTGTGAAAATAGGAGCAATAGCTTGAGCATATAAGGGTGTTCTCAAACCCAAATCGCTGCCTATAAAGTCTCCTTGAATCACAGAATAACTGAGGTCTAAACCCAAAGGTTTTGAGCCAGCTTTTTGCAGTTCTTTTCGCAAAATTTGATAAAAAGCATCTCGGAAATTGGCATTTTCTGGGCTTAAGTCTATGACCATTTGCCGCAAATTAACCATCAAATTCCCATCACGGATGATAGGTGTACGTACCCGTTCTTGTAACAGTTCTAAGGTTAGGGGAATGCGTTCTACTTGTGTTGGTGCGCCCCATGCTGCTAGGGGGAGTAAGAATAATAAGAGCGTGCAGACAAAAGTGAGTAAATTTAGAGATTGCACCAGTTTAGAGGGCGGGCGAGATACCCATCCTACAAAACTAGTAAATCTCCTGTAGGTCAAACCTTTTGTTGCCCACCCCATACATTGAATAAATTTCTTATAGGATGGGCACCTTACCCATCCCGTTACCTTGTTTCTCGTATTACCTATCTCCAATCAGTAGGACAATTTTACCTGTCATTGACCCAGTTTCAATCAAATGATGAGCTTTAGCTGCTTCTTCAAGAGGAAAGGTATTGCTAACTTGGATTTTCAGCTTGCCATCATCAATCCATTGAGCACATTGTTCTAAAATTTCTGCATGGTGCTTTTGTGCTTCCACAATACCCTGCAACATGGGTGTTAGCATGAGTTCTAAGCCAATGCGGAGATTGCGTTGCCTAGCCGCTTTCCAAACTGTATTGGCATCTGGTTCCAAAATCGTCACTATGTCACCATACACCCGCACGGCTGGGAAAGTTTTATAAAAGGTTTCTCCCCCTACAGTGTCAAAAGCTAAATCTACACCTTCGCCACCAGTCCAATCTAAAACTGCTTGCACAAGGTCTGTTTGTTTGTAAAAAATGACATGGTCAGCACCTAAGCTTTTGACGAAATCAGCTTTTTCTTGAGAACCGACGGTGGTGCAAACATGAGCACCTTTGAGTTTTGCCAGTTGAATGGCTACATGACCGACACCACCAGCACCGGCATGAATTAACACTTTGTCCCCTGGTTCCAAGCGTCCCCGTTCGTAGAGTGCTTCCCATGCGGTGATTAAGACTAAGGGTGCAGCTGCTGCTTCCGCGAAGGAGACAGAAGCAGGTTTACGGGCGACAAACTGTTCGTTAACAGTTGTGTATTCAGCGTAGTTGCCTTGATGTGCGCCCAAGCCTCCTTGACAGAAGTAAACTTCATCCCCTACTCGAAAATTCTGCACAGCCGCACCAACAGCTTCCACTATACCGGCACCATCACATCCTAAAATTGCAGGCATTTTATCGGGGTAGAATGTGCCTCTTTTGCGAAGTTTGGTGTCTATGGGATTAATGCCAGCTGCCCGTAAGCGTATTGACAGGTCGCTTGTGCCTGGAGGAACGGCTGGGTTTGGCACGTCTTGTAGTTGCAATACTTCGGGGTTTCCTGCTGCTGTCATTAGGATTGCTTTCATAATTTCTCCTGGGTAAATTCTGCTTGTTGGTTGCATTTGACAATTTACCGTAAGAGGTGTACTAGGTTGGGAATTTTGATTTGAACCGCGAAGACGAGCCAGTGCGTTGCGGTGAATCCAGCCCTGAAGGAATTTTAGGAAACGCTTTGTCTAGAGCGCTGGTACAGTAGTCAAAATGGAAGCACAAAACACATTTTTTCTCGGCTGTAATCCTTGATTTTTCGTGAATGTAGAGCCCCACCGCCTGCGGCACCTCTCCTTACTAAGGGGAGGTTTAGGAGGGCTAAAAATCGCGTGTAGCTTTATAAAAAATTGGGATTACATACATTTTTTCAAAAATAATTGAGAAAAGTTTGCACTTAGGTTATCCTATTTAATGGAACTTAGCTGCCGGAGATCGGAAATCAACCGCAGCTAGCTTGTTGTAGTTACTGAAAAAATATTGCACATTTAGGGGGATTGTCTTGAAACCGTTAACTTCGCAATCACACAAGGAAAAGTACAACCTTGAAGTCAATTGGGCAGACCGCTGGCAAATATATCATCGTTTGCAGGAGTTAGACATTCCCTGTTGTTGTGAGACAAATCAGCCATTGACTGTTGAAATTAGCAATGTCACAGATGCCATTCAAGTTTGGAGTGTTGTTCGGCAGTTCACCAACTCCCGCCAAGACTTGATTTGCGCTCTCAAAAAATGCTGGCAGGCTCGCTATCGGCAGTTATGATGGCGGAAGTTAGTGTGAATAAGTGCCATGCTGAAATTACGGTCTTTGTTGAAAAGAGGTCTAAAAATGAGTAAATGCTACACAACACAAGTTTCAGAATTTAGCTTAGAGGGGCAGTTCCTTGACTTTGTTATTAAAGATGGATACAAGCTCAAGGGCTTGCTATTAAACACTTCTGAGGGCGAATGTTACGTCAAACTTGCCAAACACTTACGTATTGCCTTTGACTTGCGATTACCTAAGGGAACTTGGTTGCAAGTTGTAGGTGAAAAAAAGCATGACCTGAAAACAGGTGAAGTCAAACTCAAAGCTTACCAAGTGATGGCGGCGTCTGTAGACAAGAAGATGGGGAGATTAAAAGACGCGGAGAATCAATTTATTCCCGCGTCTTCTTCTTTTTCCGTGTCTCCACGCGCCGATGTTCCCGTGTCTCCTTCTAGTGCAGCAAAAACAAAAAAAGCAACCATCTTGGTTTGTCAAAAGTCTGATTGCATGAAACGCGGTGGCAAGCAGGTTTGTCAAGCACTTGAAGCAGCTATCAGCGCTCGCGGTTTGGAATCAGAGGTGACAATCAAAGGAACTGGCTGCATGAAAGACTGCAAAGCTGGGCCAAACTTGGTAATGCCAGATAAAAGTCGCTACAGCCGGATTAACGCTGCACAAGTTCCAGCACTTATGGACAAGCACTTCTCTACTTGTGATGTGGATAGCACGCAAGGTAATAAAAGCGAAGTGATTCCACCTATCGCTAGTTTAACGGATACAAATGGTCATCTACCCACTTCTTAATGCGAAAATCTACTAGTCAGTTATTGGCATTGGTGTTCAAGTACTCATCCGTACTTTTTGCAAAATCTTTTCAAATTCAGAAGCCCGGTTTCTCAAATCAACCGGGTTTCTGCATTTGTTACAGTTTCTTAAATATTATTACGCTTCAGATAAGACCAGAATCGCGATCGCGAACACCATGTAGAGACTAAACATGGCTGGTCTCTATACGCATAATTTTTTACACATTAACCCTATTATGTAGGGAACTAAAAGTCTACACAATACGTACACGAACCATTTCAAACCCATATACATAAATATCCGCAAACTTATAGCGTTCATCTTTCTGACGCCATTCAGCAAGACCAATTTCACTTAAGAAATTTGCAAAGTCATCAAATGACAATATGACCTCTTGTGCTGACTCCTGCCAGACTGTTTTTAATTCTTCTTTGGTTAATAAGGTTCGCACATCCTTAAGAGCATCGAAAAACTTCATCAAATTAGGATACTCTTCCTTAATTGCATTGCAACGTTCTTTTGATGCTTCCTTCAATCCAATCTCTAAAGACTTTCCTCGCAGTAAGCGGTCTGTAGGCGGCTTAATTGACGATTGTCCTTTGTAACTTAGCTCTTGCTCTTTTGCTCCTTTCAACAATATGCTTAAACTTAGAGGAAAAGTAGCGCCACTTGAATCAGTTAAGCGTTCATAAACCCATCTAGATACATATTGAGATCTATTACCGCTTCTTCGACTTCCCCAAAGCAATTCTAATGCGCGATCGATAACCTCTTCGCTAGCCCGATCGATACTCTCAACTGGAACAGGAGAGAATCTATCAACTAAGTCTTTAAAATCTTTTGATTGAAGCGCTTGCCGAAGCGCTAATCGCAAAAAGTCAACTCTAGTCCACTGTAAAAGAATATCACGTCCATTAAAATGACTTTTATTGTCAAAAATGAGGCGGTTCCAGATATCTTCTCTTAAGAAGATTTTAAATCGAATTTTTGTCAATCCACGTGCATCACAAGCTTGTACAAGTTGAAATAATCCAGTTAATGCTTTTTGTCTTATCTCACCATCTTCAGGGAAATCTTCATCTAAATCATCGTAAAGAAACCACAGCATTTTAGATTCTTTTTGAGCTTTTTCATCAATAACATCTATGGCATCTTTAACTAAAAGTACCAAACGAGAATCAATAGATAATTGTAACATTGATTGAGTGTATTCATACTGCCATCTGTTACTAGATAAACTACTGAAAATTTCTTTCAAATCGCTATATTTTTTACCTTGTTGACCTTTAGAAAAAATGAGATATCTTTCCTGAAATGCTTTTAAAAGTAAATATCCTCTCCAAAACGCTTCCCAAGAGCCTCCTTTTTCTTGTAAAGCATTATGGATTATTTTGAATTCATTACGGGATGGACGGCTTTCATGAAATCTACCGTGCGCTGAAAAAAACTCCGTATTATCCAATCGGGTATGAGCTAGTTGTTGAGCAACACTTTTATGTTTTAGCAATAGCCAATAGAGAGCTGTTTTACCAGTTCCCTTTCGACCTCTTATGAGACAAGTAGTATCATCTAAAAATCTTTCAAAATCAGCGGTACGTTGAAAAAGTAGGCTTAAATCTTGCTTTGGATCTGCAGCATTAACTTCAGGAAATTGCAGACTTTCAATAATTTTCCACCGACGATCTATGCCAGTTAAAACACTTTTTCGTTTAATCTCGTCAGTTTCCTCCTCAATTAAGTTAGTAATTCTAGTATAATAATCTACCAATGCTGGTACGGGATAGCTGTCAGCCAAAGCAATTGGTTGAAGATAAGGAACTACCAATGGTTCTTCTCTCTCATTTTGAACTTCATTAAAATCTAGTTCATCTTCACTTATCTCATTTCCATCCGTTCCATTATTTCTATTTCTTGAATTCTGAATGCTGGTGCGTAAGGAATTCCAAATTTTCTTGACTTTAGATAGATCGGTAACATCAGGTACTGGAGAAAAAACAAAATCAATCGATAAATTGTGTAGCACTTGAATCGATTGTAAAATAAGATTTATTCCCTGACTGTTTTGTTCATTAGGAAAAAGAAATATAATAGCTTTATCGGCCGCTTGAAATAATGATAAAGCACCCCACTGATTAATTCCTGTTCTTGAATCAACTAAAATAATATCAGGCTTCAATTGGTCTTGAATTTCACGACAAAAAACAGACCAAAGGTTTTCACCACTGTCAATAACAGCAGTAGCTCGAAGATCGTCCATCTTGGAAACATAATCGAGATCTAAAGAACCAGCCGGGACGACAAATACCCTGCCTGTAGCATTGGGTATTCTCACTTCGCCAAATATCTCAGCAACCGAAATATTTGGCTCAACTCCCTCCGGTAAATAGGAACGCTCGTAAAAATAGTCAACAATTCCATATCTTGGTTGTGGAATTAGGTTAAACGCCGTACTTAAGCCAGGTGCCTCTAAATCTAAATCAACAGCAACAACCTTGCGACCCAATGACCAATGACCAATGACAAATGACCGATAAGGCTTAACTTACTTGTCGTGGTAATTGGACTCGAAAAGTCGTGCCTTCACCGAGTTTGCTTTCAACTGTGATGGTTCCTTTCATTAAGTTTACTAACTTATCTACAATTGCTAGTCCCAATCCGACACCACCTTGCTTGCGGGTTGTAGACTTATCCACTTGCCAAAATTCTAAGAAAATGTAAGCAAGATCGGATTCGGGAATACCAACACCAGTGTCTTTTACCATCAAAGCCACGCGATCGCCATCGATTTGCTGTACTTCTACAAATACGCCACCAGTATTTGTAAATTTAATAGCGTTAGACACTAGGTTGACCAATACCTGTTGCAGGCGAGTGCAGTCGTTCACAACGTTAGGGTTATCAATATTTGAGTGCAAAACCAAGGTTAAGTTTTTCTGCTCAGCTAAAGGGCGCAAGTCTTCTGTAATTGTTGTGACTAACTCAATTAAGTTAAATTCCTGCAATTTTAGCTCTACCCTATCTGTTTCCAGCTTGCAGAAGTCAAGTATATCTTCTATTAGCTTGAGGAGTTGTTTTCCACTATGAATAATCCTTTCTACCATCTCTCTTAATTCTGGAATTAACAGATGGTAGTAGCGGCGCAACAGCAGTTGGGAAAAGCCCAAAATAGTATTCATTGGTGTACGCAGTTCGTGGGATATAACTGCTAAAAACTGCGATTTTATCCGCGCCGCTTCCTGTAATTTCAGATTTTGAATTTGAATGAATTGTAGTTTTTCTTCTGCCTGCTTGCGAGAGGTAATATCTCGCACGAGCCAGCGCCAGCCAGTAGGGTTGCCTTCATTATCTCGTATAGTTGTTACGGTCAAACTTGCATCAAATACATTTCCTTTGCGAGGTTTCAATTGAATTTCCCATTCTTGCATTGTCTCTATATCTAAGAGGCGTTGTAATTGGGAACGAAAAACACGACGTTCTTCTTCTGGGAGAAAGTTGATCAGGGGTTTGCCTATGAGGAAGTTTTTTGAGATTTTTAGTAGGTGAGTAGCAGCAAGATTGGCTTCCAAAATTTTCCCATTGGAATCTGTTACCAAATAACCATCAGGCGCAAAATCAAACAGTTCCTGATAGCGCCTGCGTTCTGTTGCTGCTTGTTGGTAAGCAAGTGCCAGCTGCTCATTTTGCTGGCGCAATTCTTCTTCTGCTACGTGCAGTTCTTCCAAAGCCGAGCTAAGTTGCTCGAAAGCCTGTGCTAGCAAATCTTGTTCTTGTCCGGGCGATTCCCTAACACGGTGATGTAAAAGTTGGGTGTGTCGGCGTACCTTATGTACTTGCCGACCAAATTTGTCCACATTCACGGCAAACCTCTCATCTTCTCCTCCACCGTAAAGATACTTGTCTTATCAATATGCCAAATCTATCTAGTAGGTTATTAGTCAGGTGATGATTTCTCAGAATTGTTGATTATTCCTATGGGCTATAAGCAGGTGGGTGGGAAGAAGAAAAAACTGTGTTAAGAAATATAAAAACACTCCAAACCCTCACTAAGTGTGCTTGACAAATACCAAAGAACGATATTAAATACTAACTTTATTTGTGCTGCCCTACTTATTATCTATCCTATCGGGAGAAGAATGGAACGTAACAAAAAAGAAAGACTGTAGAGAGGAGTACGTGACAGGATATATTGTGTCTGTACATATCTTTATGAGTATTCCTCTTGCTCGCGATCTTCCATCAATAGGATGACTCCTTGAATATCTCTTCCCACACCAAGAAGTGGGGTGCAAATGACATGACACTGAATTGCTCGACCTCGACGGTTTCTGGCATCCAACGTGACTTCATAATAATCGAAATCACCTTTTAAAATGGATCGCATTGGCAGTCTGAGTGGTTCTAGGGGTAAGCCGATGTCCAAACTCATAAAGTGCCTTGAAAAAACTTCATCAAACCGCAAACCCCACAGGTCTTCAGCTTTACGGTTCCAAATTAAAATGTGTTGGTCGGGGCTGAGAACGACAACTCCAGAGCGAAGACTGGTGAGAATGGACTGTAGAAAACCGTTGACTCGATTGAGTTCATCACTCCGCTGCCGCAGTTCTTCATTAATGGTCTGCAATTCCTCATTTGTGGATTGCAGTTCTTCATTCATGGTTTCCAGTTCTTCGTTTGTGGACTGGAGTTCTTCATTAGTGGTTTCTAGCTCTTCTACAGTGGACTGAAGTTCTTCGTTGGTGGTTTCTAGCTCTTCGTTGGTAGATTGGAGTTCTTCGTAAGCCGTTTCTAATTCCTGATTGGCGTGTACCAGTTCCTGCTGTAAATTTTTAAACCGAGTCACATCAGTAAAAATAATTTTTATACCCAGCAGTTCATCAGTGTTGCCTTCCAACAAAGGTGTTATCTGAACGTCCAGATACTTCATCTCGCGTTCAGAAGTGGACCATTCAATCTCTTTTAAAGTAATAGTATTGCAATTGGTGCGAACCTGGTCAAGGCGCGATCGCAATTCCACAGGTCGGTAGGAAAGCTCCAAATCTTGTAACGGGCGACCCAAATCTTTAGAATTGAGATTAAACAAGTTACGACTTTCGGCGTTAGCAAGAATAACTGCGCCATTAACATCGACCACTATCTGAGCAACCGGATCGATCTCAAAAGCAGCTTCATGAATGCGTATGCGATCGACCATTTCTGGGACAGCTTGCTGCTTGATTGGATGAGGGATATTTAACAGCATATCGCGCAAATTCCCATTAGCAACTTTGGTAAACACCCGTCGGCGTAAATCCAATGGTGTGAACGAGTGGTTTCGGGTCAACAACATTTCCGCTTTCCCTAAAAAGATAAAGCCTCCATCATTTAGTGCAAAATGAAATCTATCAAGAATTTTTGCTTGTGTTTCGTTGTTGAAATACATCAAAGTATTTCGACATACCAATAGGTCAATTCTGGAAATAGGTGCATCCTTCACCAAATCGTGACGACCAAAAATCACGCCGCGACGCAAATCTTTATGAACAATGTAGTTACCATTCACTCTGTCAAAGTACTTCTCTCGCAAATCCGTTGGAACATTTTGAACTTCTTTTGGGCTGTAAATTGCTTGGCGAGCAGTATTGAGAGCATCTTCATCCACATCTGTAGCAAAAACCTTCACTCGTGCTGCGTACTGACCTATACCCAACGCCTCTGCTAGCAAAATAGCTATAGTGTAAGTTTCTTGCCCGGAAGCACAACCTGCACTCCAGATGCGGATTGGTTTGCTGATGTCTTTGCTAGCAAGAATCCGAGGAAGAATTTCATGTGCCACATATTCCCATGCTTGTGGCTCTCGGAAAAAAGCCGTAACATTGATCAAAATAGTATTAAATAGCTCGATAAACTCATTTGGGTGTACTTCTAAGTAATCCAGATAATCTAAGTATTTTTCAACACCAACTATTTCCATACGCCTTCGTATTCGGCGGCTCAGTGTTGTACGCTTGTAGCCCCTAAAATCAAATCCTCTATTACGTTGAATGTACTCTAGTAAGTTTTCTAATTCTGGATTGTTTTCAATATTAGTCATCACTTTTGCAGATCGCTATATGCCTTTATTCTCCCTTTTTATAGGCAAGGCTGGAGAATCAAACATGGTGGTGCGAGAAGTTGAACCGCACTTGTATAAAGCCCGTGATATCATGTCCGGGTAAAGACTTATCATTAAGGCAGATGGGGGGAGGGGGAGATGGGGAGAGGGGGAGCGGGTTTTC
>NZ_BAAFZH010000038.1:0-36422 GCF_054684315.1 Scytonema sp. NUACC21 | reverse complement strand
CTACCAAGCTGCGCTACATCCCGGCAATTTAATGCCAATATTATTCACCACTATATCATAGATAGTCGGTATTAACAAAGCAACATGGATAAATGCCTAAAATTCCCGAGCTTTTTAACATAGCCCGTGAACGTGGGCTTTCTTCGTGTAGCCCCAAGGCAAATCGCGGTAGTTTCCAAACCCGCGTTATTATAAATCATGTATGTCTAAAGTGGTAGAGTGAAACTGTGACTGTAAAGCCAGACTGGTTGCGGGTGAAAGCGCCTCAGTGGGAGCGCGTTGGTAACGTTAAAGAAATTTTGCGGGATTTAGCCCTCAATACGGTTTGTGAGGAAGCCTCATGTCCAAATATTGGGGAGTGCTTTAACGCTGGAACAGCCACATTTTTAATTATGGGACCCGCTTGCACGCGTGCCTGTCCCTACTGCGATATTGACTTTGAGAAGAAACCTAAACCTCTAGACCCTACTGAACCGACAAGGTTGGCGGAAGCAGTCCGTCGGATGAAACTCAATCACGTGGTGATCACCTCAGTGAATAGAGATGATTTGCCAGATGGCGGTGCGTTGCAGTTTGTCCGTTGTATCGAAGAAATTCGCACTGTTTCGCCCCACACAACAATTGAGGTTTTAATTCCCGACTTGTGCGGTCATTGGGAAGCACTTTCCTTGATTCTCCAAGCACAACCGGAAGTTCTCAATCACAACACGGAAACAGTCCCGCGTTTGTATCGTCGGGTACGCCCCCAAGGAAATTACGAACGGACGATGGAATTGCTCACACTTTCCCGTCAAATGGCTCCTTGGATTTACACTAAGTCCGGTATTATGGTCGGGTTGGGTGAAACAGATGAAGAAATTCGCCAAGTGATGCGGGATTTGCGTGCCGTTGATTGCGATATTTTGACCATTGGGCAATATCTTCAACCGACCCAAAAACATTTAAAGGTTGATAATTTTATTCATCCAGAACAATTTGCTGCATGGCAAGCATTCGGTGAAGAACTGGGATTTTTACAAGTTGTTTCTTCACCCTTGACAAGAAGCTCTTACCATGCAGAGCAAGTTAGAGAATTGATGGCGCGTTATCCGAGGAAAAAGAGTTAGTGGTTAGTGGTTATTGGTTAGTGGTATTTTTTGACAAATAACTACTAACAACTAACTACTAACCACTAACAAACGACAAATGACTAATCCAAAATCAGTAGCCATTTTGGGTGGCGGTGCTTGGGGAACCACTCTTGCAACTCTGGCGATCGCAAATGGTCATGAGGTTCGGCTGTGGTCGCGTCGCAGTTCTCAAACCCTGGGGGAAATCACCCAGGGTACTGATATTGTTGTTTCTGCTGTTTCGATGAAGGGGGTTCGGGCGGTTACCTCCAGAATGCAATCTTTGCCCGTGTCACCAGAAACTATTTTTGTCACCGCAACGAAGGGTTTAGACCCAGAAACCACCTGCACTCCATCACAAATTTGGCAAGAAACTTTCCCCAGCCATTCAATTGTCGTTCTCTCGGGGCCCAACTTATCTAAAGAAATTGACCAGAACTTACCTGCTGCAACAGTCGTTGCCAGTCAAAATATGGCTGCAGCAGAGTTAGTGCAAGTGGTCTTGTCTTCCAGCCGTTTCCGGGTATATACCAATTTCGATCCCTTGGGAGTGGAATTAGGAGGAACACTCAAGAACGTAATTGCGATCGCAGCAGGAGTTTGTGATGGATTGCACTTAGGCACCAATGCCAAAGCCGCACTAGTCACCCGTGGGCTGACAGAAATGGTTCGTGTTGGTACCCACTGGGGTGCGAAGATGGAAACGTTTTATGGTTTATCGGGGTTGGGCGATTTGCTAGCAACCTGCAACAGTCATTTGAGTAGAAATTATCAAGTCGGCTATCAATTGGGTTGTGGGAAAACACTGACAGAAATTCTTGACCACTTAGAAGGCACTGCTGAGGGAATAAACACCACTAAAGTTTTGGTGCAACGAGCCAAGCAGCATACCATCCCCATCCCCATTACCGAGCAAGTTCATCGGCTGCTGGAAAATGAAATCACGCCCCGACAAGCACTGGAAGAGTTGATGCTGCGCGATCGCAAACCCGAGTTTCATTGGTAGGGGCTAAGAATACTGCTGTACTGCTGCGCCTGAGGTTGCTCAGATTCCCGACAAATTGTATGACCCCTCCCCACAATTTTGCATAGTTTTATGCAATGTAGAGACGCTTCCAACAGCACGTCTCTACAGAATTAAGGACTGCTTATTCAACATTTAAAAACCATATAACCAATTAATTGTAAAGACCAATTTAGCAAATCTTCAGGAAACTACCTAAGCATTCATGTAGATATGACTATGAAAACGAACCCTAGGATTAATGTACTGAATATATGTTTATACTAAGTACTCTAAAGAAAAGACCAAAATTATTAAGGATGAAATCTTAAATTGGGGAACTCGCTTTCTGAAGTCCTGTCCTGAATTTTCATAGCTATTGGTTAAAGGGAGAGCTACAGCAACCGAGCTTTCGGAGGCACTGTGTCAAAAAAAACCGTACAGTTTTTTGAAAAAAAACCTAAAGGTCACCCTCAACCGTGTTATTTCTTCAAAAATCACGGGAACAATAGCAACAGTTGATTAGCTGACTAAATCTGTTGTTACCTGGAGCCATTGAGACGAACTTTATGCCAGCAACATTTTCTTACGCAGATGCCGCCTACGAGTCCAAACAATCCAGCCAGGTGTTTGACGCCGATCTCACGGTTGACGAAAGTGAATTACCGATAGAAGAACTAGAAGAGATGGAATTGGCTGCGTCCGACCCCGCTAGTTTTGCTGCTAATCCTAACCGACGCAGCACAGATTTGGTACGTCTTTATCTTCAAGAAATTGGTCGGGTGCGTTTGTTAGGGCGCGATGAAGAAGTTTCAGAAGCTCAAAAAGTCCAGCGTTACTTGCGGATGCGGATAATCCTTGCTAAAGCAGCCAAGGAAGGAGATGCTATCGTTGCTCCTTATCTTCGGATTATCGAAGTTCAGGAGCGTTTAGTATCAGCGTTGGGACATCGTCCTTCCTTAGAACGGTGGGCTCGTGAGGCTGGTGTAGACGTGTTCGAGCTCAAGCAATCATTAGTACAAGGTAAACGACGCTGGGCTGAGGTTGCCAAAATCACTGTCGAAGAACTGGAGCAAATTCAGTCACAGGGACTCCAGGCAAAAGAACACATGATTAAGGCTAACCTTCGTCTTGTGGTATCTGTTGCCAAGAAGTATCAAAATCGCGGTTTGGAATTGTTGGATTTGGTTCAAGAAGGCACTCTTGGTTTGGAAAGAGCCGTTGAAAAATTTGACCCCACCAAAGGCTACCGTTTCAGTACCTACGCATATTGGTGGATTCGTCAGGGAATTACACGGGCGATCGCAACTTCCAGCCGTACTATCCGCCTCCCAGTCCACATTACAGAAAAACTTAACAAAATCAAAAAAGCTCAGCGCAAAATTGCACAAGAGAAAGGTCGCACCCCCACTCTAGAAGATTTAGCACAAGAGCTAGAAATGACTCCCACACAAGTCAGAGAAGTCTTGTTGCGAGTTCCTCGTTCCGTTTCTTTAGAAACTAAAGTCGGTAAGGACAAAGACACAGAGCTTGGAGAATTACTCGAAACTGATGGGGTTACCCCAGAACAAATGTTAATGCGAGAATCTTTACAAAAAGACGTGCATCATCTTCTGAACTGCATATAGTTGCCCAGCTGATTTTAAACAGCCGTACCACGACAATCATTGACCCTGAAACCTCCAAATTTGCTACTCAAACAATCTTACCTGATGAAGCAGTTCACCGTTTTGGGGTTTTAGCTTGGTGGCAAAGCAAGTATGACAAAGCTTCACCAACAGAGAAAGCGGAAATTGTTGCTCAATTATTAGAACTGGACGAAGAAGGACAACGACGACGTAATCCTTATTTAAAAAAGCATTGGCAGATTGTTCACAATGCTACAGGTGCTGAAATTGAGGGACTATCAGCTATTTACGATGCTTGGCGACGAGAGGTACTCGCTTACTTCCTCGATATTCCCGTTGTTCAACTTCCTCCACTTGTAAGTGTAACTGAATAACATACAGTGGCTTAATGGCAGATGATATATGACTCAGGAGCAATGGACTGCGGTTGACGATTACTTCATCAATCTGCTTGTGCCGACTGACCCCGTACTAGATGTGACACTCCAGTCCAGTATTGAGGCTGGGCTACCACCGCAACATGTTTCGCCGAATCAGGGCAAGCTGCTGCTACTGTTGGCGCAAATTCAGAGGGCACGCAATATTCTTGAGATTGGCACGCTGGGCGGCTACAGTACGATCTGGCTGGCGCGGGCGTTGCCTCCTGACGGTCGCTTGATTTCGCTGGAGGCAAACCCGAAGCACACCGAAGTTGCTCGCTCCAACATCGCACACGCTGGTCTGTCCAACGTCGTTGAGTTGCGCCTCGGTCGGGCACTAGATACGCTGCCGCACCTTGCTGCTGAGGGTCTGGCTCCATTTGACCTGATATTTATTGATGCCGATAAGCCAAACAATCCAGATTACTTTGTGTGGGCGCTTAAGCTTTCCCGTCGCGGTAGCCTGATTATTGCCGATAATGTTGTGCGTAACGGAGCGGTAGTTGATGCCGCCAGTAGCGATCCTAGTGTCCAAGGAGTTCGCCGCTTTAACGAGTTGCTTGCTGCTGAGCCGCGTGTCAGTGCTACAGTGATTCAAACTGTGGGTAGCAAAGGGTACGACGGCTTCGCGATCGCCCTCGTCACCTCTAATTAGTAGCAAGGAAAAATATTGAGCCTGCACCTATGAGTGTCAAGAAATGATAATGAATTGACACTCATACTTCGGAACTACTAATTTACACTTACGGGCACGGGCGCATATCTAGCATAACGCTCTAAATAGAATTCCCTGGAATTCGCGATCGCTTTCACCGACTCTAACTGACTCACTGCATTGCGCCAATGTTGCAAGCGAGTTAACTCAGTAGGTATTTGAAAACCACGATACTCTTCAATAACAGCCCAACGCTCAAACCAAGGATAATAGGTAAAATCAACAAGACTGATGGAGTTACCAAACCAGTAGGGTCCATCTCCAGATAATTTTGCTAAGGCTTCATTTTCAATAAATCGCAAATGATTGCGTAATTCTTCAGCAGCAACTTTTTGTTGTTGGGAGTCTGGAGAACGTAGCAAACTAGAGTAGGCAGGGACAAACCGAGTGTTGGCAAAATCAATCCAAATTCTTGCTTGCGCCCTGAGTATTGGCTCTTTTGGTAGCAAAGATGGCTCAGAGATTGCTTCCTCTAGGTATTCGTTAATAATTGCTGATTCCCAAACCCGGTGCTCACCATGTTTGATGGCAGGTACTTTACTATAGGGAGAGATCTCTGTAAATCCTGCTGGCTTGTTTTGCAAATCAATTTCAACTAGATCGAAGTTAACACCCTTTTCTTGTAAAGCTAAGCGTGAGCGGTGAGCAAAGGGACAAACAACGGCACTGTAGATTGTAATTTTTGTCATGTTGAATTTCCTAATCTAAAATCCAAAATTTTCTAGAGCCAAGGCACTTCTGCTGGTGAATAACGGAAGGCTCGGAAGACAGAATTTTGTTCTCCGCGAGATACGAGAGCATGCTCACCAGGAACATCTTGAAGTTCAAAGAAGGGATTAACATATTCCCACACAATTTCTCCAGAAGGTGTCACTTCAAATATGCGTCCATAAGCACCTTCAGTGATTAGGGTATTCCCATTCCCCAACCGCTGCGCGCCTGATATATAGGAACTGAAAAAATTTTGTGGAGGGTTATCTGTATACTCCCAAACTATCTCTTGATTCTGCCGATTAACTTCAATCACGCGGGAAAAATTCAAAGCTGTATGACGACGATGGGCACCGTTATCAAAAATCAGCAAATTCCCATTAGGTAATTCGTTGGGAAAATGTTGTTGTGCCAGCACGTTGTGCCCAAGCTCCCAAATAATTTCTCCTGTTTTCTTATCAACGATCGCAACTGTGGAAATATTACGAAAACTCAAAATAATATTTCCATCTGCAAGTTCACCGACAGTATTGCCATGAGTCCATTCGTGTCGATTATCCTGCGCTGTGATAATATCTGTCTCTGGATCTAAGTGTTCGTAAGCGTGCCAAGTCCAGACTATCTCTCCTTCAGGTGTGACTTCATAAACGACATCAGCATATATGTCACCACCATCTACTTCTGTTCCAGGAAGACCACCTTTAATACGAGGAACTAAAGACTGAGGAATTTTTTCAATACATAGTAAAACTGTATTCCCATTTCTAAGGCGGCGTGCATCGTGATGGTGGTCTGGATGCTTGTACTCCCATAAAATTTTTCCTTGGGGATCTGCCTCTAAAACAACACCACCTTTAAATAGCGACCACATGGGAAAACGAGGTGAATCTTCTTGAACCTTACCATTGTAGAAGAGGTTGCCATTAGGTAGAAGATAGCCGTAGAGCCCTGGTGAATAGGGAAGTTTCCACTGATGAACAATTTCTCCTTCTAGGTTAATCAGGTAAACATCTCCTTGACCTGTCAGTGGTGTAAAAAGCGTATATCCTGAAAAAGCTTTGTCAGGGTTGTAAGCTCTTAAACCAGTCCCGCGACGTCGAATAGTATTTTGGTCAACAAAGGTTGCTGCTAGAGTCATAAATTATTCTCTTGTTGAAAAAATATTTTATTTAACCATGCCCTAGAATGGGATGGGGTTTGTAGGGTTCTTCAAGTAATTTGCGCTCTTCCTCAGAAAGCACCAAATTCGCAGCTTCAACTGCATCTTTCAAATGTTCTATTTTGCTAGCACCAATGATGGGAGATGTAACGCCTGGTTGGTGCAACAGCCAAGCTAAGGCAATTTGTGCTGGAGCTACACCCCGTTGTTTTGCTAAATCTACAACACGCTCTACAACTTGGAAATCTGAATCCTCATAATAAAGTTTTTGAGCAAAATCATCAGTCTTCGCTCTCACAGTTTCACCAAAATCTTGCTTTTGGCGATTCCCAGCCAAAAAGCCTCGAGCTAGAGGACTCCAAGGAATAACACCAATTCCCTCAGCCCGACACAACGGCAGTACCTCTCGCTCTTCTTCCCGGTAGACTAAGTTGTAGTGGTTCTGCATTGAAACAAAACGAGTCCAACCGTGTTTGTCTGCTGTATAAAGAGCTTTAGCAAACTGCCATGCATACATACTGGAAGCACCAATATAACGAGCTTTGCCTGACTTGACGACATCATGCAGTGCCTCTAGAGTTTCCTCTATGGGTGTCTCGTTATCCCAACGATGAATCTGGTACAAATCTACATAATCTGTTTGCAGCCGTCTTAAAGAAGCGCAATTAAGCAAGACAAGCTGCCAAATCCTCATCTGGCGTTGTGATGCGCTGCAAATGGTATTTCTCTGACAGGAGTTTAAACACGTTAGGTGTGATAAACGCTGGTAGAGTTGGACCCAAGCGGATATTCTGAATTCCCAGATGCAGGAGGGTGAGTAGAATTGCTACAGCTTTTTGTTCGTACCAGGAAAGGATCATTGATAGTGGCAGTTGATTAACATCTACATTGAAAGCATTTGCCAGTGCTAGCGCTATCTGAATTGCAGAATAAGCATCGTTGCACTGCCCTACATCCATCAATCGGGGAAGACCGTTAATATCTCCTAGTTCTTTATCAAAAAAGCGGAATTTACCACAGGCGAGGGTGAGGACAACACAGTCATGAGGTACTTTTTCTACAAAATCACTGTAGTAATTACGACCAGCCTTAGCACCATCGCAACCACCGACTAGGAAGAAATGACGAATATCTCCCTTTTTCACAGCGTCAATAACCTCACCAGCTACACTCAGTACAGCATTCCGCGCAAACCCTGTGGTGACCGTGCGTAGTTCTTCATCTTCCGTAAAACCGGGCAATTCCAATGCTTTCTCAATGACGGGTGTAAAGTCGTCAGTATCTAAATGTGCCAGCCCCGACCAACCTACCGGACCTAGGTTGAAAACTCTATCTTTATAAGAGTCATGGGGTGGCATGAGACAGTTAGTTGTCATCACAATAGGACCGGGGAATTTTGGAAATTCTTTGGTCTGATTTTGCCAAGCGGTGCCGTAGTGACCGTAAAGATGGGGATATTTTTGCTTCAAGCCGGGATAACCGTGGGTGGGAAGCATTTCTCCATGAGTGTAAATATCAATGCCCTTACCTTCTGTTTGCTTGAGGAGTTCTTCCAGGTGTTTGAGGTCGTGACCGGATACGAGAATGGCTTTGCCTTTTCTAACAGTGATGGGGACAGACGTAGGAACGGGGTGACCGTAGTGACTTGTGTTACCCGCATCCAGCAGTTCCATTGCCCGTAGGTTAATCTCACCGACTTTAAGTGTGGTATTTACCCAATCCTCAAGGGTTCTATCCTGTGAATCCAAAGTAGCTAGGGCTTCATGGAAGAATGCATAAACTTTATCATCATGTTGACCTAGTCTTGCAGCATGATAGCCATAGGCAGCAATACCTTTTAACCCATAAATAGTTGTTAGTTTTAGGGAGAAAATATCGGTATTTTTAGCAGATTGACTAATAAATTGATATTCAGCTTCTTTCCCTTGTTGAATTAAGCTTTCTTTGGTATTTGCTGGTTCAAAGCAGGATAAACCAGACCATTCTGTGATTATACCAGCTGACTGGATTCTGGTTTTTATCTCTTCTCTTAAAGCAACACACGTCTGAATGTATTCAACAAATTTATCACCGTCAAAGTTGACATTGGTGAGAGTTGAAAAGAGTGCTTCGCAGGTAAAAATATCTGCTTCGCGGCAAGGGATTCCTAATTGATGGGCGTAAAACGCTACTTGCCCCAATCCGCGCAAACTATGAAGTAATAAATCTTGTAAAGCATCAACTTCTGGAGTTTTACCACAAGCACCCCATTGATAACATCCTTCTCCTCTAGTTGTTTGTTCGCACTGGTTGCAATACATATCTCACGCCTCCGTTTGCCTGTCTATACCCACCTTATGAGCTACACCCCAAAAGGTCTTTGTCTTCAGCTAAAAACCATTGTGGGTTGCGATTGTGAGTTTCCTGTGAGGACTCATAGAATCAAACACATCGGTTCAAGGTATTCTTATCAACAGAGCGAAGATCAAGGCATACCTAATGACGAGATCGGCATTGATAGCATCATTACGGCGAGCTTACACAATCTCTAGGGCATCGCTAAAAACAGGAATTCCTACAGATGAAATAGTTGATATTTTCCAACAAAGGATCGGGCGTCGCCGCTTAATAAACAACGGTTCGGTCATCTGTTTTTTGCAGGCGAACACTGTTCCCAAGTGTTTCAATGTTATATGGAAGGTGGTTGTAGAACAGGAGAAATGGCTGCTACTGAAATTCTGCGTTCTCTGGGCAAAAAAAGTATGAAAAAAAGTATGAAGGATAAAGGGTAAAGGATGAAAAATTTCTTGGGCTACAAAGAGGGATGGAAGCTCCCGTTTCACTATAAGGTACTTCATCCTTCATCCTTCACACTTCATTTTTCATTCTTGTTTTGCTGACTAAAACAAGCCGTAGTAATAAGCAGTTGCAAATAACAGAACAACCAACACTCCTATGGAAACGTTGATGGAAAGTTGCAGAGGGAGGCTTTTCTCAGGGTCGTTCTGACCGTGGTCTTCAACAGTAGAAAGTTTGGCTGGTTTGGGATCGTAGTAAGGTGGAGTAGGATGGTCTTGAACTGGGTGTTGGTGAGTTGGATGGTCTTGAGTTCTCATAAGTAATAACCGTTCATCTTTATCAACTAATTTACTCCTGCTACCGTAAACTGCATCTAGCGAAAGAACTACGCCCTATGTTGACCTTGACCCGGCACAAACAGCCAAATCCAGATACAGCAGTGACCGTAACCCTCGCTCTAACTGCAGAAGAACGGACTCGCAGCCGCCATCGTTTTGAGACGGAGGACGGTCAAGCAGTGTTATTGCGTTTACCTAGAGGAACGGTGTTACGAGATGGGGATATTCTGGAAGATGAAACGAGCGGGATTTTGGTAAAGATTACTGCAAAACCAGAAGCCGTTTTTACTGTCACTGCCCAAACATCCCTGAATTTATTACGGGCAGCATATCATTTGGGCAATCGTCATGTACCGGTGGAGATGACAACGACTTACTTGCGGTTATCTCCTGACCCAGTTTTACGTGTCATGCTGGAACAACTGGGGCTAAAAGTACAAGAAGAAGTCACACCATTTCAACCAGAACCAGGTGCTTATGGACACCATCACCCTCACTGATACTCTTCTTTTGTGTCTCTTGCAACTGGCTAGCCCAGCTTTGCCTGTAGGCGCTTACTGTTATTCTGAAGGCTTGGAAACATTGGTAGAAAATGATGGCACGATTCGCGATCGCATGACCTTAAAGCAATGGTTGGAAGCAGAATTGCGTTACGGAGCCATTCGGTTAGAGGGGGCAGTTATGGTAAGAGCTTATACCTCCATGAAAATGGATGATGTCAAGGGCTTATCATATTGGAATATGTGGTTATCTGCTGCACGGGAGACAGAGGAGTTACGCGCCTCAAGCTGGCAAATGGGGCGATCGCTCATCCGACTGCTGGCAGAATTGCAACCGCAGATTGTGCCTATTACAGATGCTATTGGTAGTCCCTGCAATTATGCCGTTGCTTTTGGAATTGCCGGTGCATCTTGGAATATCAATGTACGAGCAGCACTATTGGGATATCTACACACTTGGGCAAGCAATTTGATAACTGCTAGTGTAAAACTCATTCCTTTAGGGCAAACCACAGGACAGCAATTATTGCTGGAATTACAAGAATTACTTAGTATTGCAGCCGTGGAAATTGAGAGCTTGGAAGATGATAACCTAAATTGTTGTAGTTGGGGCTTGTCTTTAGCAAGTATGGCTCATGAAACTCAGTATACAAGATTATTTAGAAGTTAGGGATAAGAATGTAGAACGACAAATGACAAATGGGATTACACCCCGTCAGGCAGTAGAAATGGCATCCTTGGGTGGTGCTAAAGGATTGAACGTCGTAGAGGAATTGGGATCGGTTTCCGTTGGTAAAAAAGCCGACCTTGTTATGTATGACCTTACCAACCTATCATTACTTCCGCGTACAGACCCCATTGGCTTATTAGTTCTCGGTCGTCCCACTAATGTTGTAGATAGTGTATGGGTTAGTGGCAAGCAAGTGGTCGCTGATGGAAAAATCACCAACATCAATGTGGATGATTTACGACAAGAATTGTTTAACCACAGTCAATGGCATGCAAATCGTAAATCTCAAACTGTTGCCCAAATGGAAGCTCGCTATCGTGCAGTGATGGGTTTGTAGCTCGATACGGTTTAGTTAATACCAATTCTGTATGAAGATGCGCTAAGTTATATAACGCGATAGCGTTCGCGGAGCGTGCGCTTTGCGCTTAGCGTGCGTGCCAGCGCATAGGGCGCAAAGGACGCAAAGTCAAGAATTGAGGAAATTTGGCGCAATCTTAGGGATTTCCAAGAAATAAATTAACCAAAATTGTGGGGTGGGCGTCCTCGCCCGCCACCTACAACGTTTGAGACAACCGTACTACAAGTAATTTTTGAGTATTTTTTTATTTGGAAGTCCCTTACAAAAAATTGGTATGAGGTTTATGTGTTTAATATTGCGTGTTTTGAGACGCTTCAAATAGCGCGTCTCTACATTGTGTTACATAAGGTGATACCAAAAACATTGAGCAACATTCCAAGGATTAACATTGGATTGGATTAGACGATTTTGAGCGTCTGTAAATAAATGCTTGTGGCTTTCTATTGGTAAAAATTTAAGTTGTAAAGTAGTGGGTACTAACAGATGAAGCACGACTATTTGCAATCCAGACCATAAAAACTTGGCAAGACCTGCTTGAACTATTAATTTAAGTAAGTCATGACGTTCAATAGCAGCTATTTCATCTTCTAAGGAGACAGCTTGGCAGGGTATCCCCCAATTTTCCATTGCCATACAAATTTGTGGGGAGAGATTGTTTGCAATGTCTTGTGGTGACTGAAAGGTCAAGATGAAACAGGAATCTAAGCTTGCAGCTAGGGCAGCTGTATCCTGAAAAGCAGAACTGAGAGTATCACCAATGACAATATTTGTTTCGCGATCGCCATGTTGATGAATGTAGTCTGCTAAAAAATAAGCTAAAAATTCATAATGTCCAATAATTTCTGGTTCTATACCCTGTGGTAAAAGAGACTCTGAAGGGCGCTCCCCAAGCCGAAACAATTTGAAATTTGTCAAACCTGTTTCGTTGTACACCTGTTCCCATGCTTTTAATGCTTGCAGGATGTCCTGTTGGCAGGATAACTGTTGCTCTCGTGTGATGGAAATCTTATTGCTCGATAGTAGCAACAACTCTGGATGTTGCATATAAAAATGGGTATTGTCAAGAATATTCCAAAATTCCCGTCCTACCCATAAATCTACCAACGCTCCCAACTGCTTGACCAAAATAAGACCGTATAGAGATAAAGCCAAAGTTGGATCGATAACACAGGTATAGCGCTGAGTCGTCAGTTTAACGGAAATGGTAGGTAATGAATTCATACGTTATGCAAATATATTTGAAATCCTTACCAATGACGCATGAAAATCTTAATAAGAATGGTTTTCGTCATTTAAATGTATTTGTGTCAATCTACTTGCTTAATTTCTCATTTCTATATGTAAAATTCCAGTCACACTTTTGTGCAGCACACATTATTGCTATCTCCAAAGGTATAGCAATAATATGTGACTGGAAGAGCTTGAGTATCTATTGATAGTCTGAACGTTAAGTTGCAATGTAAAAAGAATATTGGTTAACCATACAACCAGCTATACCCGTGTTTCTACTTGAGTAGCAGGTCATTGAAGACCAAAGTGCTGGGAGATAAATATGTATGTCAATGACAAATGGTAGAGGTAAGGCAGTACTGGAGTTTGAAACGACATCCAAGCCAAAGTTGGAAGAGGATTTGTCAATATTCCCTCAAACAGTTAATAACTCCAGGGAACTTGACTTTCAACGGACTTTGTGGGGTGCTCGCCAAACAGCAAGCCGAGTTGCACCACTTGCTAAATATTTAGCTCCCATAACTGCCAGGATTGTACTAGATGCCGTACCGGAGTCAAGGAGAAGTTTCAACTCCCTAACTATTCAACTTTTGTACCCCTTGCTCCAGAAAGGCGATAGCAATAGCAGGAAAAAGGAAGCAGAATATTTTGGTCTTTATGAGGCAGACATAGAAATAGCGAATACAGGAGTCGCTTGTGAAGCTGCCTTAATGGAAGTGTTAGCAGCAGAAGCCAGTCATACGGAAAGCGAAAGTGAAGCAGCAGCCTTAATTGGAACAATGGTTCCTCTTGCTTTTAAGGGGATGGATGGACGGCATTTGCTTCGTCCTGTCCTACCCATGCTGCTGGTATCCACTGCCCGAGTCGTCCGATTTCTGCACCGTCACAGCCGTGGGAGTCGTCGCTTGCTCCGGCTCTTACCTACTATTCTCCGACGGACAATTGCTACTCTCCTAGCGGCTCAACGCTGGGGCTGTGCAATGACATCAGCCTTGATTCACTGCGTTATGGCAACTCAAACCAAACGGGTTTTAAGTAATACCCAAGTAGTTACTCACGCCATCACCCGCAATGCCCTAATTCGTTTTTCAACCGTTGCTGCTCCCGACTCCTCCAAGTCATCGCATCAGTTTTAAATTCAATCAGGAGAACTAGAACTATGGCACTTTTTGAAGCACCAGCAACTCACGAATCAAACCATTACAGCAATCCCTATTCCAATCCGGAATTTGAGGATGAGTGGGAAATGCCGGAAGCCACGCACTATAGCAATCCCTATTCCAATCCGGAATTTGAGGATGAGTGGGAAATGCCGGAAGCTACTAACTACAGCAATCCCTATTCCAATCCAGAACAACAGTGGGAAGCCAGTTATTACAGTAATCCTTATAACAACCCAGAGTTTGAACAAGAGTGGGAAACCCAAGAAGCAACTCACTACAGCCATCCCTATTCCAATCCAGAATTTGAGGATGAGGGAGAATATTTTTGGGGTGGTTTAAAGAAATTTGCCAAGAAAGCGTGGAAAGTTGCGGCTCCCCTTGCCAAGAAAATAGCTCCTAAACTAGCGGGTTCTTTAGTCGGGATGATTCCGGGTGTGGGAGCAGTCGCCGGACCCCTAGCAGCTAAGCTCACGGGAGCCTTAATTAAAGAAGGGGAAATGGAAGCAGTGCAGATGGAAGCTGAATTCTTTGGCACTAATGAGGCAGAAGCAGAGGTGGCAAATACAGAAATTGCCCATGAAGCAGCACTGACTGAATTTTTAGCAGCCCAAGCGGCAGAAGCAACCACTGAAGCTGAAGCCGAAGCCGCGATCGCTGCTACTTTACCCATTACGATTACTATTACAGGCGGACGGCGAGCATTACGACCAGTCATGCCAGCGATGGCACAGGCGACCGGACGGCTGACGCGCCTGATGCGTCAACAAGGGCGAACCGGACAAGAACTACTCCGCACCATCCCCACCATTCAACGGCAAACTGCTGCTACCCTGAAAGCCGTTGCTCGTTCCGGTCAACCAATCAACAGTGCCACAGCCAAAGGATATTGACTTTTCAAATTCTCCCATTCAGTTTTTTTTCCTTCTATGCTCGCTATCTCTCTCTGTGGCAATCCTAACATTTATGCACTGTAGCTGGCGTCAGTTGCACATAAAGATAAACAACTTCCACGGAAGACACTCCTAAATAGTCTGTAGCCTATGCCAGACAAGCATTTCAAGGTTCAGACCACCCTTCCTCTTAGAAACCTTGCTGTTGCTTCGATGTACAATAGATTTTGGGCTGGAAATATGGCTACACCAACCACTGGCTGTAGAAACGCAAAGCCGCACAGTTCCAAAGTCAAGTGAGGCAAGAGTTGACCTCGCTCTCTATGTATTTTATCTACAGTGTGTGGAGCGTTTAGAAGTTTGCTAACATTTATGAAAAGTTTTATATAAATGTTTAATACACTAAAATAATTATCAATAGTATTTATTGAAACTTTTATAGATAATGAATTTCTACAAAAAGATAAGCAAGTTTAAGGCTTAGTTTGGTAATAATCTGAGTATTTGTCAAATGGCAATTTTACACGGTAGTTGGTTACTAAAAAAACAGGGTGGCTGTTTGTTCGTTTGGGGAGAAACTTGGCGAACTTTTGGAGCCGATTTTGATAAGAGTTCATCAAAGGAAGAAGTACCACCACATCCATTGGCAATGACACCTGTGGAATTGACAGAGTGGTTGCAATCGGTGCAAATGACAATTGTGGAGGTATTGGTGACAACGCCCCCACAAAATGGGCAAACACAAACCCAGAACGGGCGAAAACGCAAAGGGACAGGTAATGCTAATATCAGCTTGCCAACTCATACCCAAATTATTGCCTTACCAACTTATATCCAAGATAACCCTCAGGACAAAACAGTAGCCATTGTTCCAGTGCATTCTGCTACATTAGTTACTGAGAAAGACATCCCACAATATTTACAACCTTGGAAAGTAGAGGGTTTTTGTCTCAGTCCTGAAGCGGCAATAAAATTTCTCACCTCTTTACCCCTTAACACTAGCAACGGCGAAGGAAGCTTTTTAGGAGCAGATTTACGTTTTTGGGTGCAAATTGCTCGTTGGAGTTTGGATGTGAATGCACGCTGTAAGTTCTTGCCTACACTTCAACAGCAAGCCGATAATTCTACAGTAGCTCAATGGCAAGCTCTCCTAGACAGCGCCCAAGACGGAACCCGTTTGGAAAAGTTTTCTCAGTTAATGCCACTAGCTTGCCAAATGTATCAGGGACAAGGAGATAGCCAGCAAGATAACACCGAAACATCTCCTGTCGCCGCAGTTTCCAATCCCTACTTCCCCATTCGCGTTGACTTACCACCAGAACCCCAAGAACTGTTGTTAAGTTTTCTAAACAACACGGTAGATGCCCAAATACGAGCAATGGTAGGTTCTCAACTTCCAGTAGAACCCAGGATTATGGCATCTGTTCCAGAGGCAATACGACAGTGGCTGCATTCTTTGACAGCTGCATCTAGTCTTGTGAGTGCTGATTCAATTGAGGTGGAACGACTCGAGGCAGCACTCAAGGCTTGGACGTTACCCCTACAATACCAATTAGGGGCAAATCAGTTTCGCACCTGTTTTGTGCTAAGTCCTCCCAAAACTAACCAGCAAGAATGGACTTTGGCATATTTTCTCCAAGCTGCCGACGATCCAGAGTTTTTGCTGGATGCTGCTACCATTTGGAATCAACCTGTAGAGAAATTTGTTTATCGGAACCGCACGATTGAACAACCACAGGAAACTTTTTTGCGGGGTTTGGGATTGGCTTCGCGCTTGTATCCACCCATTGGACTTAGTTTGGAAACCCCAAATCCTGAATTCTGTCTCCTGAATCCCGTGCAAGCCTATGAGTTTATTAAGGCAGTCGTTTGGCGGTTTGAGGATAGCGGTTTGGGAGTGGTTTTGCCTCCTAGTTTGGCAAACCGAGGAGATATTGCCAATCGTTTGGGTTTAAAAATTTCAGCTCAAACACCAAAGAAAACAAAGGAACGCTTGGGTTTGCAGAGTCTGTTAAATTTCAAGTGGGAATTGGCAATTGGCGGTCAAACTCTTTCTAAAGCAGAGTTTGATAAATTGGTGGCTTTAAATAGCCCACTGGTGGAAATTAACGGCGAGTGGGTAGAATTGCGATCGCAAGATATTAAGACAGCGCAAACCTTTTTTGCTTCTCGTAAAGAACAAATGGCACTGTCACTGGAAGATGCTTTGCGTATCAGTATGGGAGACACCCAGGTTATTGAAAAGTTACCAGTGGTCAGCTTTGAAGCGTCTGGGGCATTGCAGGAACTTGTCACGACTCTAACAAATAATAAAGCCGTCGAACCAATGCCTGCACCTGCAAGTTTCCAAGGAAAATTGCGACCCTATCAAGAACGTGGGGTAGCATGGCTTGCTTTTTTGGAACGTTGGGGTTTGGGTGCTTGTCTTGCAGACGATATGGGTCTGGGTAAAACCATTGAACTCATTGCCTTTGTCCTCCACCTTAAAGAACAAGAAGCATTGGAGAAACCAACCTTGCTTGTTTGCCCAACTTCAGTATTGGGGAACTGGGAACGAGAGGTCAAAAAATTCGCTCCAAACTTGCGAGTTCTACAATATCACGGTGATAAGCGACCCAAAGGTAAGGCGTTTGCAGAAACGGCGCAAAAGTACAATTTAATCATCACGAGTTACTCACTCGTACATCGGGATATTAAGTCGTTGCAAGGTATTTCTTGGCAAATGATTGTTTTGGATGAAGCGCAAAATATCAAAAACTCAGAAGCTAAGCAGTCCCAAGCAGTAAGGCAGTTAGAAGCAACGTTTCGTATTGCTCTAACAGGAACACCAGTGGAAAATAGGTTGCAAGAACTTTGGTCAATTTTAGATTTTCTCAACCCCAAATATTTAGGAAATAAGCAATTTTTCCAGCGACGTTTTGCCATTCCAATTGAAAAATATGGCGATACGGCTTCATTAAAACAATTGCGTTCGTTAGTTCAACCCTTTATTTTGCGTCGTCTGAAAACAGACCGCGAAATTATTCAAGATTTGCCAGAAAAACAGGAAATGACTGTTTTTTGTGGGTTGAGTGCCGAACAAGCAAAACTGTATCAAAGTGTTGTGGAAGAGTCTCTGTCTGCAATTGAATCCGCTGAAGGTTTGCAACGACGGGGCATGGTTTTAGCTTTGTTGAGCAAACTCAAACAAATCTGCAATCACCCAGCCCATTATTTGAAGCAGGATTCATTAGAAAAATACACTTCTGGTAAACTCCAGCGTTTAGAGGAGATGTTGGAGGAAGCAATTGCAGGAGGAGATCGTGCTCTGATTTTTACTCAGTTTGCTGAATGGGGTAAACTGCTGCAACCACATTTAGAAAAACAGTTAAAGCGGGAAATTCTGTTTTTGTATGGCAGTACTAGCAAAAAACAAAGGGAGGAAATGATAGACCGTTTCCAACACGACCCTCAGGGACCACCAATCATGATTCTTTCTCTAAAAGCTGGAGGAGTAGGATTGAATCTGACAAGGGCAAATCATGTTTTCCACTTTGACAGATGGTGGAACCCAGCAGTGGAAAATCAGGCAACAGATAGAGTTTTTCGTATTGGACAAACACGTAATGTACAAGTGCATAAATTTGTTTGTACGAAGCGACTGGCAAACGTCGCCGTTGATGCAATTTTCGATAGCGTTTCCGTAGCAACAACATTTAAAGAAAAACTAGCCAAAGATGGAGTCATCTTCTGCTCCATTTCCGAAGCATTACAAGAACACCCAGAATTAGTGCAGAAGTACTTGGGTAGCGTTGTTCCGGCAGGAGATAATTACTTTGCCGCCCTTAATGCTGCCGTATTTAGCGATGGCTCCTTTGTTTACATACCCAAAGGCGTAAAATGCCCGATGGAACTGTCTACCTACTTCCGCATCAATAACGGTGAAACAGGACAGTTTGAGCGGACGCTGATTGTTGCCGAAGAAGACAGCTATGTCTCCTACCTAGAAGGTTGTACTGCACCAATGTACGACAGCAATCAACTGCATGCTGCTGTTGTAGAACTTGTCGCCCTAGACAACGCTGAGATTAAATACTCAACAGTTCAGAACTGGTACGCAGGAGACGCAAACGGCAAAGGCGGTATCTACAATTTCGTTACCAAACGCGGTTTGTGCCAAGGAGTCAATTCCAAAATTTCCTGGACTCAGGTAGAAACTGGTTCTGCTATTACCTGGAAGTACCCCAGCTGCGTACTCGTAGGTGATAACTCTGTCGGTGAATTCTACTCAGTAGCGCTGACAAACAATATGCAGCAAGCTGATACCGGCACCAAGATGATTCACGTTGGAAAAAACACCCGCAGCACAATTATTTCCAAAGGGATTTCTGCTGGTAACTCCAGCAATAGCTACCGTGGATTGGTAAAAATCAACCCCAAGGCAGAAGGATCGCGGAACTATTCCCAATGTGACTCCATGCTAATTGGGGATAATGCCCATGCAAATACTTTCCCCTACATCCAAGTGCAGAACAACACGGGGAAAGTAGAGCACGAAGCGTCTACTTCTAAGATTGGGGAAGATCAGCTCTTCTACTTTACCCAGCGCGGTATTTCAGCAGAAGATGCAATTTCCATGATGGTAAGTGGGTTCTGTAAAGATGTGTTCAATCAACTTCCAATGGAGTTTGCTGTAGAAGCCGATAAGCTGTTGAGTCTGAAATTGGAAGGTAGTGTTGGTTAATCAACTTCGTTCCCTTTGCGTCTTCGCGGTTAAAAAGTTTTAAACCACGAAGACACGAAGTACACGAAGTAGGAAGCGAGAGAAGAGAGAGAAGATTATGATTATTGAGAATAGCGAAGTTGTGCTGTCAGTACGCGATCTGACAGCAGAAGTTGATGGTACCCCAATTCTTAAGGGCGTAAACCTTGAGGTTCGCTCCGGGGAAATCCATGCGATTATGGGACCGAATGGTTCTGGTAAAAGTACTTTTTCCAAAGTTCTAGCCGGACATCCCGCCTATGAGGTGACTGGCGGTGAAATTATTTTCCAAGGACAAAATTTACTAGAGATGGAACCCGAGGAAAGAGCTCGGTCTGGAATCTTTTTGGCATTCCAGTATCCTTTGGAAATTCCTGGTGTCAGCAATTTGGATTTCTTGCGAGTCGCTTACAATTCCCGCCGGAAAGCACAGGGTTTAGAGGAATTGGATGCCTTTGATTTTGATGAGGTGGTAGAGGAAAAGTTGGCAGTGGTGAAAATGAATCCTGCTTTCCTCAGCCGCAGTGTCAATGAAGGTTTCTCTGGCGGGGAAAAGAAGCGCAATGAAATTCTGCAAATGGCACTTTTAGAACCGAAACTGGCAATTCTGGATGAAACGGATTCGGGTTTGGATATTGACGCACTCAAAATTGTGGCAAATGGGGTGAATCAACTGACAAGCCCTGAGAATGCCACGATTATGATTACTCACTACCAACGCTTACTCAATTACATAGTGCCAGACTACGTTCACGTTATGGCACGAGGACAGATTCTCACCAGTGGTGGTAAAGAACTGGCGCTGGAGTTGGAATCTCGCGGTTATGACTGGCTGTTGGAAGAAAATGCGGCTGAGGTGACTGTGTAATGAGTATTGTTGTTTCTCCCAGTCCGGTTCCTAATTCGAGTTCAATTGATTTGGCATCTACGGTGTTGGATAGAGATGCTTATCTGATTGATTTATTAAATCATCTCACGGAAAGGTTGAATAATAGAGAGGTGTCCCATACAACCTCTTTACAAGGGTGGTTGCAGGAATTGCGCGATGTCTTCGACGGGCTTCGCCAACGCGCTGTTCTTTGGGTACGTCAATCCAGTCTCCCCACAACCCGTGATGAAGAATGGCGCTTCACCGATGTGTCTTTTTTACGGAAAGTTAAGTTTGATGGTGTAGGGACTAGAGATGGCGTGTCTCTACAACCCCTACCAGAAGCAGCTAACAGTCGTTTGGTTTTTGTTAACGGGGTTTACGCACCAGAGCTATCATCGGTTGCGGATTTGCCAGAGGGAGTGACACTCAGCAATTTAGCTGATTTGCCAGCCACCTACACCCAGCGCGTACAGCAATATTTAGCTCAAACTGAGGGGGCGCACGAACTGTTTACCGCCCTTAACACGAGTGGAATGATTGATGCTGCGGTGGTGTGGGTGCCGAAGAATGTAGTGGTGGAAGTCCCAATTCATTTGGTGTTTGTTGCTACTTCGGAAAAGCCCGCGATTTCTCTTCCCCGTTGTTTGGTTGTGGCGGAAACTGGTAGTAGCGTGACTTTGGTGGAAGAGTATACAACCTTTTCAGCTACAAAAGAAAATATAGAGACAAGCCCCGACGTAGTAGTAAAATATTTTACCAATGCAGTAACGGAGATTTGGGTTGGGGAAAATGCCCAGGTCAACCACACTAGAATTGAGACGGAAAGTGGGGGGACTGTCCATATTGGGAAGAGCGCTATTTCTCAAGCTCGTTACAGTCGGTATACCTGTAATGCAATAACTTTTGGTGGTAAGCTTTCACGACACAATCTAGAGATTTTGCAAACCGGGGAACAAACGGAAACTGTTCTCAATGGGCTGACGATGATTGGGGGAGAACAGGTAGCGGATACTCACAGTGCATTAGCCCTGAATTATCCTTATGGTACGAGCAAGCAGCTGCACAAGTGTATTCTAAGCGATCGCGCTCATGGAGTGTTTAACGGTAAAGTTTTTGTTCCCAAACCCGCACAGCTAACAGATGCAGCCCAGTTAAACCGGAATTTATTACTATCACCCAGAGCCAGAATTGACACCAAGCCGCAATTAGAAATTACGGCAGATAACGTAAAATGTGCTCACGGTGCTACTGTGAGTCAGTTGGAAGATGATGAAATCTTCTACCTGCAAAGCCGGGGGATTAATGAGAATGATGCTCGCCATTTACTCATCAACGCCTTCGCCGCTGAAATCATCAATCAAATACCCATTCCTTCTCTGCAGCAAACTCTTATGCAAAAGGTTAGTGGATAGCAGATAGTAGTTAGTGGTTCTACTTAAAAACTACTAACTACTAACGACTAACTACTAACTACTAACAATTCAAAATCTATGACTTTTACCCAAGAAAGAACCCTTGCTGATAAAGTTCGTTCTGACTTCCCGATACTACACCAGGAAGTCAACGATAAGCCCTTAATTTATTTTGACAACGCGGCTACGTCACAAAAACCTTTGCTCGTACTCAACACCTTACGAGACTACTACGAGCAGTACAATTCTAACGGTTTGAGACTGCGGCAAACAGGGTATAAAATTTGGTATGACCCAGAAGCACATTTGGTGCATTTAGGAGAAGAGACAGGAGGTTGCCATGATATCAGTATGCGATCTCTTCAGTATCAACTGACCTTTTACCACAACCACTTTTTAATGGGGCTGAAAAACCTCTCCTTCACTCAAGCCATACGCCTTTTTTCCCGCTTATTTGACTGTCACGTCCTCGGACATCCTCCCTGTCACAAAAGCGGTTCACCAATCAAAATTATTACCCGTGGTATTTTCTATATTTTAGGTTTCTTAAAAGCTTTAAGCACTGTCATTCAATCCTTATGGAATGATGGGCAAATTTATACTCGCATGGATGAACAAACTTAGTCATCTGTTGTTTGTTCTTTGTCATTTATAATTACAAAGAACTAATGACAAAGAACATAAAAAATAACAAACTAATCAATATTTATGAAAATTCTTGTAGCCAGTCATACTTATATTGTAGATATTAATTGTGAAAAGTTACGCATCCTATCTCAACTAGAACCAGAAGTTGAAGTCACAATTGTCGTTCCTAAAAAGTGGAAACCTGGTGGCGTTCAAAACAGAATTATTGAAACTCAATACCGAGATGAAGGTAAATTTCGTATAGTTCCCATTTCTAATTTCAGTCAAAATCACCAAGGTCTTCTCACCTTTGGTGGTGATTTGATATCTTTGCTTCAAAAATTCCGTCCCAATATCATCCAGGTTGAACAAGGATCTAGAGGGCTTGCATATGCTGAGATGATTACTTTAAATAAGTTATTAGGACTAAAAGCCAAAAATCTGTTTTTTACTTGGTGGAATTTACCTTACAATCTTAAATTCCCAATTTCCTTATTAGAGAAATATAATCTGGATAACAGTCATGGTATTATTTCTGGAAATCAGGATGGAGCAGAAATATTAAGACAACGTGGCTATACTGGATCGATTAAGGTCATGCCTCAATTGGGTGTAGACGAACA
The DNA here is from genome assembly GCF_054684315.1 of Scytonema sp. NUACC21. Taxonomy (NCBI): domain Bacteria; kingdom Bacillati; phylum Cyanobacteriota; class Cyanophyceae; order Nostocales; family Scytonemataceae; genus Scytonema; species Scytonema sp. NUACC21. The sequence goes on along the minus strand of NZ_BAAFZH010000038.1, from coordinate 13,417 downwards.
CCTATTTTCTCCTGCTCCTCAACAGGAACTAGCAACTCAGTTAGGTCTTAAACCAGATGATTTTGTTGTGGGATTTGTTGGACGTTTTGTTCAAGAGAAGGGATTGCTAACTCTTATAGAGGCTTTGACTAGCTTAAAAGATAGACCTTGGAAATTACTCCTTTTGGGGCGAGGACCGTTGCAATCAGAAATTATCGCTAAAGCAGCGGAAAACAATCTTAAAGACAGAGTCATTTTGATTGAAAGCGTTCCTCATGATGCAGTTCCTAAATATATCAATTTAATGAGTACTTTAATATTGCCATCGGAAACAAACTACAGTCTTAAGAACCTTACTTCTGTTGGTTGGAAAGAACAATTTGGTCACGTACTCATTGAAGCTATGGCTTGCAAAGTTCCTGTCATTGGTTCCAATTCTGGTGAAATTCCTTATGTTATTGGGGAAGCTGGATTAATATTCCCTGAGGGCGATGCCAAGGCACTTGCTCATTCCATAGCCCAGTTAATGGAACAGCCAGAATTAACTGACAAGTTGGCTGAAATGGGTTATCAAAAAGCGATCGCTCAATACACTAATACAGCTTTAGCAAAACAGCAATTAGAGTTTTATAAGGAATTAGTCATTAGTAAATAACAAAGGACAAAGGACAAATGACACTGGACAAATGACAAAATATGCGTATCTTACAAATTGTCCCCTCAATCTCTCTGATATATGGTGGTCCCAGCCAAATGGTTCTGGGACTAGCCCCAGCGTTAGCACGTCAAGGGGAAGAGGTTACTATTCTAACAACTGATAGTAACGGCGATACGGGTCAAGAACCGTTGGATGTTCCCCTAAATCGCCCAATAGAACAGGATGGGTATCAAACCATTTACTTCCGTTGCTCTCCGTTTCGTCGCTACAAATTTTCCCTCGACTTACTCAAGTGGTTAAATCAACACGCTCGAGAGTATCAATTAGCCCACATTCACGCTTTATTTTCCCCTGTCAGCAGTCTCGCAGCAACTGTTTGTCGCCGTCACAAGCTGCCGTATATTTTACGTCCATTGGGAACTCTCGATCCAGCGGATTTACGCAAAAAAAGGCAACTCAAACAGCTTTACGCCGCAGTTTTAGAACGTCCCAACATAGCTGGTGCTGCTGGTATTCACTTTACCAGCCTTCAAGAAGCAAAAGTTTCAGAAAGATTTGGAGTTACCACGCGGGATTTAGTGATTCCTTTGGGTGTGATCCCCCCGACTTCAGAGGGGATCGCAGGGGGAGATGGGGGGAGTGTAGTGCGTCAGCAGTTAAATATTCCTACTGATGTCCCTTTGGTGCTGTTTATGTCCCGCATCGACCCGAAAAAGGGTTTGGAATTGCTGCTTCCGGCGTTGGAGGCGCTTTTATCGGAGGGATTGGATTTTCACTTTGTCCTTGCTGGAAGTAACCCGCAAGATTTAGATTATGTAGAAAAGATAAAATCTCAGGTACAAAGTTCTCCACTGCGATCGCGCACGACTATGACTGGCTTTGTGACGGGTGAGTTAAAAACAACCCTGCTACAAGCTGCTGACTTATTTGTCTTACCGTCATACTATGAGAACTTTGGTATTGCTGTTGCCGAAGCAATGGTTTCAGGAACACCCGTACTTATATCTGATGGAGTCCACATTTGTCAAGAAGTGCGAGACAGTGAATCGGGGTGGGTTGGTACAACTGATGTATCTGACCTCACTATGTTACTTCGCATAACTTTACAAAACCCGTCAGAACGCCAACGGCGGGGATTGCGGGCAAGAGAGTACGCATTGCAGCATTATAGTTGGGATGCGATCGCTCGTGAAACCATTCAGGCGTATAATCAAATTCTGTCTTGATAAAGATGTAAAATTTTAGGGCTATATGCTTGCGTATATTTGCACAACCTAAAATTTTGTTTCAAACCCTAAAGTCCAATCGGAAAACCGGGGTCTTGTGTCATCATGCAAGATAGAATACATATGCCTCTTTGAACAACAGGGAATCTCACATGGCTCTCCGTTTAGGTGATACAGTACCTAACTTTACCCAAGCCTCCTCAGAAGGCGATATAGACTTTTACACGTGGGCTGGAGACAGCTGGGTTGTGCTGTTCTCCCACCCCGCAGACTATACACCAGTTTGTACCACTGAATTAGGGCAGGTTGCCAAACTGAAGCCAGAATTTGACAAGCGTAATGTCAAAACCATAGCCCTTAGCGTTGATGATGTAGAATCCCACAAAGGATGGATTGGAGACATTGAGGAAACCCAGAATGCCACCCTCAATTACCCAATCTTGGCAGATGCAGATCGTAAAGTTTCCGATCTTTACGACATGATCCACCCCAATGCCAATGCATCGTTAACGGTGCGTACAGTCTTCATCATTGACCCAAACAAGAAACTGCGTCTGACCTTAACCTATCCTCCCAGCACCGGGCGAAACTTTGATGAAATTCTGCGGGTGATAGACTCTCTGCAACTGACAGATAACTACAGTGTGGCTACACCAGCCGACTGGAAAGACGGCGATGATTGCGTGATAGTCCCCTCTCTGAAAGACCCAGAAGTTCTCAAGGAGAAATTTCCCAAAGGGTATCAAGAAGTTAAACCCTATTTGCGGATGACTCCTCAGCCCATAACTTTGAGCCGCAATTGTTTGCATATTCGTGAAGTGCCAGCACAACACCTTGGGCTACTGTACATCAATCAGGAGTTTCAAACACAACTCCAACCAGGAATGCACGCATGGTGGATATTTGGGCGTTCCTTCCAAACGGAAGTCTTTGACCTGCGCTACTCAACGATGGAAGTATCCGGGCAAGATATTCTTTCTAAAGATAAAGTGCCTTTACGCTTGAACCTAACTGCAGGCTACCGCATTCTCGACCCATTGAGAGCTAAAAACGGTTTATCAGATATTACCACCTACCTATACAAAGAGCTACAGTTTGGTTTGCGCGGTGCTGTTGGAGAAAGAACTCTAGATGCATTGTTGGAGGATAAAGGCGCAATTGATAGAAGTGTCTCTGAATACATTCGTCAGAAAACCGCAGACTATGGAATTGAAGTAGATTCGGTTGGGGTGAAAGATATTATTCTCCCTGGCGAGATTAAGACGATTTTGAGCAAAGTTGTGGAAGCGGAAAAAGCTGCTCAAGCAAACGTAGTTCGTCGTCGTGAAGAAACTGCTGCTACCCGCAGTATGTTGAATACCGCCAAGGTGATGGAGGATAACCCCGTCGCGTTGCGTCTCAAGGAACTCGAAGTCCTCGAACGAATTGCCGAGAAGATTGAGAAAATTCAAGTCAATGGTAGTTTGGATAGTATCTTGACGGAGTTGATTCGCATTAATCGGTAGTAAACCTTTGTTGATAGCTTAATTATGCTTAGATAGTTAATTGGCTAGAAAGCATTTGACTGCTTGTTGTGGTCTAATACCAATACCTTTTTACAAAAAGGATGATACAAATCCCTAATGTAGAGACGCGCCATGGCGCGTCTTTACCTATGGCGTATCTCTACAAGATTTATATGTATCATGATTAAAGTGAAATAATCTAAGTTAAGTAAGTCGGCGTGAATAAACAGACAGGAGTTACAAAATGTAAATGCATCTGAAACCTTTACTAATGACCCTCCGGGTATCTCCTTACGGAGACGCTTCGCTAACGCCAGTCCCCTAGGTTGGGAAACCCGCCTACTTTCTCTGGACTCACCAATGACAAATGACTAAGGACGACCCTAACCAGTTTCGTTTTTTCTTACCGACCTACTTACCACTTTAATTAAGCAGTCAATCAACCTATAAAGCTGCATCAAAAACTTGTTGTGCAGTAATATGTCCTAACTCATGCAGAATATGACAAAGATAACTGGAAAAATGACTATTACTATTAACTCACAGATATATAGCCAATTACTTTCTAAGTATCAACCTCGAATTATTAAGACAGAAGCTGAAAATGAGGAATTTTTAGAGGTGGTGGAGGAATTGCTGGCTCGTCAAAACCTTACTCCTGAAGAAATTACAATTTTAGAGCTACTGGTAAAGTTAATTGAAGATTTTGAAGATAAACATTATCAGTTAAATCATTCTACACCACGTTCTCGAATGATTCATTTGATGGAAGCGCAAAATATTACAAACGATGATTTAATAAAAGTTTTTGGTTCATCTGATATTGTTGATAAAGTCATGAATGGTGAATTAGAAATAGGTTCACAACAGGCTTTAGCCTTGGGAAAATTATTACATATTGATTCTAGTTTATTTTTAAATGAGTAAAATTTCCCCATGAATGGCGATCGCTCATTCTACATCCTTCTTTGACATAACTAGTGGCCTGTCCCAAAAGTTTTGATAGGTTCGTAGTTGCGCTATGGCTAACGCCACGCTATCGCGAACAGCGCCATAAAAACCAAATACAACTCAGACCACCCCCTCAAAATTAATGCGACAGACCACTAGCCATGCTTGGTCTCTACACTTGTAAAATGCGACCTCTAAGTTTTTATACTCAACTCGTGGTTAAATAGAGCAAAGAGTGCGTTAAAAGGCACTGAAATTAAGACAAATCAGGACTTTGAGGCTAACAATTTTTCATGTATCAATATATTCTCAGTTTTTTATTCATTATCTTACTAACAGTAAACCTGATATTTCCTCCGTCGGCTTTAGCAGAGGTTAAACTTCAAATACCATCCTTAGCTCAGACACAAACAAGAGAGCAATCAATCTCTTCCAAAGCTGCTTTAGAAAGATTATTTACTAGCAAACAGATACAGCCTGAGTGGTTTACATCGGACTTTTTAGCTCAAGTGACCATCGCACAAATACGACAGGTTATTGCTGGGTTAAAGACTCAGTTGGGAACTTATCAAGGCATACAAAATAACGCTCAAGATTACTTGGTTCTCTTTAGCCAAGCTTCAATACCAACTAAAATAGTTTTGAATGCCAAAGGACAGATTTCAGGGCTGCTATTTCAACCACCGCAGGCAAAAGTCTTGAGTTTAGAAGAAGCGATCGCGCAATTTAAAACTTTACCTGGTAAAGTGAGTTTCCTAGTTCAGGAAAACCAAACAACAAAAGCTGCATTAAATACCACAACACCCTTAGCTATTGGTTCAGCTTTCAAGCTAGCAGTACTCCAGGTACTTAAATCAGAAATTGCTTCAGGCAAACGGACGTGGAAAGATATAGTACAACTGCAACCCAGTGAAAAAAGTTTACCCTCTGGAATGTTACAAACATGGCCAGATGGGTCATACTTGACGGTGCAAACACTTGCGGCTTTGATGATTTCAATGAGTGACAATACGGCAACAGATATCTTAATTAACTTGCTTGGACGAGAGGAAATTGAGTCTGTTTCACCCCGCAACCGTCCCTTCCTAACTACCCGCGAAATGTTTGTGTTGAAAGGTTCTGGAAATCGGGACTTGTTGAAACGTTATCAAACAAGCAACGAAACTCAACGCCGCGAAATCCTGAGAGAGATTGCCACAAAACCACTTCCTGATGTGAATGAATTTGTGGGAACTAACCCAGTTGCCCTAGATGTAGAATGGTTTTTTACAGCAGAAGAACTCTGCCAACTCATGGGACAAGTTGCCGATTTGCCACTGATGAGTATTAATCCTGGTGTTGCTAATGCCGAAAATTGGCAACGGGTGGCGTATAAAGGCGGATCTGAGCCTGGTGTTTTCAATATGACAACCTGGTTACAGTCAAAGAACGGCAAAAATTACTGTGTGGTTGCTACTGTTAATAACAGCAATGCACCTATAGAAGAGTCGAAATTTATAGCCTTGTATAGTGGGGTGCTTGCCAAACTAGCAGTTAATGATTAGTTTGCTAACAACCATATAAACTAGCAAATCAAATTCTAAGTCAGTCGGCATGACTAAACAGAAATACGTTACAAAATAGCATCTAAAACTTTTACTAATGACAAATGACCAATGACAAATGACTAAGGACGACCCGTTACGTTTTTTCTTATCGACCTACTTATGAGTCTAATTGTTTTAACTACCATCGGTTCCTTTGGTGACTTACATCCCAAAATTGCGCTCGCTCTCGAATTAAGAAAACGCGGTCATGATATAGTATTTGCAACCCACAAAGAATATCAATCCAAAATTGAAGCATTGGGATTTGAGTTTCATCGGATGCGCCCCGATAATACCGCTCTCAACGACCCTGAAGAGATGGCGCGGATGATGGATTTGCAAACAGGCTCGGAGTATATTGCCTCACAGGTGCCTGTGTTGTTGCCTTGGGAGATGAGATTGCTGGTTTATTTACTCCAGATGATGCTTTAGCTGCCCAGTTAGAAAAGGCTTCTGAAACTTCAGGAGAAAAGATTTGGCGGATGCCAATGGAAGAAAAATACTTTGAGGGGCTCAAGTCCGGTCTTGCGGATATGAAAAATACTGGCCCCCGTGCAGGTGGTTCTATTACCGCTGCTTTGTTCCTCAAGCAGTTTGTCAAAGAAACTCCTTGGGCACATTTAGACGTTGCAGGTCCGGTTTGGGCAGATAAAGAAAACGGTTACAATGGCCCTGGTGCGACCGGTTTCGGTGTTCGTACTTTGGTTAATTGGGTACTAAGCGAAGTTACCAAACCATAAGATCTCTATGAAGATCTACGGATAACTTATCTTTTATCGTTCCCAGCCTCAGGCTGGGAATTCAGAATTTATCTTACCTGAATGCAGTAGAAAAAGTAGCTGAATGGCGAGATATTGGTTATTCTTAGGTATTAGATGCGGCTGTTGTTAAATTTTTTGATAATCACGTTTGAACTATTCGTGGTGAATCTCCTAAACCACCGCCAAAGTACTATGTTATTTAGGTTTTGGGCACATTCACGGGACAGTCTCAGAAGTTCATCGACGCACCTCCCGCGATCGCCGAAACCCTATATTTTTCGTTGAGGTGTGTCGATGGCTTACAGGGCAAGGGTTTGAGCTATGGGTATTGGTCAATTTTCACTGCCGATTTATAATGATTTGAGAGGTGCGTCGATTTGGTGGCTAGAACCCTTACTGGGTAAAGGCTCCTAGACGAAATCCCTACCGACTGGGTCAAATCGGATTAGTTGGAAACTTTAGCTTCAGCGGTTTGAACGTTTTGACCGCTGACCCTACCGACTGGGTCAAATCGGATTAGTTGGAAACTGTATAAGGGTAACGCCCTCTTTCTTGTTCAGAAAAGCCCTACCGACTGGGTCAAATCGGATTAGTTGGAAACTTGATAGGCGTCAGCGGCTTTGATACAACCTATTGTCCCCTACCGACTGGGTCAAATCGGATTAGTTGGAAACGTTTGAAATTGCTTAAACATCATGGCACTCCACACAATCAGACCCTACCGACTGGGTCAAATCGGATTAGTTGGAAACCCAACACCTACACCGATTGGTATGTTTGTGTTAGCCCTACCGACTGGGTCAAAAGTGTCGGTAGTTCACTTTCGATGATTCAATTTGATATCACCACAACGTAGGGGCGAACGGTTGTTCGCCCTCCTAGACGGTTGTTCGCCCTCCTAGATGGTTGTTCGCCCTCCTAGAGCGCCGATACAGTAGTCAAAATGGAAGCACAAAACACATTTTTTCTCGGCTGTAATCCTTAATTTTTCGTGAGTTTAGAGACGCGCCATGGCTCGTCTCTACAGAAAACAAGGTTATTTATGATTTCTGTACCGATGCTCTAGACGGTTGTTCGCCCTCCCGCGTGTACTGCTTACTTCCTTTCCGGATGAGCTTTTTCCTCTTCCTCTAATGAGGGAGTGCCCAGTCGGTTGATCGTTCCAATAAGCTGGTACAATCGCCCTAAATCTCTTTGATTGAAATACAAAACAAGGCGGGGTAGGTTAAAGGTTTCGTCTTGTGCTTCTTGGGGTAATGCTTGACTCTTTTCTATCCGTCCCGTAACTAAGATGTCGTGAAATTGGTCGTTGAGCTGTTCTACCGCAGCATCCGATAATTCCGTCTTAAGACGGATAACAAAACGATTGCCGACATAACGACAGGAGTGATAAACCTGGTAAAAACCTGTAATCGCTTTACAAGCAACATCCAAATTGTCTGTCACCGTATAAAGACTGGGATCGTCAGGGCTAACCAAACCTTTTTTTACCAGTTGTTCGTTAACGTATTCACTCCAAGACCGCCAGTAATCGCCCCCCGGATGGTCAATTAAAACGACAGGTATGGGGCCGAACTTTCCTGTCTGGCTTAAAGTCATACATTCAAAAGCTTCATCCTGGGTGCCAAAACCGCCGGGAAACAGGGCTATGGCATCGCTTTCCTTAAGCAGAAACAGCTTGCGGGTGAAAAAATATTTGAAGTGAATGAGTTTTGGGTCTCCCTCAATCACTGGATTTGCTTGCTGTTCAAACGGGAGTTGAATGTTTAAGCCAAAAGAGTTTTCTCGTCCGGCACCTTCATTCCCCGCTTGCATAATTCCACCGCCACCGCCTGTCATAACCATGAACCCCAGTTGTGAAACATAGCTAGCAAAATCATACGCCATGCGGTATTCTGGGTTTTCCGGTGAGATGCGTGCAGAACCAAAAATTGTCACTTTCCGAACGTGGCGGTAAGCATAGAAAAGCTCGAAACCCCGTTCCATGTCAACTAAGGCAGATGATAAAATTTTCCAATCAAGACGCTCGATTTCACTTTTAGCTAGATGCACTATTGTAGATAGTGCCTGCACAATATACTGCCGATTTTTTGATGTCGGTAATTGTTCAAATAATTCAGCGATATCCGCTTGGAGAGACTCTAATGTGTCAAACGGCACAGATGAGGTCATGAGAATTTTCGCCAAAATGGCTTTATATTTTAAACTAAATTGATTTGGTATGGAAGTTACAAACAATTTCCTTACCTTTATGACTACCTCTTGATAACAAAAAATACCTTTGATTGACTACAAACCAAGGCACTGGTGAGGGTAGCCGCAGACTACTTGTCGCGATTGGAGCAACTAGCCCATTATTTACTTTAAATTAAACTTGACCTAGAGAGCCACCTGCATATCAGGCGATTCCACCTTAGGCATCGAACATTGAGCAAAGGAATAATAAGTATAGATTTAGAAGCAAATGCAGTATAATATACAGAATTAAAAAAGCGCCTCCTAATATGATAGTACAGGCGCTGTTAAAATATGTTAAGTTGACAGAATTAGCAATTCTGACTCAGAGCTGCAGTGTGGTCCATCTCTAGCTTGTTTACATAACTTCACCTTGCAATTGAGGAAACAGAGTTTTCTCAAGCAATTTACTGATGCTAGCTCCTTACAATATATTTCTCGACAGTCTGGGATAACGTTGTTTTGGGGACAGCGCCGACAACCATATCAACTCTTTGCCCACCCTTAAAAATCATAAGTGTGGGAATGCTGCGGATGCCGTACTGGCTGGCAACGTTAGGATTTTCATCAGTATTAACTTTTACTACCTTAAGTTGACCTTTGTAGTTCTCTGCAACCTCATCTACAACAGGAGCAACCATCCGGCAGGGTCCACACCAAGGTGCCCAAAAGTCCACTAAAACAGGAAGCTCGCTGTCTAGGACTTCCTGCTTAAAGGTAGAGTCTGTAACTTGTTCGGCTGTTGACATGCCTAAAAACCTTTGCCTATCTTATGTTGGAGTTTGCTGAAAATTCTACCATAGCAAAAACCTCCGCTATGGAAACTGGCAAGCACTTTTGCTTATTGCAGTAAAATTCATCCAAAAGTATCATAAGGAACCGCCCGAACAGTAGTCCGGGCGGAGTGTGGTGTGAGGAGTGAACGGAAACATGCGTCTCCGCTGGACAAAGGACAAAGGACAAAGGACAAAGGACTAATTGGCAAACATTCTGGGGCTTACTGTTTGTTGTTCTATTGGTTTGGTCTTTATATGTGGCTGGTGTATTCCAGCAGGATTTAATTAACGAGGGAGGTTGGAACCTTGTTGCTCGCTTTCTTTTAGCTGCAATTTCACCCGATCTAAACCCACAATTTCTACTGCTGACTTTGGACGCAACTCTAAAAACTCTCGCCTATGCTGTATGTGGTACATTTTTCAGTATCATCATTGGCTTTGTGGGTGGTGTTTTCTCGTGTGAGGTGTGGTGGAAGTCAGTTTCCTTTAAAGGTTATAAAGCGCCTTGGTTGATAGCACGGGCAATTCTGGCAATTCCCAGAGCGATTCACGAATTGATTTGGGGTTTGTTGTTTGTAAATATTTTTGGGCTCGATCCACTGGTTGCAGTTCTAGCCATAGCGATTCCTTTCGGTGCTATCACCGCTAAGGTATTTTCTGAAATTTTAGATGAAACTCCGAAAGGTCCTTTACTTGCACTTCTTCACAGTGGTGTCTCTCCCGTCAATGCTTTTGCCTATAGTCTGATTCCTCAAGCTTTCTCAAATCTACTGTCCTACAGTTTTTATCGATTTGAATGTTCAATTCGTGCTGCGGCTGTATTGGGTATTATTGGTGCTGGTGGATTGGGTTATCAAATTCACCTCAGTCTCCAATCGCTTCGTTACGAGCAAATGTGGACTTTGTTGTTTGCATTGCTGTTTTTGAGTGGCAGTACGGATTTTTTCAGTAGTTGGTTGCGTCAGCGCTTGGGTGTGCCCAGTCGTTTGAATCTCAATGTTCTGAATTTGAAGCAAAGGCGAAAGCTAGTTAAAGAACGAGATTCAGTCATTGCTTTTTTATCACTGGCTGCTATTGTTCTGTTGATATTCTCGTTCTGGTATGTCAAAGCCGATTTTACAAAACTTTGGGCACCACGAACTGTTCAACTTCTGATTGAGGTTTTTCAAAATCTATTTCCACCAGACCTCACTCTGTTCAATCAAATGCTCACTCTCTCGGCGCAAACTTTGGCTATGTCAATTTTGGCAGCTACCGGTGCGGGTTTGGGTGGTATTTTACTTTCGGTTCCAGCAGCAAGGAGGATTGGGGAGGGAGTGAGGGGGGGAGTGTCTGAGGGAGGGAGTGAGGGAGATTTTGCACGTCCTGTTGTTTCGTTGTCTGTTCGTCCTCTTGTACTTCCTGTGACTCGTTTCTTACTCCTTTTTGCCCGTGCTGTTCCAGAACCAATTTGGGCGTTAATTCTTCTGTTTGTGTTATTTCCCGGAATTCTACCTGGTGCGATCGCTCTGTCTATCCACAATTTTGGCATCTTGGGGCGTTTAATGGCAGAGGTGATAGAAAATTTAGATGACCGACCATTGGGATCGCTACAGGCTTTAGGTGCTACCTCTCCTCAAGTTTTCCTCTATGGCGTGATTCCCCTGACTTTCCCCCATTTCCTTGCCTATATTCTCTACCGTTGGGAAGTTTGCGTTCGTGCTACAGCGATCGTTGGTTTTGTTGGTGCTGGGGGTTTGGGGCGTCTTTTGACAGAGCAACTAAGCAGTTTTGATTACAAAGGTGTCCTAGCAACTTTGATAGTTCTGATTATTTTGACTTTTTTAGTAGACATAACGAGCACTATGATGCGTCGCGCCTTCAGATAAATTTCCAAAGGGCAGGCAAGATGCCTGCCAAAAAAACTACCACCTACTTGGCACTTAAATATTCAGCCAGTGCTTCAGAACCACCAACAAGTTTGCCATCAATAAACACTTGGGGAACTGTTGATGCACCTGTTACAGCTTGCAATGTGCGAGGTGACACATCTTTACCCAAAACGATTTCTTCATAATCAATACCACGCTCCGATAGCATTGATTTGGCGTGAGCACAGTAAGGACAACCCACTCTTGTAAACAAGGAAACCAACTGAGGCTTTGCTGCTGCCGGGTTGATGTATTTGAGCATTGTCTCTGCATCAGATACTTTAAAGGGATCGCCCGGTTCGTCTGGTTCAATGAACATCTTTTCAATCACGCCATCTTTAACCAACATGGAATAGCGCCACGACCTTTTGCCAAATCCCAGATCTGATTTATCTACAAGCATTCCCATTCCTGCAGTGAATTCACCATTCCCGTCAGGTATAAATGTTATATTTTGTGCTTGTTGATCTTTTGCCCATTCATTCATGACAAAGGCATCGTTCACTGAGATGCAAATAATATCATCTACCCCATGTTCCTTGAAAACTCTTGCCAATTGGTTGTATCCGGGAACGTGAGTTGAAGAGCAGGTAGGAGTAAATGCACCTGGCAGAGAAAAGACTATTACGGTTTTACCTGCAAACAGTTCACCAGTAGTTACACTGACCCAATTATGGTCTTGACGCAAGCGAAAGGTCACATTAGGAACTCTTTGTCGTTCTTTATTAAGTAACATAAGTCGAGCGCTTCCTTCATCAATCTCCTCCTCAAATCATATTCATAATGACTACGTTTTGCAAGTTAAAATTTGCTAACGGCGACCTTTAAAAGGATTGATGTAAAGTTCATTTTGACACTCAACACCCACCTCAAACTTACAATCCGAACGAGGATAAGCGATGCACAGAAGCACGTAGCCCATTGCTGCTTGTGCGGATTTGAGGGAAACAGCCTTCGGCTGATACACTTCACCCTCAATCAAACGTGCTGCACAGGTAATACAAGCTCCATACCGACACCCTACAGGTAAGCGCAAACCACTGGCTTCCACTGCATCTAAGATATATTGATTCTCAGCTACCTCGACAATAAAGTTGTTACGATTCACCAGTGTAATTTTGTAAGTGTTCATGGGCGTTCTTAATGAGGTTGACCTACTTAGGTTGTTTCTGTCTTCCACCTCTAAGCAGAGTAGAAGCTCTAGCAAATTCTCTCCATAAGATTAGGTGCTTACAAAAATTCTGCCACTCAAGTAGCTAGCAATAGCTGGCTAGAGATAGAAGGGGGTTTGCTGACACCTCGACAGAATGAGACTAATAGATCAACCTGGACTCATGAAAAATCTAATTCTTGGTAGCTTATCCCTGCTGTTAGTATTTTTTGCTACTGCGCCTGCCGTCAAAGCGGATAACAGGGCAGCAAATCCCAACCTGTTAGGCAACACTTCGTCATCTGTGACTCAGATAGAACCTTTTAATTTGGTTCACTTGGCTTATCAAGGTTACCTTGAAAACCAAGGCATTCCCAGTTACGGCAACCTCATTATGGCTTATCAAGTCAAGCAAATTACTGCTGAAGATATTGTTCGGAGTGCTGTTAACTCAAAAATGTTGCCACCGCAGGTTATGACAGACCAAGAATACAAAAACGCCGTCAATACTCAATTAGAGAATTTAAGAATCAGGTAAGCAACAGTTTCAAACCCAAATATCAGAAGTGCAATCGCCACCAGGATAGCGCATTTCATGAGCGCGAGATGGTCCTGCGGGTTCGTTGCCAAAGTCAACGTAGAAATTTTCGTTGATTTTCAATCCCCCGTTTTCTGTGTCG
>NZ_BAAFZH010000037.1:0-34881 GCF_054684315.1 Scytonema sp. NUACC21 | reverse complement strand
GAAAGTCAGTACCAATCATAACTGCCTCTACGATCGGTGAAGATATTTCTGTTTGGGCTACCCACTCTACAATAAAGTTTGCACCTAAACCACCTGTAGTATCATTTCTATTAATAAAAAAATCCGTTGAAGCTAGCGCATCAAGTTGAATAGGGCGCTCTAAATACTGCTTAACTAATTTTCCCTCTGAGTCATAGTAGCGTACAGAAGTAACGATCATTGGATTTACCAAATCTGTATTGCGAATACTGAGCGTGGCGGCTAAATTGAAAACCTCCTGCTGATTGTGATGATAAATATGGGAATATATAGGAACATAGATCGTTTGACCCATTGCTATCTGAAAATTTTTATCTAGAGTCACCACCTTATAAGATGAGGTTGTCGGCGTATTATTTGGTTGTGACTTTGGTGTTATCTGAGTTGATTGACAAGACACAAGAACAATAAATGTAATTGCTAAATGAAAAGATTGATAAAGCTTCATTAAATTATTTACAGCCTTCGATAAAATCAATGACTTGATGTAGAGACCCCGGTTTGGTCACAATCAGTATAGTCGAACCCGGTTCTAGTACGGTACTACCATTAGGAATCATTAAATCTTCGTGAGGGTGAGGTTGATAGCCAATAATGAGAGAGCCAGTAGGAAATCGAGAATCTTGAGCAATTTCGGCAACGCTACGACCAACAACATAGCAATTGTTTGGAATGGCAAGTTTTAAAACCTCAATTTGCCCTTGCTCAAAATGCATCATTGATTCCACTTGAGGAAACTCAATAGCATTCACCATTGTTGAAACTGCTAGTTCAACAGTACCAATAACATGGGTAGCTCCTGCCAAACGCAGTGGTTCGGCAAAATCAGAATGGCGCATCCGAGACAGAATATGGGAAACACCGTAGTGTCTGGCGAGAGTTACCATCGCTAAGTTCAGAGCATCATTTCTCAGAACAGCAGCCAGAGCATCAGCTTTACGAATTCCTGCTTCTAACAACACCTCTGTACTGACAGCACTTCCTTCAAAAGTCATCACTCCTACTTGTTCGCGGGCATAGCGACAAGCAATAGGGTCAATATCAATAACGGCAACAGTATGACCGAGTTCTACCAATTTTTGAGCCAAAGAAAGTCCCACTAAGCCTGCTCCACCAATTAGCACGTACATGGCTGCTCCCAATACTCTTCGACTGTATACTTTACTTATATAAGAGTCAGCCAAGTTTATACTTGGTTCGATTGCCTGATTTAGAATTTTTATACAATTGAAAAAACTGTTTAAAGAGGTTTTTGTGTAGGGACACCCACAGCACGAGGAAATTGATTCGGTGTAGCTGCGACTTTTCGCAAGTAAAGGCAGTGACGGATACTATGAGTCAACGGAGTTGTAAATTCCTCAATTGTTTCAATTGTGCCACCAAGTTGTTTAACAGCATTTTCCAAAGATTTTGTTTCCTCTTCTGTCCACGTACCTCGGTAAATCACAGCTAACCCACCTTGTTTGAGCAATGGTAAAGTATACTCAGCGCAAACTGAGGCTGTTCCAACAGCACGGATAAGAGCAACATCATACATTTTGCGGTGTTCGCGTTGCCAACCGATGTCTTCAGCTCGAGCAGTCACAGTTTTAATATTTTTTAGGTGAAGTGCATCTCGAACTTTATCCAAAAAAGCAATTTTTTTCCGAGTCGAATCCACCAGAGTGACAGTGCTGTTAGGGACAGTCATTGCTACTGGGATACCCGGAAAACCAGCACCTGTGCCGATATCAATAAAAGTGGGGAAATCAGGAGTAGGGAGAAGCGGCTGCACTGCGGTGGTTTCTAGATTTAAAGCAACTGGCTTTGAGGAATCAGAACCTGAAGGAAAAGACCCTTCCTCATCCTCCTTGTCTTCCCTGTCCCCCTCTTCCTCGTCCCCTTGTCCCCTTGTCTGAGAAACTGCGTTCAAAAGAAAAGCTATTCCCCGTAAAGAATCCCAAAGATGCTTCTCCCAGAACTCTTGAGGGTCAGTGATGCGAGTTAAATTGAGATAGCGGTTCCCATCTAAAATGAATTCGTAAAGCTGCTGAAAGTGCTCTTGCTGTTGGACAGTGGGAGTCCAACTCATGGTTTGCTGCCAAATATTTACCGTGTCAGGCAAAGAAGGCAAGTTCAAGTGATTCACAATTCAAAGGTTTGTCGGTAAACTTTTGCTATGCCAATAACTATCTAAAGCAGTATCTTGAGGTACAAATTTTAGGAAAAATACTAAGAATACTTAACAATAGCATCTTGCATTACTTCTGACAACTGCTTAATATTTTATCAAGGAAATGGGTTTAAAACCCCGTCCTAAAGGAGCGGCTTTTCTTGGTTCTGGATGTATTTTTTAAGAACTTCAATTGGTGCTCCACCCACAGAAGAAACAAACAGGACTGGGACTTCCATTGAGCATCCTTGCCATAGGGCTTTTTGAATCCAGCTTTTCCGTACATCCGACTAGATACGCCTTTGAGTGAATTTACTATTTGAGAGATTGAGAGCTTTGGAGGGTATTCGATTAAAACATGAATGTGGTCAGCTTCACCATTGAATTCAAGTACTTGAAAATCCATCTTTTTTGCTACATCGCGGAATGATTCTCCAATCAACGCAAGACTTTCAAAGGTGAACACAGACCTACGGTATTTCGTCACGCAGACCAAATGAATTTTTAGGTCGGAAACAGAATGTCTTTCCCTACGTAAACTAGTTGTCAAGACTGGCAGACCTATATACAATTAAATGAACAGACCAACTATAGCACGAAATCAAACAGGAGGTGATACTACTTGCTAACAAACTACGTTTACAAGCTACGACCTAATGTCTCTCAGTCTGAAAAAATGGACAACTGGGTTGATCTGCTTAGAAGTCATTACAACTGGTGTTTGAATGATAGAATTACTCAATATAATCAGCAATTCATTCAAGGTGATTACTGCGATATTAGAACTAAATCCGAGGCTTGTCCTATAACGTGTTTTGTTAGCAAGAATGGAGCTACAGGGTTCCCTTGGAAAGATGGAAAGCTAGATAAAGAGGGAAATCTTAAAAATCCTAGAAGAAGCGCCGGAGATATTCAGATAACCAGTCTACCAATACTTAAACAAGCTAGACCTTGGTATGCTGATATTGACTCTACTGTGTTGCAACAAAACGTTAAACGTCTTGATGTAGCTTACAAAAACTTCTTTGAGGGTAGAGGGTTTCCACAATTCAAAAACCGTAGTAACTTCACGTCTTTTACCTATACAGTAGGAATAAAAGTACAAGGGAATAAAGTCTACCTACCTAAAATAGGTTGGATGAGATTCCACAACTCTCGCTTAATACCCGATGGTTTTACTATCAAAGCTGTAACTGTCCGTAAGCGTCAAGATGGTTGGTATATTTCTGTCCGAATAGAAGACAAATCTGTACTTGATTACATTTCAAGACCTTTAACAGAAGTTAAGCGAGTCATTGGTTGCGATTTAGGCATTACTAAACTTGTCCACTTGTCAGATGGTTATCAAATTGACAATCCTAAGTTCAGCACCCATTGACTGAACTCTCTAGAGTTGCTGCCCAAAATCGTTTTAATTTATTATTTCAGAGGTTCATCAAGGTCTTCGCTACAAAAGAACATCCTTTGGTTATCTTTCTAGATGACTTACAATGGGCAGATACAACTTCTTTAAAATTTATTCAGTTATTGAGCAGTCAAAATAACTCTTTGGAAGAGCAACCTAAATACTCAGAGAATCCAGAAAAGTCAACTATTGCTGAGGGAGGTTTTTTACTTATAGGTGCATATCGAGATAATGAAGTTTCTCAAATGCATCCCCTATATTTTACTCTAAATGAAATAAAAAAAACAGGGATTTTAATACATCAAATTTATTTAAAAGAATTAAGTTTTGATAGTTTAGTTAATTTAATTTCTGATACGCTTAATTGCCAGGATTTTACAGCTGATTTTCTCACAAGAATTGTCATTACTAAAACAAAAGGCAATCCATTTTTTATCCATCAATTTCTTAAATATTTACATAATGAATCTATCTTAAAGTTTAATTTTTTTCATCGTACATGGCAGTACGATATTGACGAAGTTAAAGCAATAGCTCTTACAGATGACATTGTAGAATTTATGGCGCTTCAACTAGATAAGTTGCCAAGCCAAACTCAAGAAGTCTTAAAACTGGCTGCATGTATAGGTAATGACTTTGATTTAAAAACTCTTGCCATTATATATGAAAAATCTGAGGTCGATACAGCAGCAGATTTATGGCAATCGTTACTTGATGGTCTTGTTTTACCTGAAGCAGGAGATCGGTTATTAGTTGATGAAAGCGAACTCTTACCAATTCCTCATGAGGGGTTACGTAAGTATAAATTTTTACACAATAGGGTACGTCAAGCTGCCTATTCTCTGATTCCCGACGATTGCAAACAGTCAATTCACTTGAAAATTGGGAAATTGCTGCTCAGCAGTATTCCTATCAACGAAAGAAAAAAAAATATTTTCATTTTAGTCAATCAGTTTAATATAGCAGCAGAACTGCTTGTCAATCAAAGCGATAAGCCGGGTACGGTTTGCGCTAAGGGCGATCGCGATGAACTTGCACAAATGAATTTGATTGCCGGTCGCAAAGCTCTAGCATCGACAGCTTACACGGCTGCAGTTAAGTATTTAACTACGAGTCTTCAATTACTCGCAAGCGATACCTGGAAAACCAATTATGATTTTACTCTTGCTTTGCATGAAACAACCGCAGAAGCAGCTTACCTAAGTGGCAACTTTGAACTAGCAGAGCAATTGATAGAAGTGGTGTTGGTACAAGCAAAAACACTATTAGATAAAGTGAAAGTTTATGAGATTAAGATTCAGGCTAATGGAGCACAGAATAAACCGCGACAAGCAATCCGTGTTGCACTGGAGTTCTTAAAACTTTTGGGTATTGAGTTTCCAGATACTCCCAACCAAAGGGATGTTCAGCTAGAAATGGCAGCACTAACATCAAATTTGGTAGGCAGACGTATTGAGGACTTAATCGATTACCCAGAAATGACTGAACCTCATTCACTAGCAGCTATCCGTATTCTATCTGGTGTAACTACTTTTGCCTATCAAACAGTACCTGAGTTGTTTTCTTTGTTTGTGTTTAAACAAATTAATTTATCACTTAGCTATGGCACTTCTCCTTTGTCTGCCCATGTCTATACTCTTTACGGAATCATACTTTGTGGAGTTGTGGGAGACATAGAGTTTGGCTACCGATTAGGCAAACTATCTTTAGAACTGTCGTCTAGATTTCATGTTAAAAACATTATACCGCAGGTTGTTATAGGATTTAATGCAACTATCAGACACTGGAAAGAGCATATTCGAGAAACATTGCCGCCTCTTTTAGAAGCTTATTCTACTAGTTTGGAAACAGGCAATTTAGAATTTGCAGCTTATGCTCTTTATTGTTACTCCTACTATGCGTATTTCATGGGTAGTGAACTTTCACTGCTCAAGCAGCAGATAGAAAATTACAGCCATGCCATTAAGCAAACAAATCAAAGAATGGTGTTAGGCTGGAATAATATATACCTGCAAACTGTCTTAAATTTATTCAACAAGCAGGCAAAACATTTTGAGTTAGTAGGTGAGCATTATAATGAAAGAGAGATGATAGCGTATCATCAGCAAGCTAATGACAGTCTCGGGCTTGTACATTTGTATTTGTGTAAGCTTCAACTTTGTTATTTACTGGCTGATTACAATAAGGCAGTAGAAAATGCCGTCAATGTGGAGAAGTATATAGACGTGGCAGTCGGACATTTAGTTCTGGCCGAATTTCATTTCTACGATTCCCTGGCACGTCTGGCAGTGTATCCTAATACTAATCAATTAGAACAAGTAAAAATTCTGGAAAAGGTCGCTATTAATCAAGAAAAAATTCAGAAATGGGCAAATTATGCCCCTATGAATTATTTGCATAAATTTTATTTGGTAGAAGCAGAGCGCTATAGGATTCTGGGTCAATATATTGAAGCCGTCAATAGTTACGAGCAAGCAATTACCCTTGCTCAAGACAATGAGTATGTACATGAAGCGGCTCTTGCCAACGAACTGGCTGGTAAGTTTTATCTGGAGTGGGGCAAACTAAAAATTGCAAAAATTTACTTAATAGATGCTTATTATGGCTATATTCGTTGGGGAGCAACAGCGAAAGTCGATGATTTGGAAAAGCGTTATCCTCAATTGCTTGCTCCAATTCTTCAACAGGGAAAACTCAATACCGAACTCAGAACGAATGGCTCTATTGAGAGTAGCACATCTTTATCCACCAGTAGTTCCAATCAAACTGTTCTTGGTTCAAATACCAGTATTTCCGATTCATTAGATTTAGCATCTGTTGTAAAAGCTTCTATTGCTCTGTCGGGAGAAATTGAACTCGAGCAATTGCTGTCTACTTTAATGGAAGTGGTTATGGAGAATGCAGGTGCTTCTAAGTGTACTCTTATTTTAACTGAAAGCGATCGCGTAGCAACTGACGTACATCTCACGGTTTCTGCAGTCAGTTCAAATTCAACAACTGGGGGTAACTACACAGAATTTCCCTCAATTTGTTTGGAATCCAGCAGTGACGTTCCCGTGACCGTTATTAACTATGTCAAACGAACACAGGAAATCTTAGTCATTGACGATTTCAAAGAAAAACCAGTTCTAAGTGCTGATAGCTATATAGTTCGCGAGCAGCCCAAAAGTCTCTTGTGTATCCCGATTATCAACCAAGGTAAATTACTCGGTATTCTTTATCTAGAAAATAATTTAACAGCAGAAGCGTTTACACGCGATCGCGTGGAACTTCTCAAACTTATCACCACGCAAGCAGCAATCTCTATAGAAAATGCCATACTCTACCAAAATTTAGCACTAGCTAAGGAGCGACTGGAAGAATACAACCGCACCTTAGAAGAAAAAGTGTCTGAGAGAACACGGGAACTCAATGAGAAAAATCAGCATCTCAAGAAAGCTTTAGAAGAGTTGCAAAACACTCAAACGCAATTAATACAAAGTGAAAAAATGTCTTCTTTAGGGCAAATGGTAGCGGAAATAAGCAGACCCCATGCAACACATGAGTGATGTACTGTTGGAGAGTTGACGGTTTGAGAGGGGGCGAGCGGTTATCCTACTTCAATGCTTCTTTCGGCTGACAAGAAGCACAATCTAGAGTCACCCTCATCATTGTAAAGATTTTTGCCGATTGTCGGCACTTTTCATAAAATTTTCACTCTCAGTTTGAAATATAAGTAAAGCAATGAATGAAGCTTCAAAAAAGTTTCATTCATCATAGTGCCTTTCAGCGTTGAGGGAATAAATGATGTTTGCAAGACAATGGAAGACTGCAGTCATAGGAGTCATTATTTTCTGTTTTATTTCCTTTGTTCATACATCTGAATTGGCAAATGGAGTTGAAAGTTCAGTGACTTTATCACCTCAATGGAAAACTAACGAAAAGATTTACTACCAAATGGTTAAGACGCGATTGAGATCGCAAGAGGGCAAGGTTATGCTAAACATAACTGCTCGAAACAATCTAGAAATTGAGGTGATAGAAGCTAATGATAAAAGTTACGTATTAAAATTCCTATATGGAGATGTAACAATTGATGACTCAAAGCAAGCGAAAGAAAACTTGTTCCAGCAGATGATTGACAATCTCAATCAATTACAGACACCAATTATACTTAAAGTTGATTCGTTTGGTGCGGTCGAGGGGGTGCAAAATTGGGAGCAAATTAAGGAGGCAGGTACTGCTTCAGTTGATAAAATTATAAAACAGCTGCAAAATATAGGAATAGATGAAGCGACGGTTGTTAAAACACGTGCTCAGATGATATCGACCTTCGCTACTAAAGAACAATTTGAAAAGACTTCTACAGGTAATCTTAAACTGTTTTTTGTGCCCCTAGGCAAGACATATGAATTATCCGAGCCTATTGAATACGAGGACAAGCTACCAAACCCGTTAGGTGGCGAACCGTATCCCAGTCGCGGGCAACTCACTCTGAAAACCCTCGATAAAAAATTAAATAGGGCTGTTGTGATTTGGAAACAGACGATTTTACCTGAACCAGCAAAACGCATATTGGAGAGAACGTTGAAAGACTTGAGTGTGCGTTTGGGAAACCAGGTCCCGAAGGAAAGCCTACCTCACAATGTGACCATTGAAGATACAGCAGAGTTTTCTGTTGATATTTCCTCTGGTTGGATAGATAATTTTACATACACGCGAACTATAAATATTGGTAAATCCTTCCAGAAAGAGACTATTTCAATTAACAAAAATGCCTGATGGGTAATGCGATCGCTCTTACACTTCCCTCCAATTTGTTCTTTGCATACCAACAATATGGCTTTTTTGCCGCCACTCAATCTCAATTAAAGATATGTTCCTCAAACTCATCATACACTTCATACAAACTTTGTGAAAGTGGTAGTGTTACTCATCTCTTGCACCATCGTCTTATTGCAAAAATCAAAGCCCAAAAAGCTTATTGTTTCGTAGGGTAGGGCTAAAGCCCACCAGCCCTTTCAATCGAAGGTGCAAGATGTCGGTTGATTGCCCAACCCTGACCCGGCTTACTGCAAACCTAAGGGTTATACTGCCTTATCGCGAGTTTTCCTCGAGCTTCAGACTGCAGCAATGTATAAGCGGAGACAACCGTTTGGTAAAGGTGCAAGATTCTGACTTATTGTTACAAACATTCCTTATTTCTGCTGAGGTGATTCAGATTCTTGAGATGCCAATTTAAAAGTAACATCTTACGGTCAATAAAAATGGCTTTTAAAAAAAGGTTTATATTTCATCAAATTCTGTCAATCAAGTATGCTTTACTCACAACTGGTCTTTTAGCTACGATTTTTTGGCTCGGTCTAAGTGCATCAGAATTCAAATCCATATCTAAAGCCTGTGCCTGTGCAAGTCAATCTACAAGAGTTCCACATGATTTGCGTTTGATTGATGCGTTGATTCAAGAATATGCGGGTTGGCATACAGGACTATATCCTACTTATGATGAATTGGAAAAAATATTAGAAATAGAGTTAGCACCAAATTTCTCTCAGCAATTAACATCCCAAGTAGACTTAAAATCGCATAATTTTAAATTTATTCCTACCGCTCGAGATGATGGCAAGATAGGTTATGCAGTTTCTCACGACCGACGATATTATGTCTTGGTAGGTATTGGGAAAGTATATAAGTTGAAGAGAATATATTTTTGGGGTTTATCAGTCAAAAAAGATTATGTAGGTGATGAATTTATCATATTTCATCCAAACAAAAAACCTTTATAAAGGTGACAATTTATGGCAAGATGAAGTTGATTGAACCAACAGCTTTACCGTTGTTGCACTTTGTGTAGATTTGGACAGATTTAGTTTACCTGGTAGATATCAGGATAGACTAACAACCTTCGACCCAAACGCAGGTTCCTGTAAACCTTCATAGAGTAGAATACCCTAGCAAATTAAGGAGATGAGTCGATTGGAAATTCGCGAAGACGATCTGACAGGTCAAAAAATTGCTGAGTTTCTCCGGGAACATCTCGAAAATATGTATGAGGTTACACCGCCTCAAAGCGTTCATGCTCTTGATTTAGAGGCATTGCGATCGCCCAATATTACTTTCTGGTCGGCTTGGGAGGGATCGGAATTGCTCGGATGCGGGGCACTCAAAGAACTAGACTCAAGAAGTGGTGAAGTCAAATCAATGCGTACTGCCAAAGCTTACCGCAATAGGGGTGTCGCTTCAAAGATTCTCGAACACATTATTCAAGAAGCCAAACGGCGTGGTTACGATTGCCTGAATTTGGAAACAGGGGCTTTGCCTGAGTTTGCCCCGGCAAGAGCTTTGTACACACGATATGGCTTCGAGTACCGAGGTCCCTTTGCTGAATACATTGACGACCCGAATAGCGTGTTTATGACAAAAAAGCTTTAGCTTAATCGGTAAGAAGCCCATTCTCCGTACCCGATAAACACCAGTTTAAATATAATTTTGTAGCGTTAGATAAACCTTTGAGTGAATTGTAAAAAATTCTCTACAAGAGGTGTTAATATGTTTTGCTGCCAGATAATAGCAGTTTCTATGACAGGTGCTTGTTCTAGTAGGTGACGATAAACGACCCCGGACCTTTGAAGGTTCTGTAGAGAAGACGGTGTAATCGCTACACCCATTCCAGCCGAAACTAGTCCAATAATTGTTTGCATTTGAATCGCCTCTTGAGTGATGTGAGGTGGGAAATTTGCCTGTTGAAAAAGACTCATGATGCGATCGTAAAGTCCTGGTGCGAGATAGCGGGGAAATACAATCAAAGGTTCACCCTGAAGAGATTGCACTGAGATGTGTTCTGTTTGAGCCAAGGAATGAGTTGACGGTAAAGCCACAACTAAAGTTTGCCTGTGAATACACTGATAAGATAATGCCTCATCTTCCAAAGGTGGATGACCAAAACCTACATGAATCAGGGAATCTCTAAGTGCTTGCTCCTGTTGACTTGTCGTTAACTCCCGTAAGACGAGTTCTACTTCCTGAAATTGCTCGCGAAATTGTTGCAAAATCAAGGGTAATATGTAGCTGAATCCAGACGGTACTGTCCGCTTCCAGATGTCCTTCCAGGATGGTTTGATTGACTATCCAATTATGGCTGTTGCTGCTGATGGCGAGCAAACACGCTCGATTCACATGAAGTTTACTCGTGAAACACCATCTCGCAATACCAATACTAAGGAAGAAGCTGTTTTAGAATGGCTCTCCTGATTGTGAATTTTTGATTGATTAAAATCCTTTAGAAAGCTAGTTCTCCGCTACAGCCTATGTTGTGGCGGAGTTTTTACTATTAATAAAATGGTCAAGTAGAAAATTTTTCTTTCTACTTGACCTACAGCATTTAACTTCTGCTTATTTCAAAAACTATGAGTCTTGAGAACCTGTAGTTTCCTTTGTTATGGACTGGAGTTGTGCTGCTAATTCTTGCCGGGTTGAAGCCTTGATGAGATAGCGGAACACAAACCAAGTTGTGTAACCAAGCCCAACCAATTCAAAAAATGGGTATACTAACGGAATGTCATTTATAGCATCAAGTATTGCAAAAAGTACCTTGAGCGTAACAAGCGCAGAAGCAATTAAAACAAGGGTGACAATTAACTGCTGATATTGAGTGAAAAATCTACCTAAGTTATTTGGTAACTGCGCTAAAAAATCAGAAACTTGTTCCCCAATTTGCTGCCATTTTTGATTAGATGCAGTGGCAGGGGGTAATAATGGTTGATTTGCCTTTACACCTTCTATTGCTGCTACGGGGCTAGATGCGGTACTATCAGAGACCTCATTATAAGGTTGGTATTGCTGTGCTTGGGCTTCCATAGTTTTCCCTCGTGTGATAATCACAATTCAACAAAGTCAAAGTTCAAAAGGCTATGTAACTATTCCTTTTGAACTTTGACTTTTAACTTTTCCTCGCTGCTTTAGCTTTGTGGCTGAGCCACTGTTGCTTTATTAACTACAGTTGTAACACCTTTGATTTCTTTTGCCAAAGGCTCAATCTTGTTAAGTTGCTCTTGATTGGTAACAGTGCCGGAAACTGTTACTGTTCCATTATCCTCAGCTTCAATAGTTAAATGACCGTTGGGAATGTTAGCCTCTAACTTAGAGCGGACTTCACTTTCTAAATCGTCTTCGCTTCTGTTTTGAGTAGCACCATCATTTAATTGATTATTTCGCTGTTCGCGAGCACGAATGTCAGCGTTAAGTTGGTCTCTGCGAACTTGGCTTTGAGCATCGTTTAAAGCAGCTTCTGTCGCCTGTGGTTCTGGTGCTTGGACTGCTTCGTTAGTGCTGTTAGGTGCCTCAGAACTGCTTTTAGAAACATCTTGTGCACAAGCTGCAGTACCAAAAACTAAAAGGCAACCAAATAAGAAAGGAGTTAGCTTTTTCATTTTTATCAATCCCTTGTTAGTAATTATTAGTGAGTAGTTCGTGGTTATTGGTTACTGGTTATTGGTTAGTAGTTAGTGGTTATTTTCAACAAGCAACTACTAACTACTAACTGCTAACAATTAACCACTAAACTCTTTCATTCCGATGGTCAACGATAATAACAGCAGGATCGTTTTCGTCATAACCTACTGCGTGTTCGGTGGGAGTGGTGTTGACAACTGGTGCTTCGTGATGAATACCTCTGTCAGATCTGTCAGAATCTCGGCGATGCACACCATGTGTATCAGCAGCGTCAAAGGTATCGAATTCTTGAATTCCATGACGCTTCAAAATCCCTTC
Source organism: Scytonema sp. NUACC21 (assembly GCF_054684315.1). NCBI lineage: Bacteria > Bacillati > Cyanobacteriota > Cyanophyceae > Nostocales > Scytonemataceae > Scytonema > Scytonema sp. NUACC21. Next base: position 22,537 of record NZ_BAAFZH010000037.1, on the reverse strand, counting down.
CGCACGGCGAACTTCATCTTCTGTGCCATCAACAATCACTAAGTAGTCGCCCCTATTCAAGCGATCGCTATAGACTTTTGCGCGGTTTTCTGGAATTCCCAAACCAACGAGCCCGCCTGTCAAACCTCCAGCTGCCGCACCGATAGCACCACCAGCCGCAGTTGTGGCTAAAGCCGTTGCAGCCGCACCACCTGCAATCACTGGTCCTACTCCAGGAATGGCTAAAGCACCAAGACCAACCAACAAGCCACCTAAACCGCCTAAAGCTCCGCCTGTCACAGCCCCTGCTTTTGCACCCTCGTCAGCTTTATTTCCCGTACCCAAGTTCTGACTGGTTACCCCTGCAACGCTGTTATGACCATTGCTGTCTTTGGCAATGAGTGAAACCTGGCTCATGGGAAAACCATCATTTCGCAGATCTGTAAGTGCAGCCTCTGCATCTCGACGATGGGGGAATACACCAATTGCCCTTCTGTTTCTACGTGCAGGCGCAGTGTTTGTGGCAGAATGGGTAGAGCCAACATTTGGAACCACAACCGGTGGAGTTGCAGCAGCAACATTGCTGGTTGCACCACGTTTGTTTTCGGGTCGATCGTAGACAGCAAATTCTTCTACTCCCCGACGTTGTAGAATTTCTTGCGCTCTGGCAATTTCAACATCCGTACCATCTATGATGACTAGGTAATCTCCTCGCTCTATGCGCTCGTTGTAAACTCTGGCTCGCTCTTCAGGAATTCCCAAACCAATCAACGCACCAAGCAAACCGCCTGTTGCTGCACCAATTCCTGCACCAGCAATAGTTGTTGCCAGCGCAGTTGCTGTTGCTCCGGCAAGCATAATGGGACCAATTCCTGGAATGGCTAAGGTACCAAGACCAACTAGCAATCCAGTCAAGCCGCCTAAAACTCCTCCAGAAAGCGCTCCTGCGGTAGCACCTTCATCTGCTTTGTTACCAACGTTTTCCCGAACTTCAGCACCTGCAATATCGTCTTTACGATCTGCATCACGCTTAATGACAGACACTCTGTCCATTGGAAAACCAGTACTTCTTAATTCTTGTAAGGCATTTTCCACATCGTGACGGCGTGAAAATATTCCTACAGCTCTTCTATGTACACCTACAACCATGCCCTCTTACCTCAATAAAAAACAACATTATTTATTTACAAATTTATCGATCCATTAATTCTATTTCCCCAGATTTTTATTGACTTTACATCAATCCCTTGGAATAACTTTTCCATCTACCAAGAGTATTAGATTTATGAGATTATTTACGAAAGGTAAACAAAATGAGAACAGAATTTAGAAATTTGAAATAGTAGGAACAAATATAAGTGAACTGGCAATCTTAAACATTTTCTCTTGCTTTATAAAAGCTATAAGAGATGTTTAAAATTTGCGTTCCCAAATTATGACAATTAAAAGAGATTATTCAAAAAATACATTAAGATTCCGTAGGTTGGGTTGAGGGACGAAACCCAACATTTAATCAAGTCTTTATTAAAAACTATTTACCTAAAAAATTCACTTGTAATGAAGACAAAATGAAATTATATCTTATGAATCAAACAGCAAAAGCTTGCTAATACCATTCCTGTATCAAGCTGCAATGCATTCTACCAAAAGGTTAACGCTGTTTCCCAAAGCATAGCTACCGTACATACACAAGTTGGATTTACCCCTCTTAATCCACGCCACTTGCTACAAGTCACCGAAACCCTAGTACAAGTCGGCGTAAATAAGGCAACCATTGTAAATTGCTCCAAAGCTTACAGTGTAAGCCTTTTAATTTCATCGGGGAAAACAGCGTACTGACTCAACCCACATACTAGCTGTAGTTAGGGAGTTAAGCAGACTGGAACATTTGGGAGAAACCCTGCGGTATGCTTTAAATGCTGTGGCTGAAGTCGCACCCATTTGGTTAAAGTCACTAGCTCCTGCCGAGTGGTATGACCGCTATAGCAAACGCCTTGAAGATTCTCGACTGCCTAGAACACCAATAGAACGCTCAGCATTAGCCGAGCTCATAGGTGTGGATGGTTTTTATTTACTCGATCACATCTATTCCCAAACTTCCCCCATCCAACTGCGACAACTGCCTGCAGTAGAAGTTTTACGTCAAGTTTGGTTACAGCAATACTATGCACCAACAGACAAGATTCAGTTACGCAGTGACAAAGATGGGCCACCTTCGGCGGTGCGAATTCGCTCTCCCTATGACGAAGATGCGCGTAACAGCACCAAACGCACTACTAACTGGACTCTGTACAAAGTGCATCTAACGGAAAGTTGTGACGAAAATTTACCTCACATTATTACTCATGTAGAAACTACGCCTGCCACAACGCAAGACCAAACTGTTGTTCCCTCAATTCACCAAGCCTTGGAGCAAAAAGACCTCCTACCTCATCTGCATTTAGTTGACCAGGGATACACTTCCTCCCAATTGCTTTCTGGTTCCCAGCGAGACTATGACATTGACCTGTTCGGCCCAGTTGCGGTTAATATTGCATGGCAAGCAAAAGCCGGACTTGGGTTTGATATATCTCACTTTCGAGTAAACTGGAAGCGAAAAGTAGTTTATTGTCCTCAAGGTAAGCGCAGTTCTCGGTGGAAAAATACTCTTGATGTTTATGGCCACCCAGTAATTCACGTTAACTTCCGTACAAAAGACTGCAAGAATTGTCCTGTTCGCTCTCAGTGTACCCGCGCCGCTAATGACCCACGGGCGTTAACCATACAGGCACAACCCGATTACGAAGCCGCTTCTAAAAGCTTGGACAAAGTTACCCACATTTGGATAAATTTGGACAAACCCAACTCCACGGTATAAGTTCGCTCAACTAGAAGCGCGTTTTCGCTTGCTTTGACCAGATTGCTCTGACCATTGCTTGACCACTAGTTCCCAGTTAGAGATTCTGTAATAATCATGCCTGCACGATATTTCAGAATGAGACTTAAGGGTTTTATTCAGTTGGTTCCACAGGCTCCACACGTGCAAACCATCCTTCACGGACAGATAGGCGGAGACGGAGCGAGGTAGTTTTTCTGTTAAGCGCATACCACGCCGAGCAATAGCTATAGCCGCAGCTTCATCGCTGGCTAGTCCATATTGCCGAACGTATTTCACTAATCCAATAGTGCTGGTATACGCAGGGTTTACCTTGATTAGGTAAATCCCACGATTGCTTAAAATGCTCTCAAGTAGTTCATAAAACCGACTGTACGCCCAACCAGACAACATTCTGGCGTACTTCTTATTTCCTTCACGCAATTGCTCTTTCTTTGCACAAAAGTCTAGCTCCTCGCATACAACCGGGCAAGCGTTGGTGCTAGCAAGATTCGCTAATTGCAAGCAAGCATCAACAATCTGAGCGTCCTGCTTGCCATTCGGCAATCCCATGTGTAATGGTATTTGTCCATGTGCTTTGAGGTTGCCATCATAACCAACGTATGCCCAGCCGATGGAGCCAGGGTTCATGTCAATCCCAATGCATCCATAAGAGGAATGGCGAGAAACTTTTTCAACGGGCGTCTTTGTAAACTGCACGGCGGCATTCCACTTACCGTTTTTGTAGAAAAAATGCCACGTCTTGCTGCCGTCTTTTGGCAATCTATTTATGTTCCGTTCAAAACTCCCTAATCTGGTTTGAACGTGCTTTCCAAACTTTGGTTCTAGGCAAGCAGGCACTCGAAATTTAATGCATTCGCCATCCCACTGGCAAGTCTGATTCCCATAAGATTCGTCTTTGGAACCGACAACAAATACCTGATTTCTAGGAATGGTCGTATGAATTGGGGCAGCCTTTAAGTGCTTGATTTGCTTTGCTAATCGAGATGCTCTACGTTTTTTTTGGTGAATCTGAAAGCGCAGGTGTTGCCAGTTCGTATCTCGAAATTTAATAGAACAAGACAATGGGAATCGGCACCCAGTCTTCGATTTCTGCCACTTCTTTTTTGCATAAAACTTGGCAGAATCAGATAACTTCTTTTTTGCAGTGGTAATCCAATTGTTGATAGACTTTAGCTTACATAAGAGCGTTTTTATATGAAGCGAGCGGTGTTCTTTCGATGCTTCTACTGCACCACTAGCAAAGCTAATTACGCCGTTGGCTTGTCGTTTTGAAATACCTTTTGTCTTTTGTAAGTAAGTGTTCCAGCTAGATTTATTGAATGGCTGGTCAGACAAAAGATGATTCGCCGTCTCGCACGCTGCCTTGTGGAATACCGCACTATAAGCAGTTAGAAACATCTCGAACTCTGTAAGTCCCAAGCTATTCAATTCTTCTACTGGTGTCGGTAATCCTTTGACATACGTGATACTGCTCATCTACATTACCTTGTTGACTTAACCTCTGCCATCTGTCATACTCATATCATATATGAGTATATTAAAGGTTGTCAATATGGCAGGGAAAAAAATTTATAACGAATCAAAACGTAGATTCACTATGACATTGACTGAAACAGCTATTAAATGGCTTGAAGAAAAACAACTTGAGCTAGGAGCAAATAGCCTGAGCGATGTAATAGAACGCATGGCAAGGGAACAGTTACCCAAAAAATCTAACAATGGGTAACTCTGTCTAAAAATTAGCTTACAGTTATTAGCCCTTCAAAAAGCCAGGGAGCGACAAAAAACCGAAGAGTTTCAAAAGCAGTATGAACTACGCTCCGGCATTGAAGGAACTATCTCTCAAGGAATCCGAGCATTTGAATTGCGCGATTGCCGTTATATTGGGTTAGCTAAAACTCGTCTACAACATATTCTGACGGCTGCCGCTATCAATCTAGGGCGAGTTTTCGCATGGTTGGAGGAGATACCACGAGCTAAAACTCGCTCCTCACACTTCGCCAGATTAGCGGATTCTACTGTGTGACATAAAATACCAATTCATCTGTTGACTCATCAATAAGATTTAATTCTACTCCCGTGTAATACATGGTAAAGTGTCATCATTTTGAGTTAAATTTACGATGTAATACACGGTTAAGTTTATGTTAAAACGAGATATTCAGGGAAAGTTTGCGCTCAAAAATGATGATTATCGTGAAGTCCGTTCTTTGCGACTGACTGATGATACCTGGAAAGCACTTGGTATTGCTTCTGAATGCTTAGGCTTCACCAGGGCTGACTATTTGGAACACATTGTTAGGCATAATGTTCTACCGAGTATTACACGGGGAGATTCCAATTTTTTAGCTCCCACTCCTCCAGAACCTCAACCAGGTATTACACCGGCTCAAGAGTCTCATCACACACTCAGACTTTCAGAACTGGAAATTTTACGTGACACGGAGAGGGGGAGATTCGAACTCCCGGATGCTTTCACATCATCCGATTTCAAGTCGGACGCAATCGACCACTCTGCCACCTCTCCAGTAAAGCTGTCAGCCATTCGCTGTCAGCTGTCAGCCATATTTGCTGACCAGTTACTAAGTATATCTCATCCTCACGCAGTTTGCACTACTGGATTGGGTTTTTTATAAAGAATTTCTTCTGAGGTAACGGCGAAATCCTTGCCAACCCATACGAGGGAGACTTGGGAGACGCTACCACCTTCTAACAAAACGATTGAGAAGTTACGCTGCTTGTCGGTGGGAGTGTCTACAATCCTGGGCACGCTTGCGGCGTTTAGGTAAACTGTGCCTTCTGGACTGGTAAAAACGCGCTTTCGCGGCTCTTTCTTGGTGTGCCGCAGGGTGTGGTGCATGTGACCAAATGTAACGAGGGGAATGGTTTTACCTGCAGTAATACTTTGAGCGATCGCTTCTGCCAAATCCGGATCGCCAAAGTCACCGCCTATGGGATGCCAATCTTTGCCGCAGGGGTCTTCTGGACGTTCCCCCAGCCCGGTAGGTCCGTTGTGACCGATGAAAATTACGCTCTCACAAGCCGCACTTTTTGCCGCAGCGACGATGCGGGCTGTGGAGTCTTCAAAACTGGTCACTCCATACCATTCTTTGTAGAAATCGGCATATTTCCATTCAGGTCCACCCCAGCTAAAGGGACGACCACCAATAACGGTTAAATTCAAGCTGGGAAAATCCAACTTCCCGTAACCGACATGGGTTTCACCCAACAAATCCAGTTGTTGCTGTACCCAGTTTTCTTTGGTGCGGTCATAAGGACACTTCTTTCGTCCCCATTCTGTGGCAGTGTACCAAGCATCATGGTTTCCCATCACTGCTGCTTTGGGAATGCCAAGGGACGCGATCGCTCTGACCACGTCTACTGACTCATTGCCAAAATCCCCAACAAACAGCACTAGGTCAACACCCAGATGTTTGAGTGCAATACCATCTTCCTCTTCCCATTGGTCGTGAACATCTCCTACTACAGCAATTTTTATTGTTTGTGAGTTTGTTTTCTGACTGGTCATGCCATTTTCCTTGCCATCTGTTTTTAGCATAGGAAACTTATAGGGTTTTGACACAACTCCGAGGAAGAAGGGTTACTGGCGAAACATTTTTGGTAAAAACTACTATAATTGAATCCACGATACAAAAATTTGCAATTTTATTACAGCTTAACTGTGTTTACTACTACACTTGCTCAACGTGGCAAAACTGAACGGGGCGATCTACCACTGGATTTATTTGCAGCTATTGAGACTCTTAAAAAAGAACTCAATGCGATTGTCCTTGCACACTACTACCAAGAACCTGATATTCAAGATATTGCAGACTTTATTGGAGATTCACTCCAACTTGCCAAAGCTGCAGCCAACACAAATGCAGATGCGATCGTCTTTGCTGGTGTCCACTTTATGGCAGAAACGGCAAAGATTCTCAATCCAGACAAAATGGTACTGTTACCCGATCTGAATGCCGGCTGTTCTTTAGCTGATAGTTGTCCGGCAGAGTCGTTTGCGGCTTTCAAAGCAGCCCACCCAGACCATTTGGTGGTTTCCTACATCAACTGCTCTGCTGAAATTAAAGCACTGAGCGATATTATCTGCACCAGTTCCAATTCAGTCAAAATTGTCGAGCAGATTCCAAAAGAGCAGCCAATTATTTTTGCTCCAGACAAAAATTTGGGGCGGTATGTCATGGAAAAAACTGGACGAGATTTGGTACTGTGGGATGGCAGTTGTATTGTCCATGAAACTTTTTCCGAAAAGAAAATAGTGCAGCTAAAAATTGCACACCCGGAAGCAGAAGCGATCGCGCACCCAGAATGTGAAACAAGCGTATTGCGTCACGCCAGTTTTATCGGCTCGACAGCGGCTTTACTCAAGTACTGTGCAGAAAGCCCCTCGCAAGAATTTATCGTTGCCACAGAACCTGGAATCATTCACCAAATGCAAAAACAAGCGCCTCACAAGCTCTTTATTCCCGCACCCCCCATAAATAACTGTGCTTGTAACGAGTGCCCCTTTATGCGGTTAAATACCCTAGAGAAGCTGTATTGGGCAATGAAAGACCGTACTCCGGAAATTACTTTGCCAGAAGATATCCGCGTAGCTGCATTGCGACCCATTCAACGGATGCTAGAAATGAGTGCTTAGAACTAAGAAGCTTTTTTCTTAGCTTCTTTTTCAGCAGCTTCACGGTATTTTTTGTATAGCTTTGTACGAATTTGAGCTTCCTCATAACGGCTGTGGTCTGGTGGCACGGATTTCATCAATTCTGATGCCCGTTCCCACCTAGCAGCCAAATCCAACCATTGAGCTGGAGTTTTAGCTGTTTTACCACTAGCATACGCTTGATTGGCAATTCGCACTGCTGATTTAAAGGAATCTTCAGATGAATAGGAAGCGGGAGTGGAAGTTTTTGGACTATCCGTAGGCTGGTTGGGAAATTTGCTTTGGTTAGTGTTAGTTGCTGGAACTACTGAATTAAAAGCTTCTGGGTGGTAAGAATTTTTAAATTTATTTCCGCTTAAAGTATAACCAGCCCAACCAAGCCCCAGTAAAAACACCCATAAACTAGCTCCTCCTAACATCCCTCTTATAGGGGAATTTCTGAATTTATTTCTGAATTTATTTCTGTTATTAACTATGACAAGACGCGAAGATTGGGACATTGGTAAATGCGCTTTGCCTTGTTCCTTGACTCGCTCTTTAAAATCTTTTATGAATTGCTTAAAAATATTAGGTTGAACTAATGTAATTTCTTGCGTCCACAACAATTGATTTTCAGGGTCGCGGCTAATTTCCTCTAACCACAGCAATTGCTGTTCCCGCACAATACGACTATTGATATTGACCCGATAAATGTTGCGCGGTGCAATAGATTGTAGAATCTGCTGGACTTGCTGAACCAGAGTTGTTTGTTCCAAGTGGTCTACTGTACGTGCCTCACACAGTAGTTGTAAAACACCATTGTCAAAAATAGCTCTAGTTCTGACGCCAGAATTAGCGAGCTTGTCGTTCAGCACTTGAATAATTGCAGCAACGCTACCTTGGTGCGCCTGCCAAGTTATATCGTTTATCCGATCTACCATTTCCATTTTTTAATAAGCAATAGCTGTTCAACCCTGAGTAATTGACAAACAAATTTATTTTAAAAATTTTGGCTTTGTCTTGATTTAAATTTTATGAGTAAAAACGAAATGATGCCAAATTTAACTTAAAGATAAGTGCCATAGAACACCGTATTACGGGGAACCCACTGTAGCAATTTTTGTTTACACTCCAATGACACTATAATAGCAAAGCCCCTCTTCGACTTATCGAAAAGGGGCTTTGATTAATTTATAAACCTGGCACCGAGCTATTTTAGCAGGCAGCTACCCACCAACTATCGTCGCCGCAGCCGTGTGGTTCGCCAGTCCACTCTTGTTGGGAAACCCGCCTACTTTCTCTGGACTCACCAATGACAAATGACTAAGGACGACCTTCAGCAGTTACTTTTTTTGTTACCGATCTACTTAATATCAAGTTGCGTCAAAGCAATTTTTCCTTGAAAAAAGCACAGAAAATACAGAAAGCTCAGAGAGGAAAAAGAGAAAGTTGTCTGTAGGAAGATAACTTAGGACAAACAATAAAGTGGATTTAAAAAAAATGTACACAAATATAGGATTAGAAGAAACCGCAAATTTAGACATAGCAATAGTGGGAATGTCGGGTCGTTTCCCCGGCGCGAAAAATATCGACGAATTTTGGCATAATCTTCAAAACGGAGTTGAGTCTATTTCATTCTTATCCAATGATGATTTAGTAGATTTAAATCTTGAAGATGCGGTTTTAAACGATCCAAATTATGTGAAAGCAGCACCTGTACTGGAAGATATTGACCAATTTGATGCTAGGTTTTTTGGTTGCAACCCCAGAGAAGCTGAAGTCATGGACCCCCAGCACCGTCTCTTTATGGAATGTGCCTGGTCAGCTCTTGAAAACTCTGGATATGACCCGGAAACCTATGAAGGTTTGATTGGTGTTTATGGAGGTATCAGCACAAATACTTACTTTTTTAACAATATATATCAAAATGGTAATTTAATAGATATTTCTAACAAGTATACACTTAATAAAGATTTTTTAACTACAAATATTTCATATAAATTAAATTTAAAAGGACCAAGTGTAGGTATCCAAACGTACTGCTCTACTTCATTAGTTGCTGTACACTTAGCCTGCAAAAGTCTACTTGATGAAGAGTGTGATATCGCTTTAGCTGGCGGAGTTACAATTACCGTCCCACAAAAGTCAGGTTATTTTTATGAAGAGGACGGAATTTTATCTCCTGATGGTCACTGTCGAGCCTTCGATGCTAAAGCACGGGGTACTATCTTTGGTAGTGGACTTGGAATAGTTGCCTTAAAAAGATTAAAAGATGCCATAGCAGATAGAGATTACATCCATGCAGTGATTAAAGGTTCAGCAATTAACAATGATGGTTCCTTAAAAGTTAGCTATACGGCACCTAGTGTAAATGGTCAGGCTGAAGTTGTTGTAGAGGCTTTGGCAAATGCTGGAATCAATGCTGATGATATTTCTTATATAGAGACGCATGGAACTGGAACAGCGACTGGTGACCCAGTTGAAGTTGCTGCGCTCACTAAGGCTTTTCGTGCTTTTACACAGAGAAATGGCTTCTGCGCGATCGGTTCAGTAAAACCAAACATCGGACATCTAGATATAGCATCTGGTGTAGCGAGTCTTATCAAAACTGTCTTAGCATTAAAATATAAACAAATACCTCCTAGCTTAAATTTTGAATATCCCAATCCTGAGATTGATTTTGCCAACAGCCCCTTCTACGTTAATACTCAACTTAGCGAGTGGAAAGCTAACAATACTCCTCGTAGAGCAGGAGTGAGTTCCTTAGGTTTTGGTGGAACTAATGCCCATGTAATTCTGGAAGAAGCTCCTGAAATTCAATATTTTGATGGCTCTAGACCTTGGCAATTGATATTATTATCAGCCAAAACTAGCTCAACTCTAGATAATACAACTACTAATCTGGCTGACTATTTAAAACAATATCCAGATATAAATCTCGCTAATGTTGCCTATACTTTACAAATAGGTCGTAGAGCTTTTAACCATCGCCGAATTTTTGTGTGCCAGAACATTAAGGATGCTGTAGCTACTTTGGAAATACAAGACCAACAGAGGGTTTTTACTGCATATCAGGAGCATAGGGAACAGCCCGTCATCTTCATGTTTTCCGGACAAGGGGCGCAATATGTCAATATGGGACGGGAATTGTACTCAGTCGAACCCACTTTCCGCCAACACGTAGACACTTGCGCTGAGATTTTGCAGTCTCACCTGGGTGTTGATATCCGTTCTCTATTGTATCCAACATCACAAGATACAGAAAAAGCTTGTTTGCAGCTACAACAAACTGCCATTGCTCAACCCACCCTGTTTGCGATCGAATATGCCCTAGCTCAATTATGGATGGAATGGGGAGTGCATCCAGTAGCAGCAATCGGTCACAGCATTGGGGAATATGTCGCCGCAACTATTGCAGGTGTGTTTTCTCTAGAAGATGCCTTAGCAGTGGTGGCAACCAGAGGAAAACTCATGCAACAATTGCCCACTGGGAGTATGCTTGCCATTCCACTGCCACACAAAGATGTTCAATTCCTGTTAGATGCAGAAACGATTTATAGTAAATCTGTTGACATAGCCGCAATTAACAGCCCAAGTTCCTGTGTTGTGTCTGGGACAAATGAAGCCATTGCAGCACTCCAGGAGCAATTGTCCGACCAAGGGATTGAATGCCGTCTGTTGCATACGTCCCACGCCTTTCATTCTGCGATGATGTCACCAATATTGGAACCATTTGTGCGGTTGGTGAAAACTGTGAAACTTAGACCACCACGCATTCGCTTTATTTCCAATGTAACTGGGACTTGGATGAGCGATGAACAAGCCACAAATCCCAACTATTGGAGCCAACACCTACGCCAAACTGTGCAATTTTCTGATGGCATAACCCAATTATTAGAGCAGTTTGAAGGAGTATTTGTGGAGGTGGGACCGGGAAGAACTTTAAGCACATTAACAATACAGCATCTACAGAGAAATACAAAACAGGTGGTGCTGAGTTCATTACCCCATGTCAAAGAAAAACAATCGGATGTGGCATGGTTATTGCAAACATTAGGTAGATTGTGGCTAAGTGGTGTCCAAATAGATTGGTCGGGATTTTACCGCCACGAACACCGTCATCGTTTACCTTTGCCGACTTACCCGTTTGAGCGACAACGCTACTGGATTGAACCGCCCAAACCAGAATTTGGACAAAATGGCAGTGGCAAAGCCAATCACACTCCAGCATCATTGGTTAAAAAAACTGATATAGCTGACTGGTTTTATATTCCTTTTTGGAAGCCTTCTTTACCTCCAGTACAACTCGAACATCAAGAATTAGCAACTCAAAAATCCAGCATTTTGGTGTTTGTTGATGATTGCAGTTTAGGTATCAATTTGGTAAGACGACTGGAAGAACAAAACCAGGATGTTATTACCGTAACAATAGGTGAAGAATTTACCATATTAGGCGATCGTCAATATGCTATAAATCCTGAAGATAATCAGGATTACAATGCCTTAATTAAAGAGCTTTTTATACAAAACAAGTTACCAAAAACCATTGTTCATTTATGGAGCGTTACACCTAGTCACGAACAAAAATTAAAAATTGAAGAAGTTGATAAATCTCAAATAACAGGATTTTACAGCCTGCTATATCTTGCTCAAGCTTTAGGAAGAGAAGAAACAACTGATGATTGTAACATCACTGTTATTTCTAACAACCTATCTCGCTCTGCTCCTAAAAGTTGCTCAGCTGCTAAATCAATCTCAAAATCTACATCATCTACATTGATTTCATAAGGGTCAGCCGTAATCTTCCAACCGTCTTTTTCTAAAGCATTTCTAACAATATTATGAAATCTATCTTTTGCCATAGGATTTAACTACACTAAAAATTTGGCGACAACATCAAGCGTTGGGGTGAATCACCTCGACAACTCCTCCACCATTTGCAAAATACGAGTATACAAAGCATCTGCAACTCTGAACCCTGCTGTTGCAATCAACCCATCCATCACAGGTTTGACAGCGACAATGAATCCTTTTTGTTTCGCTTCAACCAAAACCCCTAACAATCCAGTAATTCTTAATCCTAACCTATCAGCTTCCGCTCTTCCTCGCCGTTCGTCGATAAGTAGTAATTCTGCATCGATTTCAATCGCTAAAGCTATTGCTTCACATTCACCTTCGTCTAATTCTTGCTCTAATAAAGCTGCAATTAGGGAACGGTTTGTTACCTGTCGTACCTCAATCCAATCAAATGTACATACTTCTTTGGAGCCAGGGACAGGTGTGGATGTATCTGTTAATTCCTGATAAACAGCTCCTGGTATTAGGATTTTAGTATATAGCTGTCGAAGTAAATCTAATTGACCAATAGCAGCAAGGCTTGTAATTGGTGAAGTATCACTAATAACAATCACAACCTACCCAACTCCCGCAAATTCTTCAAATCAAGTTCAAAATCTTCTATTTCATAACAATACAGAGGAATTTTGCGTTCACCAAGCAACTGCTGAAACTGTATTTTATCCATTTCTGCCAACTTGCTAGCATATCCAAGGGGAAGTTTTCCCGATCCAAACAGCAATAAAGCAACTTCCTGTTTAAATTCGGCTTCTGTCATTCCACTAGCACGCAAAGTCTCATCTGATATTACGATGCTCATTTTTCTTACCTCTCCCAAGAATCATGCTGTTTTTGATTTTTGACTGCGACTTGCACCGAATCGACGAAGATACCGAGTCTATAGGTTCTTCCAAGCTTCGTCTTCCTCTTCATTCAGCCAATATTCGCTGGTTTCTTATTTTTCATCTTTGAAAATACTTACTTTATCATAATTTATAAAGGCTTCCTAGACTAAAGATACGGCGATGATGCAGCTTTAGCATTTACGATCGGTTCTGCAAGACGGCAAGTTTACTTACTTGTACTCACCTACTTATTGTAAAATTCTATCCTAATCTTGCAAAACTATACTTTCCATAAAATCAAATGATTCAGAAGATTTTAGTGTCAGGTTTGTTTCTACTCTTACTCCCATTAGCAGCTTGTTCGCCTAACACGTCTGGAACATCCACCCAGAATGCTACCAAGGACATAAGACCCTTAGTAACAGGAGCAATTCCCGACCAAGACCCAGAGAAATTACAACGGCAGTATACTAAACTAGCTTCTTATTTACAGAAAGAACTCGCTATCCCTGTAGAATACAAACCAGTAACTGATTATACAGCGGCAGTAACAGCTTTTAAAGTTGGAGACCTGGATTTAGTCTGGTTTGGAGGTTTAACTGGGGTTCAAGCAAGGCTGCAGGTACCCGGTGCAGAAGCCATTGCCCAACGTGATGCAGACGAAAAATTTCATAGTGTCTTTATTGCTAATAAAAAAAGTGGTCTTAAACCATTCAAAGATATCTCCGATCTCAAACAACTCAAGAACCATACCTTTACCTTTGGCAGTGAATCTTCCACATCTGGTCGTTTAATGCCACAATACTTTCTCGAACAAGCTGGCGTAAAACTCACAGATTTTAAAGGTGAAGCAGGTTTTTCTGGTGACCACGACAAAACTATCAAACTTGTGGAAGCAGGAAGTTTTGAAGTAGGTGCTGTAAACGCAAAAGTATGGCAGAAGCGTGTCGATGCAAAAGAAGTAGACTTGAGCAAAGTAGAAGTTATCTGGCGTACTCCTGCATACTACGATTACCACTGGGTTATTAACCCCCAAGTCAAACAGCGATATGGTGATGATTTTGTCAAAAAAGTCCAGAATGCATTCTTGAAATTAGACTCTAAAGTACCGGAGCAAAAAGAAATTCTCGACCTTTTACAAGCAGAAAAGTTTATTCCTACTAAAAATGAAAACTACGCCCAAATTGAACAAGTAGGTCGAAAAATTGGTAAAATTAAATAATTAGTCATTTGTCAAAAGTTATTTGTCAAGGATTGATAGATATTAAATATGCGATCGCGCATAAAAATACCTATGTGTTTTGGAATGTAAGAAACTTCCAGATAAAAAAATATTCCACTTTCTCTTGTGATGCGGGCTTCTAGAGAGCCAATTGTACAGAACTGGCGTCCTCGCCCGTTCCACAAGACGGATAATTTATTTCTTGGACATTCCTAAAATTAAGTGAAATCTGTACCGATGACACATGACCAAGGACAAGGTTCAAGTTAATTTGCATTTGATTGTGCCAACCTACTGACAATCGATTCTTGGCTCTTTTCACCCATGAACCAACCTACACCAATTTTTGAACTTAAAAACGTCACAAAAAAATTTGGTAACGTCCAGTCGCTCACAAATATTAACTTGCAAATCTATCCAGGTGAAAGGCTAGCCCTTGTTGGTCCAAGTGGTGCGGGGAAAAGTACTTTGATGAGCTTGCTCAATGGTAGAATTCAACCTACACAAGGGGAAGTTTGGGTACTGGGTCGTAATTTAGTCAATATGCGTCCCAAATCCCTTCGGCACGTTCAAAGACAAATTGGTACGATTTATCAACAATTTCATTTAGTAGACAACCTACAAGTCATTCATAATGTCAACGCCGGACATTTAGGAAGATGGTCATTTTTCAAAGCAGCGATTTCATTGATTTACCCATTAGAGGTGGAAAAAGCAACAAAAGCTTTAACACAAGTGGGCATTCCTGAAAAGCTGTACGAACGAACAGATCGCCTATCTGGAGGACAGCAACAACGGGTAGCGATCGCCCGCGTATTGGTGCAAGACCCCGCTGCTATTCTAGCCGATGAACCTATCTCCAGCCTTGACCCCGAACGCAGTCGCGAGATTATGAATTTGCTCCGTCAGTTAAGCGAGGAGACAGGTAAAACACTTGTGACTAGCTTGCACGCAATTGAATACGCTCGCAGTTATTTTCAGAGAATCATTGGCTTGCGACAGGGGCAAGTTTTGTTCGATCTTCCCGCTGAAGAAGTGTCACCAACAGTCATTGAGGAATTATATAAACTTGAACCGCAAGTAACTACTCGCTTTCTGCCATAAGATTACCTAAAGACGTAGCGAACGGTGGGCTACAAAAATTGGTTATTTTAGAGCTAAAGACGTAGTAAACGGTGGGCAGTGCCCACCCTACAAAAATTGGTTATTTTAGAGCGTCCAAGGAGTAATTGGTAACAAATAACAAATGACAAATAACACGGAAAGTACCGTCTGGATTCAGCTTGATTGGACGACCGCCAATTGTAACGGTAGCATCGGGTTCTGTTGCACCGTAAACAATCAGTTCAGCATCAGCAATTAACCAGAACTTGCGAGGGCGCATTGGTACGTCGCCGGAGAAGCCAGCACCAGATGCAAACATACCGATACCGGATTCTGTTAAACCGGATACAGTAGGAACTGCCCACATACCAACGCCAGAGGGGAAGATGTAGGAACTGATAGCTTGGGATGGAACCATTGAGCCAGGTACGTGCTGCATGGAACCGAACAGAGAACCAGCAACCCGCAGTGCTTCGGCAGATTCTGCCATGCCAAAGATTTGATCGTAGATGGCATTGCCTTGGGCGGTACCGTTGCCAGTAAAAACAGGTGTCTTCTTGGCAGGAGGAACCAGTTCGTAGAGGGTTTTGCCCTGCAAATCTTCTTCAAAGTTGACAGTGATGAAGACGTCTTCAATCCAATCAGAAGGATAGACAGGAGGAACGTGGACTGTTGCTGAACGAGCGAGGATTAACCAACGACCATCAGCGCAGCGGTAACCAATGTCGATAACGTAGTCGCGATCGCTCACTGGAATTGGAATATACCATTCCCTTGCCAACTCATCACAAGGATATTCTTGGATACTGTGGGGGCTTTGATATTCCAAATTAATATCGGTCACATCATAAATACGCAGTGCTAGCTGTTGTCCCCCCTGACGACGCAATTCTTCTTTGTGCTCGTTGGTAACATCCCAGTAGGTGTACGCCCACTGAGGGTCACGGGGCATAAGAACAATGCGGCTTTCTCCGTAGCCTGCAGGGAGATCCGCGAGTCCTTCATCAACATCAGCAAGAGTTCCACCGGTACGATCTACCTGACCCAACTCAAATTTTGCTGCTTCCACGGTTTCCTGTGCCTCCATTGAACGAGATTGGCTGAGAGAAACTTTACTGCGCTGGACTTCTTGAATCGCTGCCAGCAATTGCGATTTACGCATTCTGCTATAGCGAGATATCGCATATTCGCTAGCTACTTTACGTAGCTGCCGCAATGTCATCTCTTCTAGCGGTGGGCGTTCTTTTGCCATGAATTTGGCCTCCAGTAGTTTGAAAGGTTCTTGATATCCCCTGGTTAATTAAGTGGCTGATGTTGTGCCATCAAACCCAGACGAACTTCTTATTCCTGACTCCTGGTTTTGCCGAGGTTTTCAACTTTTTAGTGTGTTTTTAAATGACAGGTCAAAAATTTTTTCCCAGATACCCCATACAAGAGTATGAGATAAGGAGATTCCAGGGAGAACGTTCGTTTTTGTTGTCCCTATTCCTACTATTGACGCTTTCACTTTCTCCCCTAAAGGGAATGAGTGCAATTCGCCAAAGCTTTAGGGTAGTACTTTGTGCTCTGACACTGGTCTTACCCCTAATAAAACCTTTTTAATGACTTGGTTCTGACAACCGGAATGCACAGACGTGTCATGACACGTCTTCACTCTCCCCCCTAAACAAAGTCTTATAAAGACTTAGGCTAGTCAGATACAGGATTTTACTTCGCCCCCGACCTCAGTCGTGAGCTTCTCGACCAGGGTCTAATGACTCTCTTTCAATTCCCTGTTATGCCAAAATGAGCACTTTTTTTTAGGGCGTAGAGTAGCCTTTGTTAAATGAATATTAACCAGTAACCCCCAGTCGGGATCAAGGGGGTTCGAGACACACTTTTGCATTTTTCACGGATTTATCAGCCCTTTGGGGATCGCAAAGTTAAGATTTCATAACATTACAGCTATTTGGGAACGGGCTTAGGCTCTAAAGCACAGAGTTTATGTCAAAATTTGCTGACATAAAAATGCAGTATGGCGATCGCTCCTAAGAGGTAGGGCGATCGAGGTGTGAAGAATTCCCGGTATTGGTTAAACTTGACAAGGGCTGACTTGAGCAACGCTGTTTTCAAAAAACTTCTTGTATTGCTCTCCATTTTCTGATGCGAACATTATTGTTACAGATTTTACTGGTGCAGTTTTGGATTAGCATAGGTGAAGGAACCTTACCAAAAAGCAAGTGACGTCAGCTCCAAAACTAGTTTGGAAATTCGTAATTCTTTGAGATGTCAATGAGACGTGTTGGTATAATCGGTGGTGGGCAATTGGCATGGATGATGGGAAGTGCCGCAAGAAAGTTAGGAGTAGAATTAGTTGTTCAAACTCCCAGCCCTAACGACCCAGCAGTATCCATAGCCACAGATACTCTTTTCGCTTCCATAGATGACGCCAACGCCACAGCAGAACTCGCTAAAAAGTGTGATGTCATCACTTTTGAAAATGAGTTTGTCAACATAGACGCTTTATCAAAGCTAGCCGCCCAAGGAGTTTGTTTCCGTCCCAAATTAGAAGCTTTAAGCCCTCTTTTGGATAAATATCACCAACGCTGCTATCTACGGGACTTAGGTTTACCTGTTCCGGAATTTGTTGCTCTTTCTAAAATTTCTCATTCTTCAGAACTGGGTTTTCCAGTTGTTTTAAAAGCGCGGCGTCACGGTTATGATGGTCAGGGGACTTTCATAATTAAAGGACAGTCCGATTTAGAACAAAAACTAGACTCAAAAAACAGCCCAACAAATTTTTTATTAGAAGAATACGTTCCCTTTGAACGAGAACTAGCAGTCATCGTCGCACGTTCTACAAACGGTGAGGTTATGACTTACCCCGTTGTAGAAACACAGCAACAAGAACAGGTTTGTCGTCGAGTCATTGCACCAGCTGATATTCCAGAACAAGTGGCTTTGGAAATAGAAGATATTGCCCGTACTTTACTTAATAGCTTGGAAGCAGTAGGCGTTTTTGGAATAGAATTATTTCTGACGGCAGATGGCAAAGTACTGGTTAATGAAGTAGCGCCCCGTACCCACAATTCCGGGCATTTTTCTCTGGACGCTAGCAAAACCTCCCAATTTGAACAGCACCTGCGAGCGGTTTGTGGTTTACCTTTAGGGAATACTGCTACGATATGTCCCAGTGCTGTTATGATAAATCTTCTAGGATATGAAACTTCTCATAGCGACTATATGGGCAAACGCCAGCAAATAGCGCAAATTCCCCAAGCACACATCCACTGGTACGGGAAGAATGAATCCCGACCGGGGCGCAAGCTGGGACACGTCACGGTTTTACTGGATACCCAAGATGGGGATCGAACAATGGCGATCGCCCGTAATATAGAATCTATCTGGTATTCCAAATAAGGTTGCAAAAAATTTTCAGCAAACAACACACAATATCTTTTTCAAAGCTATAATGGGTTTGTTACACTGCGACGTTGGTGACTGCCATAAAGTTTTTTGATCTATGTCTGAAAAAATATGGGAACCAAAAGATTCTCGTGGCAGTAGACAGGGCAAAGTACCCGGAAACTTTCAACGAGGGATATCGGTACCCTGGTGTTTAACTCTTGGTAAGTAAGTTGTTGTTGTTGAAATACCACCGCCACAGCGTTTGTTGTCTTTTTCACACAGTTTTCAAATAACTGATGAATGCACTGATTTGAGGGACATTCAACTTGGTTATTGTTCCACTTCCACAGCAAATTCCATTGTTCGGCTTCCGTAAGTAGGGGCAATGAAGCAATTTGCTGCACTGGATTGATGATAATTCCTTCTAGCAGTATTTGGAAATGACTTGCCATTCGGCTAATTGTTGTTGCATCAAACAAGTCAGTATTGTATCTAAAAATACCAATTAGTGATTCGCTCATTTCCATCATGTCAAGAACGAGATCGTTCTGTCCTTCCTGCTGGGAAATTACAAAAGGCTCCAGTGTTAATCCGCCCCAATCTTCTCTAGCTCTGGTTTGATTAGATACAGATAATTCATAGTCCTGGACCATTTCTGCCAATTTCAACAAGTTAAACGAAACTCGGAAAAGCCCTGGAAGGCTGGGATCTCGATTCAGCTGCAATCGCTCGATCAATAAAGGAGAGGGATAATCTTGATGTGCGATCGCGTTCAACACAGTATGGCGCACTTGGGATAAAAGTGCGCTAAACGTGGGATTGCCAGCAAGATTAACTCGCAAGGCAAGCATATTCACAAAGAAGCCCACAGTCTCAGCAAACTCAGGCTGACTCCTGCCCTCAATTGGACAACCAACTATAATATCTTCCTGACCCGTGTAACGATAAAGCAATACTTGAAAGGTTGTCAGGAGAGCCATGTAAAGGGTGACTCCTTGAGCCTTCGCCATTTTCCTTACCTGAGAAGTCAATTCTTGATTCAACTCAAAGCTATAAGAAGCTCCTTGATAACTTTGAATAGGTGGTCGAGGTCGGTCGGTTGGTAACTTTAAAACTGGCAATTCACCAGCCAATTGTTTCTGCCAATAAGTCCAAAGATTATCTCCAACTGGACTTGCCAACATTTTCTGTTGCCATTGCACGAAGTCTCGATATTGCCGCTTTATTGGTACTAGAGATACAGCTCGACCTGTATTCTCCGCCTCATATAGCAAACGCAACTCATTCAACAGGATTCCAAATGAGTTGCCATCGACAGCAATATGGTGTATTGTCAGTAAAAGCACATAGTCTTGGACAGAGCAAGTAAACAGATTCACCCGCATCACGGGTTCTCGTTCTAAGTTAAAGGGACGCTGATATGCCTCAACTACCCTCGCAGTCAATTCATCCGAGTTCCAAGTTGAAGCGTCAATCTCGTCGAAGCATACTTCCCGATCTTCGTGAACCTCTTGAAAGGGTTCTGCATCTTGTTGACCGAATGTAGTACGTAGCGTTGAATGACGAACTATTAACGTCTGAAAAGCCTTTTGCAGAGCCGGAATGTTTAAATGGGAGCGTATACGTGCTGTAAAAGCGATGTTATAAGCCGCACTTTGGGGAGCCAGTTTATACAGAAACCAAAGACCTTGCTGACCATAGGTAAGGGGATAGGATTTAGAAGCGGAAATATCCTCGCGCAGTAAATGGATAATTTCTGCTTTGTGCTGCTGAATTTTATTTAACACTGTAGAAGTTAATGCTTCTTTGGGAGCACGATAACGCAGTTTCTCACCATCAAGCCACAACTCCACATTCTGCTGCGAGAGATCTTTAAGAAAGTCAACCAAGTTCATATCTCACCTTCCAGCCAATCATCATCACTCATCGCTTTTTGCTCGAAGTGTTCCTTATCTTTAGCAAGGAGTTGTTCATTCAGTTGTGTTGCTAAACTAGCTACATTAGAATCCTCCATAAATTTCACCGCAGACAAGTCTACCTCTAAGTCAGTTCTGAGTCGATTTCTCAACTTAACAGCTATCAGGGAATCAATTCCCATAAAATTAAAAGGCTGTTGCACGTCTAATTCAGATGCACTGATTCCTACAGCTTGAGCAATTTGCTCTTGAATATAAGTTGTTAATATCGCTTGACGTTCATTGGCAGTTCCTTCTGCCAATTGTTGTAGAATTTTCTGCCCTTGTACCGATACCTGACCTGCTACTTTTTGTCGTTCAGTTTCATGAATAAATTTGGAGTGCATGGAAGAAGTAAGTTTTTTCTATTTTACCTACAATCCGACTAAACCTTAAATCAGTACGGTTTCAGGACAACCATCAATAGTTTTTTCCTGTTTACGGTTTAGTATAGCGATAGTAACATCACCTTCAGACCAACCATCATTGCGATCGAAAAAGGTGCATGATGTTTTGAGCATAATTAAATCGCCGCGAGCCGAGTATTTGTTGATTGATAGAATTCCCTGAAAATTATTAGAATTAATTGGTTTCTTAAAAATACTGGAAAACTTAACAATGAGAAAATCGCTTAACTGACGACGTTTATAAGTTTCTAAATTCCAGTCTTTCATGACATCTAATAACTTCTTTTCCAATAAATAAGCAATCATCACATAAAATAATTGATTGTAGCAAATGTTGAACTCCACTGAATTAAAGTGTCCGGTGTCAGCAATGTAGCACGATTCAGGAATAGAAAAATCAGCTTTGATCGACCACGAATTTTGATGGCTACTTTTCGAGCGATCGAGTAAATTATTTGTCTCTAAATATTGAAATTGAGCTTTTTTTAAATACTTGCAATCTTGTTTGTATGGTTCTAAAAAAATCTCTAACAAATTTTGATTGACCTCATCTATCTTGGTATCTCTCTGGTGGAAATCCATAACTATTCCTCATTAACTAAGTAGTATCTGTTTATCACTTTAAAGCCTACCTATGTTTTGCGATCGCACCTTGACACAATCTTTATTTCGCAAGTATTTCTGGTTGTTTATGAAGTCCAATAGAGGAAACATAAAATGGTAGACCATCGTAAATACCTATACGATAGCTGACACTTGTCTCGCCTTCTGGTACTATAGACGCTTTGTGATTGAGAGTTCTATTCTCCCATAAGAGAATGTCACCCTCTTTCCATACGTGCGTGTGAATATACCGCTCTTGTTCAAGAAATGAAAATAATTCTTGTAAAACTTTTTGATTTGTTTCATAATCCAAACCCACGATACCAGTAGTAAAACCTTGATTCACGTACAAGATTTTTTCATGAGTAACGGGATGGGTAATGATAGCTGGATGTTTAACAGGTGGAAATTTCTTTTCAAATTCATTCAGAATATCAATGATAGCTTTGTCAATATCCCACTCTTGCACTTTATAACGCCATTTAGCTTCATGTATTATATATTTACCATCAACAAAATTTTTCAAATATATAGGTATGTTTTTATACATTTGCTGCATATCAATGTAATAAGTTTCTCTAATTGAATTTGGTAAAACTTGTGGATACAGCATAGTAAATGGTAAAGGCTCATCAAGAAATGCACAGTCAGTATGCCAGTATCTACC
>NZ_BAAFZH010000036.1:0-33632 GCF_054684315.1 Scytonema sp. NUACC21 | reverse complement strand
TTTCCAGGGCAAGTTTTCTGGGTTGCGGTCGGATACACACTTTATGGTTTTACCGTTAACGGTGATAGAGTTATCATCGGCGGTAATATCAACATTTTTTAACTTCCCTAGCATTGAGTCATATTTCAACAGGTGTGCGTTGGTTCTAGGGTCTGAGGTGTCGTTGATAGCAACGAGGTCGATGTTGCTATTTTCCCGACCCAACCAGCAACGCGCAAAGTTACGTCCGATGCGCCCGAAACCGTTTATTGCTACTCTAATCACAGCGTCTTGCCCTCTGTATACTTATACCTAAAGAAATGCTACTGTTGACCCCGATCATACCTTAAAGGGGGGAGTATTTATAACTATAAAGTGTTAGATGTACAAAAATAAATATTTTCTTCCTACCCATTTTTGTACAGCCCGTGTTTATCGATATAAACCCTTACGGGTTCTGGGACTAAGTAACGAATCGATCTGCCTTCACAATACAGGTTACGAATTAGACTTGACGAAAGCCCAATAAAAGGGATATGCAATAATTGCCAGTGCATGCTAAAAGTTTGTTTTGTGAGCTTTTGCACCACTTGCTTGCAGATTAACTCACTTTGAGTTATAGTCTCACCACTTAGGAGTCGAGGTGCGATCAACCACTCACATAACTGTGCTAATTCCTGTCCACGGTACCAACGAGGCAAGGTTTGGAACGCATCCAAACCAATAATCCAATACCAGCGTGTATCTGGGTAATCGGCTGATAAATCGATCAGGGTGTCAATCGCATAAGAACTTCTGGAACGACAGTTTTCAATAGGTGATACAGCAAATCCTGGATTGTCTGCGATCGCTCGTTGTACCATTTCTACTCGATGTTCAAAAGCCGCCGCTTGTTTGTAAGGAGGATTGAGTGATGGCACCCAAATTACCCGTTCTAGAGGTACTTGAGCTAAAGCTGTTTCAGCTAGAAGCAAGTGTCCCCAATGAACTGGATCGAAAGTGCCTCCAAAAATTGCTAGTCGTCGCATCGACTCAGTTATGTGATAGCGTTATTGGTTTTCTCGGGAGTTAACCAACAATCTCCTAATATAGCAAATTCTTGAAAACTAGGTAAAAATATGTATTTGAAATTACAATCATTTGTTTCCCGATCTAGCAGAAATTTTAAGAATAAACATAATATCTGTTCATACAGAGAAAAAATCTCTATCAAGGGTAAAATCAATTTGAATCTGCAGAACAATAAGGGAAAAATAAGTTCAACACCCATGCAACATATATAAGGGTAGTATCGGTAAAAATATCATTCCTGTTATGATACGCGTGTCATTTAATATTATTGTGTGGTGTGGTGTAAGAGGAGAAAACAATGCAAAATTCAGCAGTAGACTTTAGCGGCAGACCCTTTCATTTCATTGGTGTGGGCGGCATAGGGATGTCCGCTTTGGCATACGTTCTGGCAAAACGTAATTTACCAGTTTCAGGATCGGATGTTCGTCCAAACCAGATTACACGACGTCTGGAATCTATCGGAGCTCATATTTTCGGGAAGCAAGAGGCAAGTAATCTAGAGTTCTTTAAACCCCATTCAAAATCTCATGAATCGGTATTAAATACAAAAGAATTACCCAATTGTAAAGGAGCAAACTTGCCGCAAGTGATTTGTTCTACAGCAATTAACACAAGTAATTTAGAATATAAAGCAGCTCTTGAATTAGAATGTCCAATCTTTCATCGCTCCGATGTATTAGCAGCGTTAATTGCTGATTATCACAGCATTGCAGTAGCAGGAACCCACGGGAAAACGACAACCAGTAGCATGATTGGTTACATGCTTCTGGAAGCAGGTTTAGATCCAACAATTTTAGTGGGTGGTGAGGTTGATGCATGGTCGGGAAATGCCAGACTAGGAGAAAGTCGATATCTAGTAGCGGAAGCAGATGAATCAGATGGTTCACTAGTCAAACATGCCCCTGAGATAGGCATTGTTACCAACATAGAATTGGATCATCCCGACCACTATGAAACATTAGACGAAGTGGTGGAAATCTTCCAAACATTCGCTAGAGGTTGTAAAACCTTGATAGGTAGCATTGATTGTGATACAGTACGCGATCGCCTAAAGCCAACAATTAGCTATAGCTTATATCCCGATGGGAATGCCGACTATACTGTTACAAACGTAGATTATCGCGCTGATGGTACAACAGCTCTTGTATGGGAGAAAGGTAAAGCATTAGGCGTTTTAAACTTGCGCCTGCTGAGTAAGCACAACTTAAGCAATGCCTTAGCAGCCGTCGCTGTAGGTAGGTTATTGGGCTTAGAGTTTGGGGAAATTGCCAAGGGTCTGTCCACCTTTGAAGGTGCAAGACGCCGCTTTGAATTCCGAGGTGAAGCCAACGGCATTACTTTCATCGATGACTACGCCCATCACCCCAGTGAGATCCGTGCTACCCTCGCCGCCGCACGTCTCCAAGCAAGACCGGGACAAAGAGTAGTTGCTATCTTTCAACCCCATAGATATAGCCGCACACTGACTTTTCTGGAGGAATTTGCCGCGTCTTTTAGTTATGCCGATTTAGTTGTCTTGACAGATATTTACAGTGCTGGGGAGCCAGATTTAGGGCAAATCAGTGGGCAAAAATTGGCTGATGAAGTTGCCAAACAACATTCGCAGGTAACCTATCAACCAACGTTAACAGCAGTGTGCTCCTACCTGCTGCAAACACTGCGTCATGGAGATTTGGCGCTGTTTCTGGGAGCGGGAAATCTCAATCAAATCATTCCCGATGTCATGGCAACACTTTGCCAAAGTTCTAAAGCAACTTCCTAATAACAGCTAGGTATGCACTTAGAGGTCACAAAACCTACACAAGGGACTATTCCTCTACCTGCATAGTGTCCGTCTAGCAATAGTTACGTTGCCCTTTTCAACTGTCGTATTTTGACGACAGATAAACATCAATATTTACCTCATTGTAGAAGATATGACTATCTCCCAGGCAGTTGCAAATGTCTGTACAGTTCCTAGCATAAATGCCAGCAGACAACTAATGGCTAATTCTATCGAAACTAAGGAAATTTATTTACCAGGTACTGATTGCGTTATCAGGTCGCAGGTTTCCCTAGCAGGATATACTTCTTACAGGGTTGGCGGTCCTGCCCAATGGTGTGCTGCCCCTCGCAATCTAGAAGCGTTACAAGCCAGCCTTCGATATGCTCAAGAACATGAATTACCAGTAACAATACTAGGAGCTGGTTCTAACTTGCTGGTGAGCGATTGTGGTATATCAGGGTTAGTCATCGTGACTCGTCATCTCCGCCACAGCCATTTTGATTTAGCAACAGGTCGAGTTACAGTAGCAGCTGGAGAGCCACTTCCTGGCTTTGTCTGGGAAGCAGCATCTCTGGGATGGCAGGGACTCGAATGGGCGGGGGGTTGGTCTGAGTTGTAATAGCGAAGACAGCGCAACTACGAACCTATCAAAACTTTTGCGATAGACCACTAGTAAAAATCGTCCTTAGTTATTTGTCATTTATCGTTGGTAAGGGTTTTAGATGCATTTACATTTTGTAACGTAATTCTGTTTATTCCCGCCCACTTACTTATTTTTTTAACAGCAAGGGGTGAGTTCACCAATTTTTCATTAACAATGATTCACGTTAGTAGGGAAATACTTCAATTCATCTACCTAAGAACATAAATTTAAAAGATGCTATTTTGATTTCTTAATACATCAATTTGTATGGCTTATAAGTTGTAGATTGGGTTGAGGAACGAAACCGAACAATTTGATTAAACTTACGCTTGGGGAGATTTGCCCTCTTAGGCGATTAGTGACAACCTATCGTCTAATAGCCAGTCAGGGAACCAAGAATACCCGCATCTTTGGATTGGGGAGTGCTTATAATGTGGATCGTTTTCTTGCCCGATAATCCAGTAAAGCTCCTTGACTCACTACAGTTCGTCCATTTCTCTGAAACGTGGGAATGTGTCCTTTCTGTAGAGCCATGTAAAGGGTAGACTGTTCTACTTGTAAAAATCTCGCTGCTTGTACGAGTGAAATCCCTCGCTTAATCATATTTTGACTCCTAATGTTCCGTTAGCGATCGCCGAAATATAGCGAAATGTAAAAAACTACTTAAGAAATCTAAATATTCTTAGTAGTTCGTAACAAAATTAACGTAATTCAAAAATCTCCAAGACAAGCCTTGTGCTGTGTCGGAAGAGGGCAGCACAGTCACTTTAATGAAAATCTAATTAGATTTGCGTCTAATAACAGCTTAACAGAAAATGAACAATGAGCAGTTTAAAATTCTGCTGCGCTTTTTTAAGGCGTTGGCAGATGAAAGCCGACTCAAGATTTTGGGTATCCTGGCGAATCAAGAGTGTAGTGTGGAAGAATTGGCAGTGCTTTTACAGCTGAAGGAGCCAACGGTGTCGCATCATCTTGCGAGGCTGAAAGAACTGAAGTTGGTCACTATGCGCCCGGAGGGCAATGCTCATTTGTATCAGTTGGATAACCAAGCCCTACAAAACAGCAAGGAAATGTTTACCCTTGAGACAATAGCCTCTCTCGTTGAGGAAGTTGATACCGAAGCATGGGAAAGCAAAGTCCTGAATACCTATACTGAAGGCGATCGCCTCAAAGAAATTCCCGTCAGTCGTAAAAAACGTTTAGTCATTCTTAAGTGGCTGGCAACCAAATTTGAAGTGGGGGTCAATTACCCAGAAGACACTGTCAATGAAATCCTCACGCACTACCATCCCGACTACCTAACCTTGCGGCGAGAGTTGGTTAGTTACCAGTTCATGCAAAGAGCAAATGAAATTTACTGGCGTTCTTCAGAGCAAAAATAAAGCCACCCACCATTCTCTCCCACCAGAGCATCGGTAAACAAATCATAAACAACCCAGTAGAGACGCGCCATGGCGCGTCTGTACATTATCGACATTCTTTTTCAAATTGGCATAAGGCACTGCCCACCATTCTCTTCCACTTAAAGGTGCAAGATGTCAATATAATTGACTATCGTTTCTTAGTGAAAATCCTTATCATATAAATATCAAGTATCTTGAACTTCAAAAGCATGAGTTTTGAGCTAGAAAAAGTTATTAATACAATTCTTCCTTTTGCTAGTCGAAAAGTGATTGATATAGCGCAACGACAAGAAAATGTCATCAAAATTTTAGAAAAATTAAAATTAGATCCACACCAGATACCCAGCGACTTTGAGGGTGTTTATGTATATGCTTTGGTTGAATACGGTGTAGGAAAATCAGAAGCAATTTTAAATTTTTGGAGAGAAAAAGAGATTAAATCCAAATTTTGGCAAGCTTTTAACGATAACCCAGCAAATTTTATTAATGATGCAGAAAATTTTATAGATTGGAATATTTTAGGAGATAAAATTCGAGTAGAAAACCTTGATATTCGTGCAGAAATTACAGAGTTTTATCAAGTATTTTGCAACGTTGCCAAGCGCAGTCGCAAACCTGGAGAAATTGTTATTGACCCCAAATTTCAGAATTTAACCGAACAATTACCCTATCCCGATGAGTTCAAATCGTTAATCGAAGAAAAGTTGAAATCATTTTGCGGTCGCCAGTTTGTATTTGCAGAATTCCAAAAATTCCAGCAAACTCATTCAAAAGGTTATTTTACCTTGGTGGGAGATGCGGGAACGGGAAAAAGTACAATTGCTGCAAAGTATGTGTCGCAAAATAATTGTCCTTGCTATTTTAATATTTTAGCAGAACGACGCAACCGCCCAGAGGACTTTCTGAAAAGTATTCGTCAGCAGTTGATTCAACGGTATGGGTTTCAGGGTGCGGATAATACCAACTTACAGGAATTATTAGTTAAAGCTAGTCAAAAGCATTTTGCAAACAAGAAAAATCCACCTTTGGTAATTGTGGTTGATGCACTAGATGAAGTTGACCAACCGGACGGTGCGGAAAATATTTTGTATTTACCGGAATATTTACCAGAAGGAGTTTATTTTTTCCTAACACGAAGACCCTATGCTGACGTACAAAAGCGTTTGCGTTTGCAGGTTCCGGAGAAAGAATTAGATTTAACAGCAGAGGAATATCAAAATTTAAACTTAAAAGATGTAAAAACCAGGATTCAGTCATTTCTAAATGACCCAGCATATCAGAAAGATTTGCAAAAGTGGATTGCAGACCGCCATATCTCCCAAGATGACTTTATCACTGAAGTCGCAGCTAAAAGTGAAAATAATTTTATGTATCTGCGTTATGTTTTACCGGAAATTGCTGGCGGATTTTACAAAGATTTGACTTTAGATAAATTACCCAATGGATTGAAAAGTTATTATCAGCAGCATTGGGTGCGGATGGGAATGGAAAAGCAAAGCCAGAAAATTCAATTCATTATTCTGTATATTATTGTAGAGTGGAATACTCCACCCATTTCTTTAAGCGATCTGGCAGAAATTTCCGGCAAAGATAAATATGAAGTAGAGGAAATTTTAGAGAAATGGCGTGAATATATAAAAGTGCAGATTTTAGATGAAGATGGTGAAGAAGAGAAATGTTATCGGGTTTATCATGCTAGTTTTCTTGATTTTCTTAAAAACCAAGGAAAGTTAGATAAAAACAGGAAAATTTTTGAGGAGGTAAATCAACGTATTGCGAGTTATTTATATTAAACCGTTAGATGAGTATCAAAAATATAAACGAACAGCAGCTTTTGTAAGCAATTTATATCGCAGGAAATATTTAAAGATAATGCGTTACGCTGTCACTAAAGCACCCTACGAATCCAATACTACTCGAATAAGACAATTTTATTAGTAGAGACGCGCTGTTTGAAGCGCCTAAGGCTGACAAAATCTTAGATTTCCATTGTTGAAGAATGGCATCAGGTTCACTCAACAACTGTCTGATTAAATCTTGAAAAGCTTGTAAAAATCCTGATAAAAGAATATCGCGTTGAAATTGGTCAAACTTCCCTTTAATAAAGTAGCTGCGTTGACGAACAATTGGTTTGTGAACTTCGTTAACAACAGCCGTCTTACCAATACCAGAGGGACCAGTAACCAACACTATTTCAGATGTACCACCTGTGACTCGTTCAAAAGCTGCAAGTAAAGTTTCTACTTCTTGCTGGCGACCGTAGAGTTTTTCAGGAATCAAAAAACGATCGGAAACATCCTGTTCTCCCAACAGAAATGGTATAATATTCCCAGTTTCTTCCCACTGCTGAGAGCAAATCTCTAAATCGTGTTTTAAACCGAAAGCACTGTGATAGCGATCTTCAGCATCTTTTGCCATGAGTTTGCTGATGATATCTGATACGGTTAAGGGAAGATTAGAATTTAAAGAATGAGCCATAGGTGGTTGTTTAGCAATATGGCAATGCACTAACTCCATAGGGTCTTTTGTTGTGAAGGGTAACTGTCCGGTCAGGAGTTCAAAGAATGTGACGCCAAGGGAATAGAAATCGCTACGGTAGTCAATCCCACGGTTCATTCTTCCTGTTTGTTCTGGAGAAATGTAAGCGAGGGTACCTTCTAAACAGTTGGGATTTGTCAGTTGTTGAATTTCTTTCGGTAAGAGACTAGCAAGACTAAAGTCTGTCAGTTTAACTTCTAAAGTTGTCGGATTGATGAGAATATTGCCCGGTTTAATATCCTTATGAATGATGCGATGACAGTGTAATTCATGAAGGGTAGAGGCAATTTGAATGGCTATGTGAAAAAATTGTTTTAGAAAAGATGTGTCTGTAATTTCTACACGACTGATATAATCTTTTAGGGGAATACCGCCAAAGTCTTCTAGAACCAAAACATAACTATTGTGATAGCTTTCCAAGCTATAGGGTTTGACAATACCTGCAATATTAAGGTTTTTCGCGATCGCATATTGTTTGCGGAACTGAGCAATTTCATGATAAGTTGGGTATTCATTCCGCATCAGCTTTAAGATAACCAATTGTTGGTCTTTTTCTCGAATACCTTGATAAACCAGGGTTTTGCTTCCCGAGTATATTTGTTGAGTTATGCAATAGCCAAGAATAGCAAAAATTGGCTCTGAGTGTATCAACATTTACATTCTGCCCTGAATCACATACTTATGATTTAGTATTCCCCAACGCATAGTCTTTCTATCATTTCAAAGGGAACAGGGAACTCTTAACAGGGAATAGGGAATAATCGAGATATGACGACAAAAATCTAAACGCCATACCCTATACTGAGCACGGCGTTAGAAAAATATCATCACGATACTTATTGTTATTTGATTTTTTGTTTGATAAAAGTGACAACTTGATTGAGTTGTTTTTTCAAAGCATCAATTTCTGCCTGCATTTTGGCAATTTTTTCATTTAATGCTTGGATTTCAGCAGCTGAAGCCCCAGTTTCAGTTGGAGTTGCTACCACTCCATTGGAAGTAGCTACTGCTCCATTAGTAGCATGAATAGCAGTTGCAGCAACTTGCACTGGTTCGGGACGCGGCTGTTTTGCCTTTGTCATGGCAGATTTGATCGCCGCAATGAGTTGCTTTTGATCGAAAGGCTTCCCAAGAAATTCAAAATATTCAAAGGGTTCTGAAATTTTCTCAGTCACCTCTTCCTTACGACCAGACATAAGCACCAAAGGAATCTTCCTGAGATCGTTTTGGGCTTGAATCTCCTGGAAAACTTCCCAACCACTCTTTCTGGGAAGTAGGAAATCCAGCATAATCAGGCTCAGTTTTTCCTGACGGATTAAATTCAATCCTTCCACACCGTCTTTGGCTTCCAAGACTTGGAAATTGCCTGGTGGTAACATTTCTCTTACTTTTACGCGGACAACTGTAGTGTCATCGATAACTAGAATTTTGTTACTTGTCACGACTGTTTGCTCTAATAGAAACTTTAGGTTTATAAGGCGGTTGCGCCACTTGACGTCAAGAATGCTCCCACTATACCCAACATCTATCTAGATTGGGGGAGAGTAGTTTCCGGTAGAATTGACAATAGTTGATGTGTATTAAATTACTAATTCTCAACTCAATATCCAATCGTGTCAAAGTAATACTTAAGGCAACTGCGTTAAAAAATTGTGAATTGTTTATGAGTTCTCCGCAACAACCCCAACTAAAATCTGAAATTATGGCAATGCCTTCGTGGTTGCGTCGCCCAATTGGTAAAGCCAGCGAACTCTCCACCGTACAACGTATCATTAAGCAGCGTCAAATTCATACAATTTGCGAAGAGGGGCGCTGTCCCAACCGAGGTGAGTGCTACTCTCAAAAAACTGCTACTTTCTTACTCATGGGACCAACTTGTACTAGGTCTTGTGCTTTTTGTCAAGTAGATAAAGGTCACGCGCCCATGCCTGTTGACCCAGAGGAATCAAAAAAGGTTGCAGAGTCCGTCCAGCTTTTAGGATTGCGTTATGTAGTACTGACTTCTGTTGCTCGTGACGATTTACCAGACCAAGGGGCGGGTCACTTTGTCAAGACGATGGCGGCGATCCGTCAAATGAACCCAGAAACTCAAATTGAGGTGTTGACACCAGATTTTTGGGGTGGCGCAGGTGCGGGAGAACAAGGTCAACGCCATCGCATCGACAAAATTGTGAAGGCTAAGCCCGCCTGTTACAATCACAATATTGAAACAGTACGACGCTTACAAGGTCCAGTGCGTCGGGGTGCAAAGTACGATCGCTCCCTTTTTGTACTGCAAGCGGTCAAAGAGATTGACCCCACAATTCCTACAAAATCGGGTCTGATGCTCGGACACGGAGAAAACTTTGATGAAATCGTAGAAACAATGGTAGATTTACGCAAAGTAGGATGCGATCGCATTACAATCGGTCAGTATATGCGTCCTTCCTTAGAACATCTGCCAGTCCAAAAATATTGGACACCAGAAGAATTTGATGAATTGGGGAGAGTTGCAAAGGAAATGGGCTTCAGTCATGTTCGTTCTGGCCCTCTAGTACGCAGCTCGTATCATGCAGGAGAAAATTGACCGAAAGTCGAAGGGCGCAAGCCCCTAAATTTATTTATGGGGATAAGCCCGAAGGGGATTTTAATCCCCGTCCAAACTCTTCTATCAATTCACTAACACTGATTTTCCGCCTACTAGCTTCTGCCTTCATACTCTCCCAAGCAGTTGGCGTTACCATGATTTGATGTCTGTCTTTTACTTCATCGTGCAAGACCGGTACATTTCTCAACCTTTTCTTTGTTGCCATCTTTAGATACTGTGTATATACTGTATATAAGTGCAGCTACTCTTCACAATATTGGCCAAGTCCACCATGCTTTAGGTGAAAAACAGCAAGCACTGGAATACTACAATCAGGCATTACCACTTTGGAAATCTGTAGAAGACGCAGCAGGAGAAGCTATCACTCTCAACAATATTGGCGCAGTCTACTCCGACTTAGGCGAAAAACAGCAAGCACTGGAATACTACAATCAAGCACTCCCACTGAGACGTACTGTGGGCGATCCTATTGGAGAAGCTGTTACCCTAAACAGTATCGGCTCTGTTTATTCCCACTTAGGTGAGAAACAGAGGGCATTAGAATACCACAACCAAGCACTGATGTTATTGCTTGCTGTAGAAGACATTTCCGAGACAGCTACAACTCTCAATGACATCGGCAAAGTTTACTTTGATTTAAATCAGAAGCAAAAAGCCCTCTCCTACTTCAACCAAGCACTACCACTCCAGCAGTACACAGGCGATCGCGATGGAGAAGCAACTACCCTTAACAATCTTGGAATAATTTATGAGGCTTTAGGTAACAAGCAGCAAGCATTAGAGTGTTTTAATCAAGCACTTCTTCTTTGGCGCACTTTAGAGAACCCAAAGGGAGTTGGTACCACTCTAAATAATTTCGGTCAATATTACTCTAATATAGGTCAGAAACAGCAGGCACTGGAGTATTATCTCCAAGCACTTTCCATGAGACGTTCTGTGGGAGACCGTACTGGAGAAGCTGTTACTCTTAGTAATATCGGCGTCATTTACTCCGAGCTTGGCGAAAAGCAACAGGCGCTTTCCTACTTCAACCAAGCACTCTCACTGAACCGTGCCGTGCAAGATTTGACTGGGGAAGTTGTGACTCTCAATAATATTGGCAAACTTTACGATGATTTAGGCGAAAAACAGCAAGCATTGGAGTATTACGATCGGGCACTACTAATCCTACGTGTTTTGGAAGATTGTAATGGGGAAGCCATCACCCTTAACAATATTGGCTCAGTCTATAGCGCTTTAGGCAAGAAGCAGCAAGCACTGGAGTACTACAATCAAGCACTACAACTGTTACCTGCTGTAGACAATCCTGCTAATGTTGCCACGCTCCTTAATAATATTGGCGTAATTTACAACTATTTAGGTCAGAAACAACAAGCATTGGAGTACTATAATCAAGCGCTGCCAATCCAACAATCCTTAGAGAATCTTGCAGGTGTTGCCACCACTCTCAACAACATTGGTAAAGTTTACGAAGATTTAGGAGAGAAGCAGCAAGCATTGGAGTACTACAACCAAGCTTTACCACTTTGGGATGCCGTACAAGACCGTGACGGGAAAGCTCGCTCCCTTAACAATATTGGTAAAGTCTATGCCGATTTGGGCGAGCAACAACAAGCATTGTTGTATTACAACCAAGCACTATTACTTAGGCGTGCTATAGGAGACCGTGCTGGGGAAGCTTCTAGCTTGAATAACATTGGTGCTGTCTACAACAGCTTGGGAGAGAAGCAACAAGCGTTCTTACACTATAACCAGGCACTTTCACTCTGGCGTGCCGTGGAAGATCCTGATGGCGAAGCCCGTACCCTCAACAACATTGGTGGAATTTATCATAGCTTAGGAGAAAAGCAGCAAGCGCTGTTGTATTATAATCAAGCACTATCACTTAGGCGTACCGTAGGAGACTGTGCTGGGGAAGCCCGTTCCCTAAATAATATCGGTGGGATATACGACGATTTAGGAGAAAAGCAGCAAGCGTTGTTGTATTATAGCCAAGCACTATCACTTAGGCGTGCCGTAGAAGACCGTGTTGGGGAAGCCCGTTCCCTAAATAACATCGGTGGAATCTACGATAATTTAGGCGAGAAGCAACAAGCGCTTTCATACTACAATCAAGCATTACCACTCAGACGTGCTGTAGGAGATCGGGCTGGAGAAGCTGTCTCTGTGCATAACATTGGCAAAGTTTACGAAGATTTGGGGGAAAAACAGCTAGCTCTAGAGTACTATAACCAAGCACTGGTTCTTCATCGTGAAGTAGATAATCCTGCGGCTGTTGCCGCTACACTTGGTAATATTGCCGTGCTTGAACGCGATCGCGGCAATATCAACCTAGCTTTAACTCAAATCAAGTCTGCGATCGAAATCATTGAGTCCCTACGTACTAAAGTTGACATATCCGATCTTCGAGTTTCCTACTTTGCCACCGTACAGGACTATTACGGACTTTACATTGACTTGCTGATGCAGCTACACCAACAAAATCCCGACGTTGGTCATAACGTTACCGCATTAGAGGTATGTGAACGCGCTCGTGCCCGCACTCTTTTAGAGCTACTATACGAAGCCAGCATTGGTATTCGCCAAGGAATAGACCCCACTCTATGTAATAAAGAACACCAATTCCAGCAGCAACTGACAGCGAAGACACAAGCTTTGCAACATCTGCTTAAAGGCAGACTCCCCAAAGAACTCCAGGAAGGAGAAAAAAAATTGGCAGAGACGTTCATAAAAGAGATTGCGTCACAGATGGCGCAGTTACAGGAACTCGAAGCTGAAATGCGCGTCAAAAGCCCTCGTTATGCAGAACTAAAATATCCCCAACCACTAAGTGCCCAAGAAATTCAGCATCAGTTGTTGGATAACGAAACCATTCTTTTATCCTATTGGCTTGGTGATGAACGCAGTTACTTGTGGGCAGTAACACCGACAACTATTATGAGTTATCAACTAAAAGCCAGTTCTGAAATAGAGACAGCAGCGCAAGAATTCTACGAATACCTGACTGTACCCGAAAAGAGAGAAAAGCGGAAAAAGGCAGCCAAAGTGACAGCTACGCTCAGCCAAATGCTTCTCCAACCAGTAGCAGAGCAATTGAAACAAAAACGCTTGCTTATTTTAGGCGATGGTATACTACAAAGAATACCTTTTTGTGCGCTCTCGCTTCCTCAAAGTTCTGAATTCAAGCCGTTAATAGTCGAACACGAAATTGTGAGTTTGCCGTCAGCTTCGACTCTGGTTCAAATTAGAAGTGACCGAGCTCGGTTTGTTCCCCCTGCCACAACAGTAGCAGTATTGGCAGATCCCGTCTTCGATAAAACAGATGAGAGGATTACAGGAGGAGGATCTCCCCAACCCAGTCA
This sequence comes from Scytonema sp. NUACC21, assembly GCF_054684315.1. Lineage (NCBI taxonomy): Bacteria > Bacillati > Cyanobacteriota > Cyanophyceae > Nostocales > Scytonemataceae > Scytonema > Scytonema sp. NUACC21. The sequence continues at coordinate 20,284 of NZ_BAAFZH010000036.1, read as the reverse complement.
TTTGCAACATCAAATCCCTTTACCCTTACCCTTACCTCCCCTAGGAAAGATAAGTAGAGATATAGGAAAAAACAACACAGAACAATTATTCTCGCGCCTACCCTTCTCCCGCTTGGAAGCAGAGGAAATTAAGAAACTGATGTCTGAAATATCCTCCCTGATGTTAGCTTTAGATTTCGATGCCAGTCGTACAACCTTCACCAGTTCCCAATTAAGTCGGTATTCTTATATACATTTGGCTACTCAGAGATTTAGAGAGAGGTTTTCCAGATACCGTGAAAAGTAAGACGAAAAACAGAAATCAAACATCCAAACCAATAACGGATATTTCAGGTGGATGCTCAACAACAAACTGGTAATAAACTTCTCGTTTTGCTTCTGGTGGAAGAGTTAAATCCCATTCCAAAATTCCCATTTCTCCCAATTGAATTTGTGGATTGCTCCGAGTGAGGCGGGCTTTGATTTGTTCGTTGCGGCTGACTGGAAGTTGTTCGGTTAATTTTAGATGAGCTTCTTTATCGGACAAATTAGCGATCGCTATCCGGTAACCGTATGTAATTCTACGATTGTTGCCCATCAGCTTTTTGTCTACCTGACGTTCGACCAAGTCGCGCTCAATTTTCAAACTTTCGTCAATTCCCAAATTCAGTTGAAATTCTTGACCGGGTGCAATATTTCCTAGTTGAGTTGTTCCGACAAAGGTATTGTCTCGAAAAAGATTGGCTTTCCCTGGAAGTAAAGTTCCATTATTGGCACTATTTTTTATCTTCGCCTGTAGGTAGGCAAAGCTCACCAAGCGAGGTACAGCTACGTGCTCAAACTTGCAGGGGTAGTCATCGTTGAAGATAGTTGTTTTATGGGGTGCGCCGTCGCTGGGAATCTTACCGCTGCTACTCAATTTAAAACTAACTGTGCTGCTTTCTTTGGAAACTTCTGCCACAACTGTTTCTGCTTCAACAAAGCTTTCCTCTGATTTGTCTGTAGCCGCGTTATGACTGTCCGCAGCCGCAGCCGCCATTGCTATGGAAGGTGTGAGTCTGTGTAAAGCCCGTTGCTGTCGGAGGTTGTCTATTGGGGTGGGTACGTCTAGATACCAAGGTTCTAGTTTGGGTGGCAAAGTTCCCAGTCCGGGTTTGGCGGTAGAGAGGGTCAAAGGTACACCAATCCAATCTTCTCCAGTGCTTTGGGTGACTTCTGCTAGGTAGTTGAGGTTGAGAAAACGATTGTCGGTACTGACTGCTAGGTCATACTGTGGAACCCAACTGGCTTGGTTCACGATGTAGGAAACTTCTAACTCAAAATCACCTGCACCTGCAGGTTCGACTGCTACTGTTAAGGAAAAATTTTCTTGAGGGTGAGATATTTGGATTTTTTGCAACTGCTGGCGAAGGGTTTCTAACTGCTTGTTTAATTCCTGCTGCTGAACTTTGCACTCTCCTGTGGCGATCGCATACTCTGCGTACTGGCTTCCCAAAAAGTTCAAAAAATCCAATGTTTCGCTGGGGCTAAGATTTTTCCTTGACAAACTTTGTGCGAAGGGTTCCTCTGTTTTCTCACGCAAACCTTCCAAAAACTTAGACTGCAATGCCAAACCATCAATTTGAGCTTGGACACTGCGCCATTCTGCTTCTAACTGTTGAATTTGCTGGTTGAGCTGTACAACCCGCACCGTTGCTGGTTCGTTTGTGAAAACCCGTTCTATGCTCACTTGGGATAAACGAACTGCTACCTGACCCATACCGCTTACCCGCACGGATTCCGTATCTAAAGTATTCGGTAATTGGGTAACGAGCAATTCCCGTTCTTGTCCTGTAAGCGCTACGACACCCCGTCGTGTCACAAGAGCTTGTTCAGTGTAAACCGTCACGCCTACTACCTCGGTTTTTACTGTCCTTCTTGCAGGGGATGCTTCCGCGTTAGTCACTGCCAAGTTTCCTCGTTGTGAATATTTTTGGTGCTTTTTCAAGGGTTAAATGAACTATCCAAAAGCAGCTTTTGAGCAGCTGCCTTTGAAATAGATTATAGACATGAGGATTTAAATTTACACGCTGGGTTCAAGGATTTCCTCAACCTTTTCCTCACTGTGACCATCGGTTGGTTCTGCAAATTTTTTGGCGGCATCTAGCAAATACTCAAAATAGGTACGAGCAACGATAGATAGCTGTTTTCCTGCAGGATAAACCATGTACCAGTTTCGTTGAATGGGAAAGTGTTCTACGTCCAACACAGTTAAATCTGTGTTTTCAATTAGGGTGTGTCGGGAAAGAACAGAGATTCCCAAACCACCTGCGATCGCGTGCTTAATTGCCTCGTTACTTCCCAATTCCAGTTTAACTTTCACCGCCACCCCTTGTTCATCAAATAACTTTTGGACTGCTCGCCGCGTTCCAGAACCCGGTTCGCGCATAATAAAAGGTTCATCAGCAAGACGGTGTATGGGAATATTCTTTTCATGTGCCAGAGGATGGTTGAGTGGTGCTAAAACGACGAGGGGGTTTTCCAAAAAAGCTTGGTAATTGACATCTAGATGTTCTGGTACTTGACTCATAATGTACAAGTCATCCATATTGCTGCTCATGCGTTCTAGAATCCCTTCATGGTTTGTCACTTGCAGCGCTATGTCAATTCCCGGATAAAGCTGGCAGAAGGGTCCTAACAAGCGTGGTATGAAATACTTTGCTGTGGTGATCACTGCCAAACGCAATTGCCCTTGTTTGAGCCCTTTTAAATCTGCCACTGTCATTTCAAATTGAGATATTGTCTCAAAGATTTGCCGACAAGTGGCAAACAGTTGCCGCCCTGCTTCTGTAAGATATAGGCGCTTCCCTACTTGCTCAAATAATGGCAATCCCACCGACTTTGTTAGTTGCTTGATTTGCATGGAAACAGTCGGTTGGGTGAGAAATAATTCTTCAGCAGCACGAGTAAAGCTACCGTGACGTGCCGCAGCCTCGAACACCTTCAGCTGGTGCAGCGTTGCTTGGTTCAAGGGGGTATTCTCCTCTAATAACGGTCAATAAGATATATATCTAGTATCACTGAACACTTATGATTGATGCAGCGTCCTTGCTGTAAAAGTTATGAGTGATATCAATAGATAATAATCTATATGCGTTATTAGAATAAAGGTATTTTTTTTATAGATTAGAACCGTTATTATCAAGGACAGTAACGAAAGCGTAAAACCCCTTCCATTCAGGACAGCATACCTTAATGGTAGTCATTCAAGTTATGAGTTTTGTCATTTGTCTTCTGTCATTTGTCTTGACAAAGGACTAAGGACAAAGGACGAACTCTTAACTTTTTACTTTTTCAATTTCCATCATTCCTCTGTAATTTTCATCGGTAACTGCGCTAAGTCTGGTAACTCCAAAAGCTCTGCTTCTGACATCTGTTCCTTGATACTAATTGGTACCCTCAAAGGTTGACGTTCCTCTATCCAGCAACTTGCCACTGGTAGAGTTTCCTCCAACTCATCTAGTGGTCTGGGAATCACCATCACGGCATTCAACTCCCCGATCCGTTCTGCCTCGTACATCCCTGCTTCTACTGCCACTGCTACATTCGCAACCGACCCTCGAATAATGGCTGTACACAAACCTCACGGCGGAAGTTGCGGGTTCGAGCCCCGTCAGTCCCGTTAAAAAGTGATAAATAGCAAATTCAAATTGGCGAATTAAGAGTGTAGGCAGTGAGCTTTTGTGTTTCACAACCTGTAGTTCAATGGTATCTGGTAGGAAGGAAGCCAAGGCTGCGCCGCCGCGTTAGTGTGGGTAGTTTAGTATAAGCTACATAAGTTGTGCTTTAGAGAAAGAGAGAATTTACAGTGACTGTTAGAGTCCGTATTGCCCCAAGTCCAACAGGAAATTTACACATTGGTACAGCAAGGACAGCTGTATTTAATTGGTTGTTTGCCCGTCACCACGGCGGTCAGTTTATCCTGCGAATAGAAGATACAGAGTTAGAGCGATCGCGTCCCGAATACACGGAAAATATCCTTCAAGGGCTGCGCTGGTTGGGAATGACATGGGATGAAGGTCCATTTTTTCAAACCAAACGCTTGGAAATTTACAAACAAGCAGTAAAAACGCTTTTAGATAAGGGATTAGCCTACCGCTGCTACACCACCGCAGAAGAATTAGAAGCGCTGCGAGAAGCTCAGAAAGCTAGAAATGAAGCTCCTCGTTATGATAACCGTCACCGGAACCTCACACCAGAACAAGAAGCCGCCTATAAAGCCGAAGGGCGCAGTTTTGTCATTCGATTCAAAATTGATGACGATCGCGTAATCGTTTGGAACGACTTAGTACGCGGTAAAATGGTTTGGCGTGGTAGCGATTTAGGTGGTGATATGGTCATTGCTCGCGCCGCAGAAGATGATATAGGCATACCCCTGTACAACTTTGCTGTTGTGGTTGATGACATGGACATGCAAATCACCCATGTCATCCGAGGGGAAGACCACATCGCTAACACTGCCAAGCAGATACTGATATACGAAGCTTTTGGTGGACAAGTGCCAGAGTTTGCCCATACCCCTCTGATTCTCAATCAGGAGGGACGCAAACTTTCCAAGCGAGATGGGGTCACATCGATTTTTGATTTTAAACAAATGGGCTTCACCGCTGAAGCAATGGTCAATTATATGACTTTGCTGGGTTGGTCTCCACCAGACTCGACTCAGGAAATTTTCACCCTAGAGGAAGCAGCCAAGCAGTTTAGCTTTGACCGAGTTAATAAAGCAGGCGCAAAGTTTGATTGGGCAAAATTAGATTGGCTTAACAGTCAGTACATTCACAATATCCCTGCTGACAAGTTAACAGATTTAGTGATTCCCTACTGGGAAGAAGCGGGATTTCAATTGACAGGAGGACGCACTCGCCCTTGGTTAGAGCAATTGGTTGCTTTGATTGGACCTAGCTTAACTCGTCTTGGAGATGCAGTCGCCATTTCTCGACTCTTTTTTGTAGAGACCGTAGAATTTAGTGAGGAAGCAACAGCACAATTAAAGCAAGAAGGTTCTGCAGCAACTCTCAAATGGATTGTTGCTGCTTTGGACGAGGGTCAACTCACTGAAGCCAGTACTCAAGAACTGATTAAACAAGTGATTAAAGAGCAAAACGTGAAGAAAGGATTGGTCATGCGTTCTCTCAGGGCTGGTTTAACTGGAGATTTACACGGACCCGATCTCATTCAATCATGGTTACTGCTCAATCAAATTGGTTTGGATAAACCACGCTTGCTCCAAGCAATTGCGGAAGCGGGTGGTTGATGTCATTAATTTTTTATGTAGAGACGTGCCATAGGGCGTCTCTACACCGCCTGCAATGACGCAAAATCATGGGGTGAAGCGCCACACCCCTGAATAATCAGCAGTATCCTTTTAGGAAGTCGGGCATCTTGCAGCCCCTCGTTTATTCGGTATGAAAGTGAACCAGTGCTTTATTGCAAACCAGAGCGAAATAACTACTGTTGCTTTCGGTCAATTGATAATCCGGAACTTTTGCATGACCATTAGGGAAAAATTATAGTTAAAATCCCTCAGATTGGGAACTCCTTATGTAAAATTAACGTCACTTAAAATACTTAAAAAATGTGTTATCAAGATGCTGACAAAAGTTATAGGTCGAGGGATAAAAATTTCTTTGGTCATTGCTGGGCTGGCGATGGTGTCAGCAAGTGCCATGATAGCCGTTGCTCAAGAAGAAACTCCACCGCCAATATTTGGGGATATGATGATTGGTCGCAAAGTTTCCCCAGATCCAATGACAGTACGCGGTATGAGTGGCGGTTCAGTTCCAGGAAAACAGCTGATTGGCAAGGGGGAAACTCCCACAGGCCCTTGTACGGGATTTTTTGATGAAAAACCAGACCATACCCTAGAGCTCACAAATAAATTTGACTACTTAAAACTGCAAGTCGAAAGCGCAGAGGACACCACCTTAATTATTAGTGGTCCTGGTGGTAGCTGGTGCAATGATGACTTTGAGGGGAAAAATCCCGGTATCCTTGGTGAATGGTTGCCAGGAACTTACAACATTTGGATTGGTTCTTACACAAAAGACAAGTATCTTCCTTACACGTTACGCATTACAGAAGTGAAATAAAGAAGTCAAGGGTCAAGGGTTAAGAGTCAAGAGTTACTCCTAGTCATGGTGAAGAAATTGAATATGCTAGGGTAGTGGCAAACCCAACCAGAAGGGGCGAGGCAAGATGACATTTACGACATCTCAGAATTTGTCCGAAGAGTTCGCTCTTAGGGGGCTGTTGTACTCAAACTGTGACCCAGCCATATGGTAGGGTGTTAATAGCAGAATACCACTAACATCAGCTATCGTTTCTCTATCCGAAGTTTGGTTCCCCAATATAAACAAGCCGCAAACTCTTACCAGTAACCACAAACAAATGACCAAGGACGGTTTTCACTTCCTCACATTTCTTCGTACCGATAAAGAGAATATAGTACAAGCAAGCAAAATTAAGTTAAATTTAATTAAGATTATTAATGATGTTTCAGTTCTCCCGACTCGCTAGAGATAGCAATAGGGCGATCGCTGTTACACATAAATATAAAAACATTGATTTAAAAGCTCTATTTCTGGGCTGCTGCACTATCTAGAGGCAAACAAAGATGAAATTTTCCTGGAGAGTTCTACTACTCTGGACATTGCCAGCATTGGTAATTGGCTTTTTCTTTTGGCAAGGGGCATTTTCTGGAGCTCCCACTGACTTAAGCAAGAATGCAGCCAGTACTCGCATGACCTATGGTCGCTTTCTCGAATACCTAGACGCTAATCGTGTGACTGGCGTGGATTTGTATGAAGGCGGCAGAACGGCAATTGTGGAAGCCGTCGATCCCGAACTAGACAACCGCGTACAACGGGTACGGGTGGATCTCCCAGCTAATGCACCTGAACTGATTAGAAAGCTTAAAGACAAGGGAGTGAGTTTTGACGATGACAATGAACTAATTCTATAGGGTCAGTGGTTGCAAAAGGTAGTTGATTAGTCAGCAATTCGTAGAAGGTAGCACCCAAGGAATAAAAATCGCTGCGGTAATCTATTCCTCGATTCATTCTTCCAGTTTGCTCTGGAGCAATATAAGATAAAGTTCCTTCTAAGCGCTCAATATTGCCAACTGTCTGATTTTCTCGCGATAAACGAGTGGAAATGCCGAAGTCAATGATTTTTAGTTGTTCGGTTTCCGGGTTATAGACGATATTAGAGGGGTTAATGTCTTTGTGGATAATATTGGCAGCGTGAATAGCCGCTAAACTCTCAGTGGTTTTGATGGCAATAGAGAGAAATGCTTTGAGAGTAAATTGACGATTGCACATTAACAATTTTAAAGATTCACCGCTAAAGTCTTCTAAAAACATGACTAGACTATTTTCATATCGCTGCAAATCATAAGCTTTAATAACTCCATCGGTATTTAAGGAACGGGTAACTTCATATTCCTGTTTATATCGAGTTAATTCTGAAGGATTGGGGTAGTTTTCCTTAAGAATCTTTAAAATAACGGGTTGATTATCGGGCTTGAGGATAGCTCGATAGACTAAGGAATTAGCACTTTCGTAGATTTTCTGAATAATCTGATAGTCTGTTTTAATCTTGTCTGGTTGCTGATTCATAGGAAGCTTGAAAAAACCTGGAATCCTTTTTATACAAGTTTTCCAGGATTTTATCATTGTGATTAGATTTTAGGCGAGGATGAAGTTGAAAAATTTGTATCGATTTTTACTCCTAGTGAAGGTAAAGAATCAACTCCTAAATAACGGCTTATTAAATCTTGTTTCTTTCCATATATTAATTTTGTAGTTACGGTACCAGATTGCTCTATTTCAAACAAATTACTAAAATCAACATCTTTAGAGCCTTTGTTAATCTCAACTAGGAATATTTGGAAATATTTCTCATTAGTACCACGCTCATTAGATGTAATTTGAGAACACTCCACTTCCCTAGTGACTGAGGTGATACTATTTAAGTTTTTTAAGTTATTAATATTTCCGGGGTTAATTTGCATTAGTTTCTCCTTACTCGTGAGTCATCTAAGTCTATTTTTTAATCAAAATCAGCTATGATTTTGATTAAACAGAGATTTTTTTAGCTTGTAGTTAGCGGCATATAGGGATAAGGAGACCTGAAATAGTTTATATTTACCGTATAATCTTCGCCTAGCTTTTCATAAAAAGGAAGTTCTCCACCATCATCTTTTGCCTCTGCCCATGTTTTAATATCCTTTGGATCTAGCTGTTCTGATGAAGGTATGGGAGGATAAGGCATAATAACTTGGTATACTATCCAGGGTGATTCCTGGTTCGTGGGAAGCTCTTTGAATTCACCGTTAAATCTACTCCAATCTGCCTCGAAACTATACTTAGAGATTATTTCACTTGTACTAATAATGGGTTGAGAAATTTGGTGATATTCATCGCCTTTTCTATAATATGCCTGTCCAGAGAACAAGAGTGACAAAGCAATTCCTTGCCAAGACTTACTGCTAGGTAAAATCATAAATCTTGCTCCTGTTGTTTCTTTTAATTTGTTAGTTCTACCAGCAGATTGTAATAATTTAGTACCGATGTCAGGATTCAAATCTTGTGGACTACCTATATCAATTCTATTTCGACGCTTTAGTGGAATGTAGATTTCAGAATTTTCAATCTTGTTAGGAGAAGCTCCCCCAGCAAAAAGAAAAATTTCTCTAGCGATGAGACCATCCAAAATATTAGATTCAATGTCATCCCACTCACCAATAGTAAACTTCTCCCACAAATCAGTGTTTTCTGGTTTTTTAACTTCCAAATAAGTCCACCAAGTTTTAGCAATCAACTGAGATAGTTTGCGACTTTGTAATATACTACGAGTTGTTACATAAAAATTATTTACCTCCGTGAATTCTATTTTTTCAGATTCAACCCCAGTTAATGCCTTGATAAAACCATTTGGAAAAATAACTCCTGGTGATGGCAAATATGAAGATAGTTTGTACTCATCAACATCATCGACATCAGCATATTTGGGATAATCTTCCAGCTTTTCTTGTGTCTCTTTATCAAGTTTAAACTCATCAAAACTATCTTTGATTGAAGAATTTTTACTTCCACGACCTCTTTTTTTTGCTACTATTGTTGTAGATATTTTTTGACCTACTCTCTTTTCTTCTTCAGTAGGTGGATGTATTTTTAATATCTGGTAATAAGTATCCTCTTTATACCAACGTCTGGGCACAAGTTGATCTTCACTACCGGGTAGGTTTGTTGCCACTGATTTTTCTCCTATATAATCTGTAATTCACAACAAATTATAAAAACGGCGAGGATTATCCCAAAGAGTCTTTTGCACAGTTTCTTTCGATAATTTCTCCTCAAGCTTTACCATTTCTGCAACAATGTTCGGCTTATGATCCATATGGGGATAGTCCGAACCAAAAATTAAACTGTCCGTGCCAATATATTCAATCGCCTGAACCAGTAGTGGTTCTGAAGGCTCTATGGCAATAAAGCACTGGCGACGAAAATACTCTGATGGCTTGATTTTAACATTATCATTAATTTTCTCCTCCCAATGTAAATTTTCGTATTCTTCATCCAGTCGCCACAGCCAATAGGGAAGCCAGCTACAACCGGATTCTAGAAAAGCCACTTTAAGTTTAGGATGACGTTCTAATACCCCCCCTTCAATCAACGCTAATAAAGCCATCATCTGTTCCATCGGATGAGAGCAAGCGTGGGTAGCAAAACGAGTATTAAACCTTTCTGTACCTGTAGTTGGCAAACGACTGTGAGTCCCTTCATGAATGCCTACTGCTATGCCCAGTCGCTCGCATTCTGTCCAAAATGGCTCGTAAGCAGAGTCGCTCAATAGTCTTCCTTTGACGGGGTTAGGGCGTAAAAATACAGCTTTCCAGCCAAAACTGACTATTCTATGCAGTTCATGCACCATTGACTCTGGCGCGTGCAGATTAATTGCTCCTACCCCCTTCAATCTATCTGGAGCGTAGCTGCAAAAGTCCTTTAACCAGTTGTTATAGGCGCGGGTAAAAGCGCCAGCAACTTCCGGTTGCATAGTATTGATCGCCCAAAGCCACAATCCATAACTTGGATAAAGGAATGCCACATCGATCCCCATCTGCACCATCTCTTGAAGATGAGACTTGACATTGTAGCCTTGGAAATAAGCATTGGGGTGAGCTTCCATCATCTGCTTATTTCCTACAGCACGAACTTGCTTAGACACTTTTTTTACAATGTCTTCCCCTTGAATTTTCATGTCTGCTGAAGGGGCAAACTGTTTAAATTGTGTAGGTTGGGTTGAGGAACGAAACCCAACATTTAATCCAGTAGGTTGGCTAGTTTAGTAGGGTAAACCACAAGCTTTCTAAATATTTTGAAATACAGCTATGCTCAAATATTTGATAAAAGTGTTCGTTTGGGATGTCTTCTTAAGATTATCTCACTAATTGTGTTTTTCTCTGGCAGAGAAACCAATTTTGCTGCCCCGTGCCAAGCTACACTTAATCCAATAGATAATGTCTGACTAAGATTTAACTAGACTCAAGCCAATGACTCCTAACAAAATTAAGCCAATAAATAAAGCTTTAGTCGGGCTAAAACTTTCTTTAAAGAAGATTGAACCCAATAATGATGTCCCAATAATTCCTACCCCAGACCAGACAGCGTATCCGATACTAACTTCTATCTTTTTAAGAGATAATCCAAAGAAGATAAATGCTAGAGGATAGCCAACAACTCCACCTATTAAGTAAATTGGTTTTGAAAAGCCATTTGCTAACTTGAGAGACATTGTTCCAAAGATTTCACAAGCGATCGCCAGAAATAGAAAAAGCCAAGCCATTCATTTAAACCATAGTTCATTATTGATAATATACTGCTATTTACAGCTTTGGCTGCTATAGCAGGAGTGCATTACAGGCATCGGTCACTTTTTGATTAATAAGCACCTTTTTTCGTACCATTGGGAACGAAATCCCACATTTAATTCCATTGTTCGCTAAACTCCCGATTAAGCACCTCTTGGTAAGTGATAGGTTCACGTACTATAGCTCCCTTTTCATTAAACACACGTTGACGCTGATTCGTTTTGCCAAGGTTCTTAGCAAAGTTTTGAATAATCTTAAGTGCATTGTCGTCGTGAGAGAGATGCTGTAAATGTACCTCGAGTTCCGCCAAGCTTTCAGGGGTATTGGATGTCATTAATGGGCATTCTCCCCCTAGGTAGCATTTTTTGCATCAAGCGGACGCGGAACTAAGTCGGGGTCAAGGTCTACTTCGTCGTCATATGATCAAATAGCGATAATAAATCTTGGTTAATCGTAGTAAAGCTGTATCTAAAGGGTTTAGATAATCTAGAATTTGGAAATTAACCAAACTCTAGATTACGTTGCTCGTTTGAGCACTCCCAATTGGGGTATGGTTTGCCTTGACACTGCTTAAGAGCTTGTAAATGGATTACGGTTTTGCGCTGGCGTGAGCAGCCATGTTCCTTCTCCGACGCTTGAGACTGGCTAATCTCCCACGCGTCATGACTCTTAAGCGGACTTAAATCCTTGCGGTGAGTCCAGTGGTGAAGGCGGGTTTCCCGCGCCCTGGCAACTGGCTATCCCGTTGGGATAACGTAGAATCTACAGTTCTACGATGAGTCATGGTGAAGTCAGTTAACCGAATGACTCGGTTTCACTACGAATTACTTCGTTTCACGCACTTCTCCATATCTGCATCCATATCTTCGGGAAGCAGAGGCTCGAATCTATCACGAGTGGGAAGCTCGGGTAAAGTGCCTAACATTGTGACAGTTTCCATTAGCAAATTGAGGGTGTCGGTGTCGCGGTGTTTCTGCAGAACGCGAACAGCATGAGAGAATACACGTGCTCCTCGACGCAAGCGATCTGCATCCCGAGCTAAGCCCAGCATCTTTTGGAAGTCCTGTTCTTCAAGAATACGATACTGCCCGGTTTTTGTATGCAGAACACCGATTGTCCCATTTTTAATAGACTCAAGAGATTTCGACCCTTCTGTACGAAATTTCTCAAAAGATGACCATCTGGAACCCACCCTCAGTTCAAAAGATGTTGAGTCGTTAATTATAGATGCCATACATATCACCTCCACTTCTCAATGGTAATGGAAAACCCAATGGAATTGCACTGGATTTCGTTGGAATTTCATTGAATTTTTCGATAAAAATCAACGAAGATAAGGCACATAGAGAGAGGCTGTTATTTTCTGCTTTGCCTTGTCTCCCTTTTACCGAAGCATTATTGAAACAGTGGACAAGTATATACTACAGACTGTATTATTAATTTAGTCTTTATTACAAATACTACAAAGTTCAATGATACGCAGATTGTCTTCAACCATAAGCAGCGTGATGCATCGCCGACCCAGCCAGGGTTGGATAGATGCGATAAGCCCTTGGATTAACGCCTTAAGCCGTATCGCGCTATTTGCGTTTGAGGGAACATATCTGTTATCGGGGGACAAGAGTGCAAGTGTTGGCATTTTTGGAGCGCTCGCCAAATGCCTAAATCGGGATGAATTCATCCAGAGCGGGAGGTGCAAGTGTTTTATAGCACCGATATAGGTCAAAAAGTATCAACTAAGAGACCCCCGCTCCTAGATAACAGAGGCGGGGGTATTTTTTTAGGAGTGAATTAACTTATGGAACCTCAACCACCAAGTCAGCAATCACACATATTACAAAATTCAGTGGTCGTGTTCTCTAAAAACTACTTACCACTGGCGCGGATTAACATCAAACGAGCAATAGTGCTGTTAGTAACAGGTCAAGCAGAATCTTTGAATTTTGGTACTACAAAGCAGTGGGAAGTGCGATCGCCCAGTATCGTACTACAAGTGCCCGAACACATCCGCTTAATGGTTGGCAATCCCGAACGACACTGGAAAGTGCCCGCTGTCAACCGTCGTGAGGTACTAAAGCGTGATAGTCACACCTGCCAATACTGCGGCAGCACAAAACGTCTAACGCTCGATCATGTGATTCCTCGTTCTAAAGGTGGGCAGCATACCTGGGACAACGTTGTAACCGCTTGTGAAAAGTGCAACTCAACTAAAAGCGATCGCCTGCCGCATGAAGCGGGAATGGTACTCAAAAGTAAGCCGAAAGCGCCAATTCACCCAGCAGTTACCTTTGCCGAACAGTTTTGGAATGCACAACGCCTGACTGAAAATGAGTAATTCACTCCCATAAACCCTGTCAGAGAGGGCAATGAGCGCAATGACAAAACACTGCCCTCTCACTTAAAAAAAAATTGTAGTATGCCCTTGACACTTTTGTAGTATTTATGTAGTATATATTTAGTGGAACACAAAAGCCTCTGCAAAAGGCATAGCGTTAACACTTCCGTTCCTTGAAAACTGAATAATTGCCACCCAACGTGGGGGTGTAGCTTAGTCCGGTTAACAGCAGTCGCCGTATTCGTGCGAAAGAACGTAGGTATCTCCTTACGGAGACGCTGAGTCGCTGGCGCGACACGCTTCGCGATGCCGCAGGCTATGCCCGCAAGGGCTATACGCGAACAATTCCCGTCGGCACTGCCTCATGGGTCGGTATCCAAGTCCGGTTGAAGGAAGCCGTCTGTAAAACGGATGCTTTATCAGTTTCTTCGCTCTGACGCAGACCCACCACTTCGTATACGAAGATACGGCTACCTGATTCTGTGTTGGCAGCACCTTCAACGGCACCTTTGATATACATTACTTCTACCACTCCGATTTCTACTTAACCTGTTCTCAACAAAACCCTTTTCACCACAATAGCAGTGCGCTGCTCTGATTTTTCGTTTCAGAGCCACTGCTTGCCAGCATAGACGCACCAAATGTTGGTTTGACATATCTGGCTTTTGGGAAAAGCGGCAATTTCCTTGCCAATGTCTTATTACGTACACTCACCAAAGACATATGGGCATCGCAAAACACACCTGTTTACCGAATGTCTTCCCCCCGGAGAGCAACGCCCTCTTATGGTTGGGAAGGGGATGGGGACTAGAGTCCTTTTCTTCCTCTAAATCTGGCGTTGTCGCCATTTTTTCCTCGGGTTGACCAGCAAGCAGCAACGGGAAGCATTATTCCTATGCGCTGGGCTTACTGTTTCCGAGTTAAGAACACAGTTCTCTAGGGACTTATGACGTTCAGATTGGTTTTTAACAATCTTTTGGATTTATCTTTGAGACTGTTAGACCAGGATTTCTGACAATCCCTGACCTTATAAGGTAGAGGATAAGCCCTTAAGAGAATGTTAATAATGAGTCAATTTAATGTTTTTTTCGAGAAGTGCTACCCCCTATAGAGATATCTCTCCTCGGTACCCATTGGAAACACAGCCCGAAGCCACTCCATTTAGGAAAAACCAACCACAAAAAATCTTTTGCGATTTGTTTGACTTTCCCTAAACCAAGTGTGAATCTCCCACTGTCTCAGAAATCATCTGAGAATTTTGACACCAGAACTTGACTGCTGAATACTTTATCCGTCATCATGGACACTTCCACAACACCGAAAAAATTCAGCAACAAAATTCTGCTACGGGGAGACCCAGAATATACAACTACTACAATTTAGTTTCACTTGATGTGAAAAATCTGTCAACCACCATCACGAGGAACCTAAAGCTCACAAAAGGCTGTTGGGCGATCGCGCTCAAGTGATAGCCGAAAAATTTGCGCTTTTTGTCAATTTTTCATTAATTTAGCAGAGTCCGCTGAAGTCATCTTGATTCTGACAAGATTTTCCTGTTAAGCGTTCCCTTTTGCTGATAATTTTTGGCGTTAAAGCTCTAAAACCTTACACGCTGTTGGGAAATTTTCAATAACCAAGAAATTTCAAAATCTCAGATTACATTGTAGACTTAATATAGTATGTCTTCAAAAACAGTGTATTTCTGGTGACACAGCACTTATATGCGGTTGTCAACTTTCTAATAACCTCTCACTTGCCAAAAAATTAGGGGATCGAATCAAGGGAATCAACCTTGTATAGAGTAACCCCTTCTGTTACAATTCAATTTAACACTAGGATTAAATACTTACCAGCAATAAAGTCAGCCTTATGAAGCAGGTAGAAACTTTCGCGTTAGTACCTGCTTGAGATAGCGCTGGATTGCTGGAGGGCAAGAACGCAGGATAAACCATTGGTGTACTCCTGGCTTCACGATTGAAACAAAACGAAACAAAAAAATTATTGATGCACTCATCTTGAGAACCTTAGAGGAGATTTATGACTAGTAAGCCGGAACGCGTGGTACTGATTGGAGTAGCGGGAGACTCTGGGTGCGGTAAATCTACGTTTTTGCGTCGCCTCACTGATTTATTTGGTGAAGAATTAATGACTGTCATCTGTTTGGATGACTATCACTCCTTAGATCGCAAGCAGCGCAAAGAAACGGGTATCACTGCACTTGACCCAAGAGCCAACAATTTTGACCTGATGTACGAGCAAATCAAAGCGCTCAAAGAAGGTCAATCTATCATGAAGCCGATTTACAACCACGAGACCGGCACTATCGACCCACCAGAGAAAATAGATCCAAATCATATTGTTGTGGTTGAGGGACTGCATCCTCTCTATGACGAGCGAGTAAGGGAACTCATTGACTTCAGCGTTTATTTTGATATTAGCGATGAAGTCAAGATTGCCTGGAAAATTCAGCGGGATATGGCTGAGCGCGGTCACCGCTATGAAGACGTTTTAGCTCAAATTAACTCCCGCAAACCCGATTTTACAAAGTACATCGAACCACAAAGAGAGTTTGCCGATGTGGTTCTTCAGGTACTGCCCACCAACCTGATTAAAGAAGACAAAGAACGTAAAGTCCTGCGGGTACGGATGCTCCAACGGGAAGGTAAGACTGGTTTTGAGCCTGTTTACTTGTTTGATGAAGGCTCAACAATTCAGTGGACTCCTTGCGGACGCAAACTGACCTGTTCTTACCCTGGTATGCAACTGTACTACGGTTCGGACGTATACTACGGTCGCTATGTCTCCGTGTTGGAAGTCGATGGTCAATTTGATAACCTGGAAGAAGTGATTTACATTGAGACTCATCTGAGCAACACCTCTACCAAGTATAAGGGTGAAATGACTCACTTACTGCTTCAGCACCGCGAGTATCCTGGTTCCAATAATGGTACGGGTTTGTTCCAAGTGCTCACAGGTCTGAAGATGCGTGCTACTTACGAGCGTTTAACATCCAAGGAAGCACAGTTAGCAGCGAAAATCTAGTTAGCGGCAATAGTGTTAATATCTAAGTTTTCGGGGGCGCGAGTGGGTGTCCCCCTGTTTTTTAATTGGTTATCAAAAAGAAACAACGGTAGCTGAGTAAAGTAACTTTTCTTTTCTTTAAAAGAATCTGTCTTTAGGAAGGAATTTTATAAAATTACCATCAGACCAATTACTGATTGTGAAAATATTGTTATGATTGCAGGTTAAAGCGACTGAACCAAACACATCAGTTTAAGTCGCTATTGTTACCTTCTAAGGAGGAATCACATTTGTCTAATCGTTATCTATTTAGTTCCGAGTCAGTAACCGAAGGGCATCCTGACAAAATCTGCGATCAGATTTCTGATACTATCTTAGATGCCCTACTGTCTCAAGACCCCAGTAGCCGTGTAGCAGCTGAGGTTGTTGTTAACACTGGCTTGGTCTTAATTACTGGGGAAATTACCACCAAAGCCAATGTCAATTACGTTAATCTCGCCCGGAAAAAAATTGCAGAAATTGGCTACACCAACGCTGATAACGGATTTTCTGCCAACAGTTGCTCCGTTATCGTAGCTTTAGACGAACAATCACCTGATATCGCTCAAGGTGTCAATGATGCTCAAGAAACCCGCGAGCAAAGTAGCGATGAACAGTTTGACAAGGTTGGTGCGGGCGACCAAGGTATTATGTTTGGCTTCGCTTGTAACGAAACCCCAGAACTCACCTTCAGAACGACCGAAATAATCTGTGCGGTGCGGAAAATCATAAATTTCTGAGTTAAAAACTGTTGCAAATTCTTTACTAAGTTTTTGATTCGCATTAGAAACAGCTTTTAGCTTTGCTTCCGTTTCTCTAGAAATTAAATATATATCTTCCTCATCTGTCTTAACGTATTGTTCGCTAGTATTAACTGCTGGGAGTTGAGTAGACTGACAAGTAGCTGTCACACCCAAACCCAATAAAGGTACAGAAAGAATTCGTTCTCGTTTCTTTTTAGCTAATTCCTTTTCTAAGAGTGAATTGATTTTAGCTTTTAAATTTCCCTGACCAAATTCAAAGTCATGATAATGAGCAACTACAATATTTAAACCTGGTGCATCGTTCAAAACTCGTTTACTCAGGATTTGAGTTAATCGTTCAGCATACTGAAAGCTGGCAAAAAGTAAGACTGCATTACCACCTCCTGTGTAAATTATCTCGGCTGCTACATCCTCATTTCCAATATGAACTTCGTGTAACGATTTACAATTAGGGATATGAACTTTGTATTTAACTTCTTCTTTATGTTTAAGTTCTTTTTCTAAATCCTGCAAAGCTTCTTCAACCCATTCCTTAGTAGCCTGAGACACCAGATATGATGCTCCAATATTTTCACTCAGGCGGTTACTACTAAAAACATATTCTTGAATTCCAGTAGTATCTACAACTGTAATAGTTAATTTATTCATGATTTCCCCTTATTTCTCTCGATCCAATCAGCTATCCCTATTCTTATATTTTGTAAATCTTTACGGAGAAATACAGCAATTTTAGGATTATTAACAGCACCTTCAAGTTGACTTTTAAGATATATATCTAGAGTTATATCTTTAGTTTCATCATTATCACAACAGCAAACTAAAGCTACTCTGGCTTCATCACCACCTAGTTGTTTAGCTCTAGTGTATGCCTCAAATAGTTTTAGTTTACATTCCTTCGGATCTTTACTGGTGGTACAAGAAATAGCAAATAACTGATAATGCCGCATAAAAGCAACATCAAATTCAAAGTTAACTTCCCTGTATATTTTATCTTTGTTTATCTTCATTAAAAACGACATTTGACTTTCGCCAATTTGTAAATTCTTATTTTTAGCTATCTCTTGAACCTCACTAAGAACATAATGTTCTAACCAAATACCTCCCAGCCATTCACAAACTTGTTTACAACTATCAAAACCTTTTTGTTTAGTAATCCTTAATGAAAGTTGGTTTAAGTTACGTGATGCTTCTAATTTATTAACTAAAACATTAATACATTCTGGATGTAAAGCTGATAAATTTAAAGATATATTTGAAAGGTCTTCTTCTGATTTCCAATAACCTGTCTCTAAATCTTTAGCTTTTTTTAGTTCACCATAGTTGTTGTATTGATGAGTGTTAGACCATTTTCGCCAAGTTTGTGCTACTTGTTCATTTTTATCTTGGTAAATTCTAACTAGTTCGGCTGCTACATCTGGCAAAATAGGTTGAGAACGAGGAGCTAATTTGAATTCATAGTTATGAAGATTAAACAGATCTTTTAGAGAAACTTCAAGCTGAACACCTCGGTGAAAAGGTTCTGATTCTGAAGTATCTATAAATATTTCTAAAGTACGTGCATCAAGATAGCTATAGACGGTATCTGACCTTTTTAAATCAGATATAGCTCGATAAGTATGAACTGCCATTGTGTTTGTACCACCTGTGTAATGCAGCCCTATACGCTCCCTAAGTGGTATGTCTTTTAGATATTGTTGAACTATGTTATAAATTTTATAAGCATTAGATTTGTTGTCATCTGTATGGTCATTATCTAAAGGGACTTCCTGACTAGAAAATCCTTTCTTCTTTAAAGCTTTCATTAATCTATTTTTTTGAGCAATAGTTTGATTAGTATGAACAAGATATACTTTACTTTTCTCTTCTAGTAGCTTCATGGCAGCTACATAATTAGGTAATGGATTTTCACCTATTAGTAAAACAAGATGTTTGGTTTTATAGTCTTTAAAAGGGTCTGTAGAACTCATACTTTAAACCACCCCAATAGTTGTTCAAATGCTCTTAGAGTAACAATGCTTAATATAATTACGGGTACTAATAAGAGGGCTCGCGCTATTACCCCCTATCCCTTACTCAACCCCACTAACAACCGCGCCAAGGCTTGCACCATTGGACGACTAGAAATGTCTTCTCCCCGTTCGAGGTAATGAACACTACCAGTTAGGATTGGAAATTCGTTCTCAATCTTATCCTCGGTACCTTTGTAGTGGCTATATATGTTTGCGATAATACACAAATTCAAACTTCGACAAAATTCTTCCCATTCTGGAACTTCGTCTTTACCGTTGTCTCCAGCTAAAATCACGGCGTGAGTGGCTTCCCGCATAATCAGCCGATTCTCGTCAGTCATTTTGCCACCCACATCAATAATGTTGATGGGTAAATTTGCACTTCTTACCCACCCAGCTGCTTTCTTGGCAAATTCTGTTGTGAACTTAGCTTTGTAGTCCTCTTTGAGTCGTCTTGCTAAATCTGGATCTCTCCTTGCAGCTTCTGAAAACCAAGCACCTTCTCCATCGGGACAGGCTGTAATCGCATAAGGATAGGGTGCGCCTGGAATACTACCAATCGCTTGTTTCAAGCCTTCCCGCAAACACGATTTCCCTGATTGTGGGGGTCCGCAAAGTACGACTTTAATCATCGTTCTGTCTTTTTGAGCTTCATCTGTTTCAATCAGTTCTCCCACTTGGTAGGCTGGAGTATGGGAAATAGCTGTAATGAAGGTCTTGTAACCTTTTCTGCCTATCTTTGGATCGAAGATCGCGATCGCACTATAAAGGTGAGAGACTTTGTGGGCTATCAGGTAACATACGGGTAAGGATGCTGGTCCGTCAATTTTCAGCAACCGCCCTCCTTTGAGTTCTCCAGACTCCACCATTTCATCCAAACGTGCTGCTGCATCGCGGACTATTTGGTCACCATTGGCTGGAGTACCAAATTTGATTCTTAAAACGTCGTCTTCTAAATTGATATGGTAAGTACTCATTAATTGCAAAATAAGGATGAAAAGTTAGGTTGATGGAAGGATACAAGCTCCTGAATTTATTGATGCGCTTTACTTCATACTTCATCCTTTATACTTCATTGGCTTCATCATACACCGCCTTGGAAGAGGCTGCTTCCAGATGGCTTTATCCTAGAGTTATACCTATCTGTAGTGAGCCAGAGTCCTTTGCAAATTTTCTCAGATGTTCCCCAAGTCGAACTGCTGCAATGGTTAGCACGCGGTTCTCTCAA